>PKEY01000113.1 GCA_002919265.1 Hyphomicrobiaceae bacterium | reverse complement strand
TCGCGGCAGCTGAGCCGTTGCTCGAAATTTCCGCTGACAATCCCCACGCATTGGCCCGTATCGCGTGGCATATCGGCAATCGCCATACGCCAGCGGAAATCACGCCTGATGCCATCTACATTCAGCCCGATCATGTCCTGGAAGAGATGGTGATTGGTCTTGGTGCGCACGTCCGGGAGGTGATGCGTCCCTTCGAGCCGGAGGGCGGCGCGTACGGTGGTAAGGGGCCGCTCCATAACGGCCATCATCACCACCATCACCGCCACCACCACCACGATCATTCGTACTAATTCGGTCGGATAGTGTCTGGTCTTGAACCCAGGTTAGGCCAACGCGAGGTGGCGCAAAAAGCGCAACAGGTAAAGGCGCAGGTTCTGCTGCAGATTTGGCTGTCTCCCGCCTTCCCTGTCGGTGCATTTGCGTATAGCCACGGTCTCGAAGCGGCCGTCGATCAGGGTTGGATCCGGGATCGTCAAACATTGAAGGCGTGGCTCGCAGATCTCGTGGAATTTGGATCTCTACAAAATGATCTGATTTTTGTCGCCTGTGCCTGGCGAGCAGCGGCCACAGAAAATGACGAAAATCTCCGAGAAATAATTGAGTTTGCGGCCGCCCTGCAGCCCTCGGCCGAACGTTTTCTTGAGGCAACCCAGCAGGGCCGTTCATTCCTTCAGCAGATCGAGGCCTCCTGGCCGCCGCCTAGGCCAATGCCGGCGGCCATTCAGGATTGCAGCGATGTCGTTTACGCTGTCGCCGTAGGCGTTGCCTCTGCCCTTCACCACATTCCGGTGGCGGACGTCCTGCGCGCATACGCAATTGCATTTGTCGGCAATCTGCTTTCGGCAGCAATTCGCCTATCAATCATTGGCCCCACCGAAAGTCAGCAGCTGCTCGCGCAACTCACTCCAGATCTCATCGCTGTCGCGGCTTCTGCCGAGACGGCAACGCTTGAAGACCTTGGCAGCGCTACCTGGCGCTCGGATCTTGCTTCGCTTCTTCACGAAACGCAGCACACGAGGCTATTCCGATCATGACGTCACCTCATGGCCCGCTCCGCGTTGGAATTGGCGGCCCGGTCGGCTCCGGCAAGACGACGTTGACGGAGATGTTGTGCAAGCATTTCCGCAATACTTACGATATCTGCGTCATCGCGAACGACATCTATACGAAGGAGGACGCGGAAATCCTTATGCGCGCCCAGGCGCTGCCGTTGGAGCGGATCATGGGCGTAGAGACGGGAGGCTGCCCCCATACGGCCATTCGCGAGGACTGTTCGATCAACCTTGCGGCCATTGAGACGATGAAGCGGAAGTTTCCCAACCTCGATCTCATCTTCATCGAGTCCGGCGGCGACAATCTCGCCGCGACGTTCTCGCCGGAGCTGGCCGATCTCACGATCTATGTCATCGACGTCGCGCAAGGCGAGAAGATCCCGCGCAAAGGGGGGCCCGGAATTACGCGGTCCGATCTCCTCGTCATCAACAAGACCGATCTCGCCCCATACGTCGGCGCTGACCTCGAGGTGATGGAGCGCGACACTCGGCGCATGCGCGGCGACAAGCCGTACGTGTTCGCTAACGTTCGGTCAGGGGAGGGTGTTGCGGAGATCGCCCGGTTCATCGAGACCTACGGTGGTCTCGGTTGAGAGCTGGATGTTATGACCGCGCCGACCCTTGGACTTATGTCGCTAATGGAAAAAGCAGCAAATCGACCGATTTAGATAGTCGTTTCCTGCAGATTTGAATTGCGTGACCAATCGGGCACACAAATGCTCAGTTGCGAAAAAGCTGCGCACATTGGTAAGCTGTTGAATCTAAACGATTTTATCGCAAAAAATTGTTCTGTTGTCTGATTTCGAGGTTGATCTGTTTGCGAACTTAATTTCGCATCTCTGCCACAAACTTCTCGAAACTGCCCCCTCCGTAGAACGGAACGCTAAGCATGCGGGGTAGCTGGCGTTTTCTATAGAAGGAGCATGCAAATGAAGTTGCTGCGAGGGGGAGTTTGTGGATCGCTGTTCATGGCGTGCGTCGCCATGGCAGCTCCAGCAAGCGCAGCCGATTTGGGCGGAGGCGCGCCGCCTTACGCGGAGCCGCCGCCCGAGGTGCCGTTTACATCTGTTTGGCAAGGCCTCTACGGGGGCGTTCACTTGGGCTACGGTGATGCTTGGCATGGTGACGGCGTTATCGGTGGTGCCCAGATTGGCTACAACTGGCAGGCTGATAGGCTGGTGATTGGCGCCGAGGCAGACATTTCTCTGTCCGATATCGACGGGCATGGGACGTCGGTCGACTGGCTTGGAAGCGTCCGTGGTCGCCTCGGATTCCTGCTTGACCCACGGCTCATGGCGTACGCGACAGCCGGCGTCGGCTTCGCGGATGTCGATGACTGGGCTGGCAGCGATACCGAAACGGACTTCGTCTACGGCTTTGGTCTCGAGGGCAAGGTCACCGAAGGAATGACAGCACGGATCGAGTACCTAGCGTACGACGATCTTGACATTGATGTCGTCCGGGCAGGTTTGAACTTCAAGCTCGGCTACTGAGCAGTTCAGGTCGATCCCTTGGCACGCCCCGCATCCGCGGGGCGTGCATTTTTGTGACAAAGGCGTCGAGTCTTTCGAGATAGCTCAGCTTACTCGACGTATTTCTCATCGTGGCAACGTCTTCGAACTGCCTTTGCCGACATCGGCCGCCAGGACCGCTCCATCGCGGCGAGCCTGTGCCGTACGAAGTGCCGTCAGCTGATTCTTGAGCTGCGCAATCTCGTCCAACGCCATCTCGATCGCCTGCGCTCGGCGACGAGAAGTCATTTGCTCACTCCGAAGCTGTTCGCGCAGGGACATCAACTCCGCGGTCATGGCCTTTTCACAACGCGCCGCCGCCTCTGCCATAAACACATGCTTGTTGGGACCAGTCAGCCAGAGGATGAAGAAAATTCCGGCGGCCATCGGCCAGACGTAGAAGGCCGCTTTGGGTACAAGACGTTTCAAAGCAGTGGTCGCACGCATCGGTATTGCACCTTTCGTGAAAAGTGACGACCAGTTCTGCAACCATAAATTGTTATTAGTTAACCTAAGGTTGTTGACTTGATTCGCTCAAGGAAAATGGGCGTGCCGCACCCTGCAGCGATCGCGGGTGCGGAAAATCCGTTACACTGATTTCCGGAAAGCTCAGGTCCGAGACCGCGCTGCTTGGGAAGCGCGGTGCGTCGTAATCTGACAATGTCCGCAGACTCGCCCAAGGAGTCGCCTTGAGTTGCTGTCACGAGGCAGCGATAGCCGGCTCGGCCGCCAGTTTGTCCTCTTTCGTTGGGCGCTGCTTGAGCGGCGGGAAGTCTTCCGGGGTAATTGTCTCTTTTTCGAGTAGAAGTTTCGTCCCTTCCTCCAAGACGGCGCGCTTTTCCAGCAGAATGGCTTTAGCGCGCTCATAAGCCTCGTCGATCAGCTCCTTCACGGCGAGGTCGATTTCACGCGCAGTCTGCTCGGAATAATCCTTTTCTTTAACGCCGAATTTCTGATCACCGAGAAAGGTCGTCGTCTGACGCTCCAGAACGGCTTGGCCGAGAGATTTCGTCATGCCGAAGCGCGTTACGATCTGACGCGCAATGTCCGTCACCTTCGCCAAGTCATCAGCGGCGCCGGTCGAGATTTCACCGAACACGATTTCCTCGGCTGCCCGCCCGGCCAACAGCACGACCATCCGGTCTTTCAGCTCCTGCTTGGTGATGAGATAGCGATCGTCCGTCGGCCGCTGCATGGTGTATCCGAGTGCGCCGATAGAGCGCGGAATGATCGAGACCTTGTGCACGGGATCCGTGCCGGGCAGGTTCGCGGCGGCAAGTGCGTGGCCCATTTCGTGATAGGCAACGACCTCGCGCTCGCGAGGATGAAGCAGGCGGCCTTTGCGCTCAGCCCCCGCCACGATGCGCTCGACCGCGGCAGTGAAATCGGCCAGCGTGACATCGTTGCCGCCGCGCCGTGTGGCGACGATTGCTGCTTCGTTCACGAGATTGGCCAGGTCGGCGCCGCTAAACCCCGGTGTGATGCCGGCGATCTTCTCAAGGTCGACATCTGGGGCAAGCTTGATCTTCTTAACGTGGACCTTGAGGATCGCCTCGCGCCCCTTCTTGTCAGGCCGGTCAATCACGACCTGCCGGTCAAAGCGGCCGGCTCGCATGAGCGCGGGGTCGAGAATTTCGGGCCGGTTTGTTGCGCCGAGGATGACGATGCCCTCACGCGGGTCGAAGCCATCGAGCTCCGTTAGCAGCTGGTTGAGCGTCTGCTCCTTTTCGTCGTGCCCTCCGTAGAGGCCGCCACTTCCGCGGGCCCTGCCCAGAGCATCAAGCTCGTCGATGAAGATTATGCAGGGCGCAGCCTTGCGAGCCTGCTCGAACAGGTCGCGAACACGGGCGGCGCCGACACCGACGAACATCTCCACGAACTCCGAGCCGGAAATGGAGAAGAACGGCACGCCAGCTTCCCCTGCGACGGCTCGCGCTAGCAACGTCTTGCCGGTCCCTGGCGGCCCGACCAGCAGAATGCCCTTGGGGATGCGTGCGCCGAGTCGGCCATACTTCTCTTTATCCTTCAGGAACGAGACGATTTCCTGCAACTCGGCCTTCGCCTCGTCGACGCCAGCCACATCGTCAAAAGTGACACCGGTATCTCGCTCTACGAGAACGCGCGCCTTGGACTTGCCAACGTTAACCAGGCCGCCCAAACCTTGCCGTTCCGCGATATGGCGGAAAGCGAACATCCAGATGCCGAAGAAAATGAGCATCGGGATGAGCCAGGACAGAAGGGTGGACAGAAACGTATCGTCGACGGTCCCCGTAACCGTAACGCCCCGGCTGGCAAGTTGCTGGGCGAGTTGCGGATCGACGCGATTGGTGACGAAGAGCTGTCGGCCGTTGATTGGCTCCTTTAGCCGCCCGGTGATCTGCTCCTGATGGACGGTGACCTCGACGATCTGTCCTTCGTCGAGGAGCTTCAGGAATTCACTATAGGGGATCGGCTCCACCGTTTTGTAGGTGGTCCACAAATTCTGAAACAGCAGTAACAGCAATAGAGCGGCAATAAAATAAGCGATGTTCCACTGATGCTGCTTATTCAATGGTGTGGCTCCCGTCTCACGCTATGAGGCAAGATCCGTGCAGGCTGTGCCGTATTACCAATTGACCGGTCACATTGATCGACCTGTCAGATGGGCGGGGCCTTGATCTCACGCAAGATCAGTGTTGCGGTGGCAAGCTGCTCAAACAGGAAAAGAACGGCTGTCAGGCAGGCCGGTTCGCCTGCTGCCCTGCATCGCGCAAGCGCAGTAACATGAGCTAGCACAACGAACTCTGGAGGCACGCCAATGGAAGGCGGGTGTACATGCAGGCAAGTGCGTTATCGACTGATCGGGGAGCCGCTCATCATTCATGCCTGCTACTGCCGGTGGTGTCAGCGCGAGACAGGTTCGGCCTTCGTCCTGAATGCTCTGTATGAGGCGGATCGCGTGGTGCATCTGGCTGCTGAGCCCGAGTTGGTGCTGACGCCGTCAGCTAGCGGCAAAGGCCAGCGCGTTGCGCGCTGCCCCACGTGCCGTGTCGCCGTCTGGAGCAATTATCCGGAGGCGGGGCCCGGCATTCGGTTCGTGCGGGTGGGTACGCTCGATGAACCCGACAGGCTGCCGCCGGATGTCCATATCTTCACGTCCTCTAAGCAACCGTGGCTGACTTTGCCGCCGGGTGCGAAGGCGTTTCCTGAGTTTGAGCGTACGTGGTCGGCGGAAAGCCTGGATCGACTTCGTGCTGCCCAGGCGAAAGGCGCACCATCCGCCTGAGGTGCTCAAGACCTCGGGCACGCTCGGACGATGCGGTGGCTCGCCTTTATTCGTGATATGGTAAATCGCTGCAGAGGGCCGGCCACATCAAGGAGCTGAATTGAAGTGCCTGCCGCATTCGTAAGGCGAAGCATTGCCGGGCTCGCGGCGCTGGCCGTCGCGGTGGCGCCGACGCTGCAGCAGGCCAGCGCGGCAGTTCCGCTTACGCGGGCGGAGTACGAGGCCTGCCAGGCGGAGGACGAGGCGGCTTTCCGGTCGGCCGTCGAAAGCATCACACTGAAATCGCTGCAGGCGGGACTGCAGCAGGTCGATTTCCGAACGCTGGTCGCAGCGGAATGGCGGCGCATCGGGTTCGATGAAATCCTGGATAAACAAGTTGATGCCGCCGTTGACGAGGTTCATGGTGAGTCATCCTGGGGCGATCTCCTGCAGTCGCTGGCCTACGCGGAAAAGGCGCAGGAACTGGCGACCGCTGTTTCCGAGCGTGTCTTCCAATCGGAGCCGGTCAGGTCGGGGATTGAGCAACTGGCGACCGGCGTCGGCAAGGAAATCGGGCGCAACATTGAGCTCGCGACGGTTGACGCAGCCGAGCCATCGCTACAATGCCTGCAGGCTTACCTTGGACCGCGGTTCGGCGTGACGGTTTCCCGGGTTGTGGCGAGCGATGCCGGCAAGGCGTTCGCAATCGATCCGGCGACGGCAACGTCGCAAGTTTCCACCACGTCCGTGCTCATTCAGGGCAGCGAAGGCATTGCCGGAGCCGTGATCCTGCTCGTTCGGCGTCAGCTGTCCAATATGGCCACGCGGATCGGCCATCGCATCGTTGGTGCCGTATTGGGGCGGCTTGTTTCGATCGTTGCCGGCGGCATCGGCGTCGTGCTGATCGCCAAGGACATTTGGGAGCTGCGCAGCGGCGTTCTGCCGATCATCGCAGAGGAGATGAAATCGCGGTCGACGAAGGACCGCGTGCAGGAAGAGCTTGCGAAATCGATATCGGAGCAGCTCGACGAGCAGGTTCGGGACCTTTCAGCCAAGACGGCGGATAGAATCGTGGAAATCTGGCGCGAATTCCGCCGCTCCCACGCCAAGGTGTTGGACCTTGCGGAGAAGAACGCACCTTTCAAAGCGTTTCTCGACGCTGCTCGGCCGGATCAGCTTGCCCGCATCGATGAGCTGGTCGGAATTATTGTGAGCCGGGAGGGTGACGAGGGGGTTCTGAAGCGTCTCGATAATGGCACGCTGCCGAGAGCCGTGAATACGCTAGCAGAGCCCGGCCTGACGATCGCGCGCGAGACACGCTCGGTGGACGACGCATTGCTTTGGACCACGATAGCTGGCAATCGGCTCGATCAGCTTATCGACTTCGAAATTCATAGGCGCGCGAAAGCGGAGGATTTCACAGCGGTATCGCTGGGTCGTATCTTAGCCTTGGAGGATCGCCTCGCGGCCACGCGACTCGCGGGAATTGAGCGCAGTGCGCGCGATGTGCTGTTCGATCTTGACAATGGTCAGCTGAAATCTCTCGCCCGCAGTCTGAACGAAGCCGAGCTCAACATGCTCGCACGTTATCTTTCCGGCTTGCAGCCCTCTGCAAGCCGGCGCGTGCTGCGAGCGGTTGCGCAGACGCCCGGCAAGATGAAAGCACTGGCTTCGGCTCGGGTACGCGAAGCCATCTTGGCGAGCCGAGACCAAGATGCGGCTGTTGCAATGATGTTGCGGACAGACAGCTTCCTGAACCCGGTTGCCGTCGCTTCAGATTTTGAGCTCGTCCTCGATGGACAGGTAAGCCCAATTCTGTTGTGGGAGAGGCACCCGATCATCCTAAGCGCTTTGGCATTTGTCGTTCTTGTCGTGCTGCTCTATTTCAAGCGCCTGCTGTTTGGCCGACGGCGCAAGGCTGTGGCGTGAAGGCGAAGAGGGAGCGCGGCAAACCATGCGGCTGGTGACTACGGAGACGATCGACGAGCCGTTCGAACGGGGCGAACTCATTTATGCTTGCGCCGTCAGTGGAGCAAACATTCTGCGCGACGTGCGGGAGGCGATCACCAACACGATCGGTGGTGAAATGACCCGTTACGAATCGCTGGTCGACAAAACCATTGCCCGCGCCCTCAAAAATTTGGCCAATCGCGCTGAAGAGCAGGGCTATGACGGCGTTTTGGGCGTGCGCATTTCACACCCTGTCATTACAAATGGTGCCGTCGAAGTTGTTGTCACGGGTACAGGCTATCGGCTCGCGGGTCGATAGAAAAATCAGTGCAATTTGACTCTCGGTCGCGTTGCCCCGCGCAGCCACGTACCGAGTGATGAAAGAATAGCGGCACCCCATCCGAAAAGATGGGCCTGGTGGCGTCTGTAGAGCCAGCGATAAATCGTGCGCGCAATGAAGCCTTCAATGCGCATGCTGTGGCCGCTGATAAAGCCCATCAGCGTTCCAATCGTATTTTCATCGCCGAGCGAAACAAATGAGCCGAGATCGTTATAGACGAATGGGCGTACGTCCTCGCCAGCGAGAAACCGCGGAATAGTTTTCGCGAGATATTGTGCCTGCTGGCTCGCAGCCTGGGCCCGGGGTGGAACATTGCTTTTCTTTCCGATCCACGGTGCTGCAGCGCAGTCGCCCATGGCAAAGACATTTGGATCACGGGTCGACTGCAAAGTGCCGCTCACGACCAACTGGTCAAGCCTGTTTGTTTCGAGACCGCCGATATCCTTAAGGCCATCTGGCGCCTTCACACCCGCCGCCCAAACGACGAGGTCGGCCGGATAACGGTTGCCGCTTTTTGTCTCGACATGATCGTTCGTGATCGCCACCACCTGCTCTGAGTTTCTGACGGCGACATCGAGTTTTCCGAGTTCCTCCGTGATGGCATTGGAGATGCGTTCGGGCAATTGCGGGACAAGGCGGGAATCGAGATTCAAAATCGTAATGCGGATAAATCGATCGGGATCGATATTTTCGAGGCCATAACTCGTGAGAATGCGGATCGAGGAGCGGAGTTCGGCTGCAAGTTCCACACCGGTGGCTCCGCCACCGACAATCACCACGTTCAAACCTTCTGGCCGAGCCTCCGGCGGCGCGTAATTGGCGCGCAGACATAGATTCAAGAGCTGGCGGTGGAATTGCTCGGCTTCTTGGACGTCATCAAGTACGTAGGCATGCTCCTTAACGCCCGGAACGCCGAAATCACGCGTCACTCCGCCAATGGCGAGAACGACAACGTGATAGGGCAGACTGCGTGCAGGGATGACAATTTCATCATCAATACGAATGGGGGCGACATGAACCAGCCGCGCTTCGCGGTCTAAACCTTGAAAAGTACCGTGGCAGAAGGTGAAGCCGTGCCAGTGCGCGAGGGCTGCGTAGTCAACTTCCTCGTTCCCGGGGTAAAGGCTGCCCGAGGCCACTTCGTGCAGCAGCGGCTTCCAGACGTGCGTTTCGTTCTGGTCGACAAGCGTAACGGCCACGCGGTGGCTACGGCGCAATTTGGCAAGGCGAATGACAAGCTCCAGGCCGCCGGCACCACCGCCGACGACGACAACGCGAGGCGGGTCGCTGTATTGCTCCATTTCAACCGCTCTGTCGCATGATAAGACGCTTGCGCAGGCCTGCGATGGCTTGCGCAGGATTGAGGCCTTTAGGGCAGGCCTTCGCGCAGTTCAGGATTTGCCGGCAGCCGTAGGCGCCCATGGGCTCGGATACGCGATCGAGCCGCTCGTCGGTGGCCTGATCGCGGCTGTCCTCCACCCAACGTGCTGCCTGCAGTAGAGACGCCGGGCCAAGAAATCGCGCTTCATTCCACCAATAACTTGGGCAGGATGCTGAGCAGCACGCGCATAGAATGCATTCGTAGAGCCCATTGAGGCGCTCGCGATCTTCAGGCGTTTGCAGCCACTCCTGTTCGGGCTCGGGTTCCTTTGTCTGCAGCCAGGGCTGCATCGCGTGATATTGGCGGAAAAAGTGCCCAAGATCCGGAACAAGGTCGCGGATCACGTTCATGTGCGGCAGGGGGTAGACGTGGAGTTTGCTGCCGTGTTGTTCGAGCGGCTGCAGGCAGGCGAGCCCATTGCTCCCATTCATGTTCATGGCGCAAGAGCCGCAGATGCCTTCGCGGCAGGAGCGACGAAAGGCCAGCGTCGGATCAATTTCGTTTTTGATTTTGATGAGAGCGTCGAGGACCATCGGGCCGCAGCGATCGAGGTCAATCCAGTAGGTGTCGAGCCGAGGTAACTGGTCCTCGTCCGGAATCCAGCGATAGACGCGCAACTCAATCCAGCGCCCGGTATCCTTGGGCTCATTCCATGTACGGCCGTGGATAACCCGGGAGTTGGCTGGCAGGCGCAATTGGACCACAGGAGGACACCTCCGCGATTGTGAGTACGGTGCCGAAACGCGGGACGAGAAGCGCGAGTTCACGGTTCGGGCGTTGGGAGCAGCGCAGTGGCGCACTGGCTGTCGGCGCGGGAGGTTTCCACAGGCTCGATGGTCCAAGTGACGACCTGTTGTTAAGTCTGTCGGCTAGGGGAGCTGGTTGGGGGACACCGCTGTGCTCAGGGTCGAGAAGCTCAAGGTCGGCGGGCTACCGCCGCTTTCGTTCGAGGTGGCGAAAGGCGAATGCATGTCGATTGAGGGCCCGTCGGGCTCCGGCAAAACGCGGCTGTTGCGGGCCATCGCTGATCTCGACGATGCACCGGGCTACGTATTTCTGGAGGGCGTCGAGCGCCGGGAGATGCCAGCCCCGCAATGGCGGCGCCAGGTCCGGTACCTCGCGGCCGAGCCCGGTTGGTGGGCTGCGACACCACGAGAGCATTTTCCCGCAAGTGTTGACCGTGGAAAGCTCGGGCGCTTGCTTGATTCCGTTGGGCTTGAAGATTCTCTGCTCGACCAGCCCATCGGTCAGCTATCAACGGGCGAACGGCTGCGCCTGGCACTGGTGCGCGGACTCATCGATGAGCCGCGGGTGCTGCTGTTGGATGAGCCGACGGGGGCACTCGACCAGCAATCCAGGGCGCTCGTCGACGAGCTCATTCGCTTCCAGCTTCTTGCCGACCGGGTCGTTCTCTTGGTCAGTCATGATTCAGTGGAGATCGAGAGGCTCGCTGACCAGCGCCTGCAGTTGGGTGACACAGGGCGCGGTGTCAGCAGCGCGCAACCAGCTGTGAATGGGAGCGCAAAATGAACTACGTCGCGCTCTCCTGGCTCGACCTGGCGGCCGCCGCTGTTCTGATCATCATCAACGGTGTCCTGTCCTTCACGCTACGGCTTGGTCTTGAGCGCAGCATTGCCATCGCGGCGCTCCGTATGCTTGTGCAGCTCGGCGCCATCGGCTTCGTCCTGAAGTTTATCTTCGACCAGAGCTCGCCGTTGGTGACGGCTGCATTCGCCCTCGTCATGGTGGGCGTTGCTGGACACGAGGCGTTGGCCAGGCAGGAAGCGCGCATCGGCGGCTGGGCGGCGTACGGGATCGGTGCGGGCACCCTGTTCTGCGTCGGGCTTGTCGCGACGGTGTACAGTATGACCGTCATCATCGGCCCGGAGCCGTGGTACGACCCCCGTTACCTGCTTCCTATCCTCGGCATGATCCTCGGGAATTCGCTTACCGGGGTCGCGCTCGTCCTGAATGCCGTTACCCAGGCTGCAAGGCGTGAGCGGGCGGCTATAGAGGCGCGATTGGCGCTGGGCGAGACGCGGTTTGAGGCCACGTCCGGCGTCATTGTGCATGCCGTGAAGACTGGCATGATGCCGATTCTCAATGCGATGGCCGCTGCGGGAGTGGTTACGCTGCCCGGAATGATGACGGGGCAGATCCTCGCCGGAGTCGATCCGGTCGAGGCCGCCAAGTATCAGATCATGATTATGTTTGTGATCTCGGCGGCCACAGCACTGGGCGTAATGCTCGCAGCGATCGGTGGCGCCTGGCTCATCACCGACAGCCGCCATCGCCTTCGTCTGGAGCTGTTACAACTCGTGTGAATTCGCCGGCGCCCCTCATCACTCGGCAGGGCAGCGCCGCGGGTTGCCTCAGTTCTTCTTTACAGGGGCGCTACCAGACCAGCAGACCGTCGCCTCAGCGTGGCAGGTGTGCTCATCAAACACGATGAAGTCGAGGAACAGCTCGCACCTCATCGTTTCCTGACTGACGGTGTACTTCTTGATACCCCGTTCTGCCGTCCACTTCTCGATGTACTTGCCAAGGAGCTCCTTGGCATCGCGCATCGGGCCTTCTTTGCCGTAGTCGTTAACGGAGAAGCCGAGCCGAGTGCATTCGGCATGGGCAGGCGCTGCAGCGATGAGCAAAAGACCGGCGACAGCGGCGGCGAGCACGTTTCGAGAAGTCATTGCTGAAACCCCCATGGAAGGCGGCATCTGGTCGAGAAAACTCCTCGCCAGTCATAACCTCCCGCCACGGAGGGCGCCAGCATTGCAGGCAAGCTTCTTGTTCGCGTGGAAGTAGGCGTTGCCGAAGTGCGCCAGCAGCTCTCTTCGTCGTGCTTAGCCCAAAGCTCCGCTCCGGAACCGCTTACTGCTGATAGGGTGCGTCTCCACCCTGCGGACCGATCGCAGAATCGAAGAAGAAGCCGTGATCGAACGGGCCGAAGGGCGTCTGACGGTCAGCCATCGGGTCACGGAAGAAGTTCGTGCTGCCGAACCGTGTGCGGCTGTCGCCGTACGTGTTGATCACGTCCTCGACGGTGTAGGAGTAACCGCCGCCAGGCCGAACCACGTAGCCGTAGACCTTGGGCTTGGCAGCGCGATAGTACCGGACACTTTTCGACTTTTTGTAGTAGCCGCTCTTGTGAGCGAGTGCTGTCTCGGCCGCGAGGGGCGACAGGGCAAGACAGATGACGGCGCCAAGGCCAAGAATACGCTTCATGACAGGACCTGCTTTTCACCTGAGAACACTTTACTAGAGATAGAATACATCTCGAGGTGTGAATCAGGGGTTCACGACAGAGTTCCACAAGGCAGGAAACTTCCCTATCCGCGCCAGTGAGATCGGAAGACTCCGAACACTGATCACTTTTTCGTGAGATCGGTCGCTGCCCTGCATGTTGCACGCTGTGCGTGCGTGTGGAGCGGTCATTTCAGGGCTTTTGACCTCGATCCTGGCGCCGAATAGCCGGCGCCAGAAGACTCTTGGTAGGCGGATTGCTGAGGAACCAGCTCACTTGCAGGCGCGCTGCTTCGCCGTGCAGGTGGCGAGAAGCGGGTTATTATCGCACTTCATGGCGACTTTACCCACCGCCTTGCCGCCGTAGTTGCTGATCGACTGGTTTAGAGCCATTGTCGCCAGCGACTTGGCGATGTCCTGGGTGAGACCGGTCGCAGTGCCGCCGGCTGTGACGCACTTGGCTGCTTCAGCCTTGCCCGGAAGAAGGGCTGCTCCTGCAATCAGAGCACTGCCGAGAGTTACGAGAGAAAGAGCTTTCATGATCGCCTCCACCAAGAAGTGAGAACACCAGAGTATGAGCGACGGGTGGATCGTCAGTTAAGGTACAATCTTGGAGGCGTTGATCGAATGGCCACATAAATGTGGCAGCCGGGCAACGCTAACCAGCCTGCCCGGCACCGATACTTCAAAAACGGTTATTTGCAGAGGGTCGCCTGGCCAACGCAGGTTGAGCCAAGACCGCCCTTCTGGCACTTGAAGCGAACGCGGCTCACGGCATAGCCAGGGGCCTCGCCGATTTTCTGGCTGGAGGCCATCCAGGCAGCCCAGGAACCCCAATCCGTCGCCTGCAGAATGGCCTCATAGGCCTGGAACTTGGCACCTTCTTCGGTGGTGTTCGTGCCCTGACCGGCCTTGTTGACACACGTCCTCGCTTCGGCCGGCGAGACAGCGCCGAGAGCGATGACCAGAGCGCCGACACCCGCAGCGAGCGTACCTGTCAGCTTGAACATCGGAGCAACTCCCTATGGAAATAAAAAGCGGACAGGGGAACACTGCCCTAGTCCGCCTTAATTTCCTATTGCTGCTGACGGGGACGTGACCCGGTCGATGTCGATTTTGGTCACAACGTTGCCGGGACGCGCCACCCCCCGCGGTCCGCTCAGAGCAAATTAGCTGGTTAGCTGAAGATTTACAGCCTTCGGGCCCTTTCCGCGCTTATCGGGCTCGGTCTCAAAGGAAACACGCATGCCTTCGTCCAGAGGGCCAATCCCGGAACGTTCGACGGCGGTCACGTGAACAAATACGTCCTTACCGCCCTGATCCGGCGTGATGAAGCCGAAGCCCTTGGTTTGATTGAAAAACTTGACAGTACCAGTCTGCCGCATGCGAGGTCTCCTTAATCCCCCAAGTCGTAGCAATCCCCCGCGCCTCCACAGGCGCGAGCCTATGTAGCAGGCAGACCGATCCGATTGTCGGGGAGTCGTGAGTGCGATCGTGAACGCGACGCAAGCGCGAAAGTAACATCAGCAGGCTCAGCGTAATCCGCCGGGTCTGATAGGCCGCCCGAACTGAAACGACTATGTGTGAATATATCGATCCGCGCAAGGCAAAATAGCGTGAATACCACTTTGGGTTGTGGGTGCTTGGGCGGTGAACTAATCCGGTTCGCCAGTGAGCCAGATCAGTCGATGGCTCGCGTCCGGTCCCTCGCCGAGACGGCTTGCGAAGAAGGGCAGCAGGGCAGCCAGCATCCCGTCCAGCCGATAGGGCGGGTTGAGCATGAGGAGGCCCGTCCCGTTGAGCCGCGTGACGTCCCGCGGGCGACGGATCATCAGCTCGGCTACGAGAAGCTTTTGGAGGTTCAGCGCGGTGACTGCTTTGTGAAAGGTCTCTATGACTCTTGGGTCCTTGATGGGATACCAAAGCAGGTAAATCCCGGTTGGAAAGCGGCTCGTCGCCTCGCGTAGCCCCTTTGCCAGCCGCTCCAATTCTCCTGGCTGCTCATAAGGTGGATCGACGAGGATGACACCGCGCCGTTCCTTGGGGGGTAGCAAAGACTTCAACGCGATCCAGCCGTCGAGCTGAAGTACCTTGGTCTGTGCATCGCGGGCGAACAGCTCTTTAAGCGCCAGCCCGTCCTGCGGGTGAAGCTCGTTGACGATCAGGCGGTCTTGCTGGCGCATCAAGGTGCGGGCGAGGCGGGGGCTGCCCGGATACCTGCGCAGCTCGCCGGGCGCATTCTCGGCTGTGACGGCGGCGAAGTAGGGGGCTAGCAGCGGCACCAGCTCCTTGGGAGGAGGCTTCGCATCCGGACCGTAGAGCCGCCCGATTCCCTGCCGCCACTCCTCCGTCTTTTCTGCCGGACCATTATCGAGCTCGTACAAGCCCACGCCGGCGTGCGTGTCGATGACGCGGAATGGTGCAGGCTTCTGCTTCAAATGCTCAATGACGAGCGCCAAAGTCGCGTGCTTCAGCACATCCCCGAAATTGCCGGCGTGATAGGCGTGGCGGTAGTTCATGCGCCAAGCGTTGAGCCCTGGCGATGAATCGAGTCAAGAGGTGCTGTGTCAGTGCAAGGGGACGACACAAATACTCACCATTCGCTACGTGACGAGGCTTCGTTAATAGCAGCGGTTGCGAGTTCACATTTGAACGATGTTCGCTTTGTAGCGATAGCAGTCGCATTCACTTCAACAACGGAGCGATCGGGGTGAGTATCAAGGCGCGACTAACGCGTCCTAATCGCGCACTTCCAACATAAGGAGAGACGTACTGTTTTCTGCGCCAGCGCAGATCCCAAATATCGCCTCAAGATGAAGTCACAATTATAAGTGAAGAAAGGTGCGATGCCCTGTCGCGGTTAAGGGGGTTCACTTGCCGCTTTCATGTCATTATTCGCCTTTAGCTCACCGCGCCTTGGTGGTTGTCAGGAAGGTAAGTTTGGAACAAGCCAACACTTAGCGTCATCTCTTGACGAATTGGCAACCTTGTAAGTCAGCAGACGCAATAGGGACTGGTAATTAAAGCTGAAGGCGACTAAGAGGTGCCGCGGCTTAAGCTTAAACGTGACCTATCGGTTCAATCGATAGGCGCGTCATGCAAAAAGTGATTGGCAGTTCATTCGCTCGCCGATAATGGACTGTTGCAGGGGCGCCCAAAACCACATAATCACTCGGCGGACTTTACTAGGGTTAGGTTCGTGTGTTGAGTTCACGTATGAAGTTCCATGTGTTCGTAGACTTCGATGGGACGATTACCCTTGATGATACGACCGATCTTCTCCTCACGCGTTTTGCTGATCCTTACTGGCGCGTGATCGAAGAGGATTGGAAGGAGGGGCGCATCGGCTCTCGCGAATGCATGGTTCGCCAAATCGATCTCCTGCGGGCATCCGAGGAAGAGCTGGAAGAGTTCATCGAGGAGATCGATATCGATCCCGGTTTCTCCGATTTTGTTCGGCTCTGCGCAGAGCACGGGAATGAAATCACCATCGTCTCCGACGGGCTGGACAGGACGATTGCCACCGTCTTGAGGCGGGTCGGATTGGCAATCCCGTATCGCGCCAATCATCTGGAGTACTTGGGTGATAGTCGCTGGCGGTTGCGATTCCCGCACGCCAAAGGCGATTGCCGTGCTCTCGCCGGTCACTGCAAGTGCGCATCACTAGAGGCTTATCCGCGTGTTGCGCGCATCGTGGTGGGTGACGGCCGGTCGGATTTCTGCATGGCGAAGCAGGCCGATTTGGTGCTTGCGAAGGGAGCACTTGAGGCACACTGCCGCCAGAACGGAATCCCTCACCAACCTTTCAGAGACTTCACAGCTGCTACGGGAATCCTGGCCGAGTGGCTCGATCAGGCAACGGCCGAAGCTGCCGCTCGTGGCGCTTAATAGGGGAACAAGCAATGCTCGACAGGCCAGAAAGCGCCCGCAGTGGGCCGGCAACGCAAGACTTGCGCTCGCGTGAGCTGAGCGAAGAGGAGTTGCTCGAGTACGAGGCCCTCTACTGCTCGTGGGGCGATACTGTTCATTATACGGAAAAGCCCAAGATCTTTGATCACTGCGAAGGTTCTTTCCTTTATGACAGTGAAGGCCGCGGGTACCTCGATCTCCAGATGTGGTACTCGGCAGTGAACTTCGGCTATCGCAATCCACGTCTCAACGACGCCGTAAAGCGTCAGCTCGACAGACTGCCTCAGGTCGCGAGCCAGTATCTCCATCGCGAGAAAATCGAGCTGGCGACGATGATTGCACGCGATGCCGAGAAGAAATTCGGTTTGAAGGGCCGCGTGCATTTCAACGTCGGTGGCAGCCAGGCTATCGAGGACAGCCTCAAGCTCATCCGCAACGCCAAGAAGGGCAAGAGCCTGATGTTCGCCTTCGAAGGCGGATATCACGGCCGCACTCTGGGCGCTTCGGCGATTACGTCGTCCTACCGCTACCGCCGCCGCTACGGTCATTTCGGTGAGCGCGCCTACTTCCTGCCGTTCCCCTACCACTTCCGCGGCCCGAAGGGCATGACGAAGGAGGAGTACGGCAGTTACTGCGTTGCGCAATTCGCGCGGCTGTTCGAAAGCGAATACAACGGCGTTTGGGATCCGAAGGTCGGCGAGGCCGAGTTTGCGGCTTTCTACGTCGAGCCGATCCAGGGCACTGGCGGCTACGTCATCCCTCCTAAGAACTTCTTCAAGGAGCTGAAGAAGGTTCTCGACCAGTACGGCATTTTGCTGGTCGTCGATGAAATCCAGATGGGCTTCTATCGAACCGGCAAACTCTGGTCCATCGAACATTTCGATGTCACCCCGGACGTTCTTGTGTTCGGAAAGGCCCTTACGAATGGTCTCAATCCGCTGGCCGGTATTTGGGCCCGTGAGGAATTAATCAATCCGACGGTATTTCCGCCCGGCTCCACCCATTCGACCTTCAATGCCAACCCGATGGGCACTGGCGTCGGTCTCGAGGTCATGCGCATGCTGCAGGAGACCGATTATGAGACGATGGTGATGGAAAAGGGCGCCTATTTCCTCGAGGGCCTGAAGGACCTGCAGCGTCGGCACAAGGCCATCGGCGATGTCGATGGGCTCGGTCTGGCTCTGCGCATGGAAATTTGCGAGCCGCACGACAGCTATACCCCGTCCAAGGCAATCGTCGACCGGATGGTCGACGAAGGTCTGAAGGGAGATATCGAAATCGGTGGGCGCCGGTATGGCTGCGTGCTGGATATCGGCGGTTACTACAAGAACGTGGTAACTCTGGCACCGAGCTTGCATATCACCCGTGAGGAAATCGACCTGGCGCTCAAGCTGCTGGACGCGCTCTTGATCCGCGCAACCCGTAACTGAGACGCCAATCCTTAAGGAACCGCCACGTCCCCAGTCGGATTGTTCAGCGCGACGCAACGATCGCTGAGGCATGCAGGTATGCAAGAGAGACTGGAAGTCAGAGACGGGTCGCTGCTGCTATCCGGGGGGCGTGTTGGCGTTCTTCTCATCCACGGGCTTGGGGGCACTCCCGTGGAGCTTCAGTTTGTGGCCCAAGCGCTAAACCGCGCGGGATACACCGTTTACTGCCCGCTGCTCATTGGCCACGGGGGCTCCGAGGAGTTGCTCAACACGACGACTTGGACCGACTGGTACAATTCCGTCGAAGAAGCCCACGACTTCCTGAAACAGCGCTGCGACGTGGTGTTGGCAGGTGGTCTGTCGGCTGGCGTCAATTTGGCCGTGCTCCTCGCAGCCCGCAGGCCGCGCGATGTCCATGGATGCATCTTCTATTCGCCGACTTTCTGGCCGAATGGATGGGCGATTCCTTGGTATTTTGTCTTCTTCAATCTGGTTCGTCACAAATGGTTCGCGAACCTGATACATCTGCGAGAATGCGCGCCGTACGGCATCAAGGATGAGCGCATCCGCCGGTTCGTGCTCGACTCATTGCAGAGGAATGGCCGGCCGCTAGAGGACATTTTCGGCCGCAGAGGCGGCACCGTCCTTGAATTCAGATGGATGGCAAAAGCGGCCCGACAGGTGTTGCGTCAGGTGAAACAGTCGTCACTCATCGTTCACGCGCGCGAAGACGACCAGAGCCACATCAGCAATGCCTTCTTGATGCAGGAGCAGCTCGGCGGTCCCACCGAGGTCATGGTGCTCGATGACAGCTACCATATGGTGACGCTGGACCGGCAACGGATGGACGTCGTCGACAGGACGCTCTGGTTCATTGATCGGGTCGTGCAGCGTCACCTGAACCGGAATGACGCCGATCAGGTCACTCAGGCTGAAGCAACGGCGATCGAGAGCAGTCAGGCGGGGCGGAAATGGGGTGTGAGACCCTCTTACGCGGTACATATCCCCGTTGCTTTAACGTTATCACGGGGTGGCGGCGCTATTCGCAAGTCTTGGGAGATTTTGCGAGATTTCGGGCAGCGTTGGGTGTGGGGAGTTGCGAACGCATGAAATCATGACGCATTTCAGGCCTGCAAATTTCGCCTACCAGACCTGATTTTTGCGTGACATCGAATAAATCGATGGGTAATACGGCCTCGCTCTCGGCGGCTGCCGCCCAAACACCATAGTGTTTGCGCAATCTATGTACATAAACAGGGGGAGATAGATCTCTACATCGACTTTGCCCGGCTTCTCCGCAGAATGGAGCCCGGGAATTAGCGCAAAAGGAGAAGCGACCGACTAAGCCAGCCGGTGACCCGTGCGGACTGAACCAGCACAGGTCGGGGCAGCGAAAGTGCGCGCGAATACACGGCGAATTAACGTAAGAAGTTAAGGTAAAATGAGTAACGCTGATCGCAGTTATAAGCTTGAAGGCGGACGCACGGGGGTCCTGCTCATTCACGGCCTGGGGGGAACCCCGATTGAAATGCGCTACGTGGCTCTTGGTCTGGCGCGCGCCGGATACACGGTGCACGTGCCGCAACTGGCCGATCACTGCGGCAGCGACGAGGATCTCAAGAACTCCCGTTGGCAGGACTGGTACTGGTCCGTAGAGGCGGCACTGGACGAGCTGCGCAAGACCTGCGACACCGTCGTCGTCGGGGGCCTTTCAGCGGGTGCAATTCTCGCTCTGCACCTGGCCGCTAATCGGCCGGAGCATGTCCAGGGTGTGGTGCTTTTCGCGCCTACGCTTTGGCTCAACGGCTGGTCCATTCCCTGGTATGCGCACTTTTTCCGGCTCGTCTATCACAAGTGGGTCGCCAACAAGATTGCGTTCGTCGAGCGCGAGCCCTACGGGATCAAGGACAAGCGCCTGCGGAACATGGTGGTGCAGGCCCTCCACTCTGGCGACAGCACGCAGGCCGGGCTTTTCTCGACGCCGGGCGGCACGATGCTTGAGCTGCGCTGGCTGGTGAACGTGGTCAAGCGGGAGCTTTCCAGCATCCGCCAGCCCACGCTCATTTTCCATCCGCGAGAGGATGACCGGGCGGATATCAGCAACACCTTTTATTTGGCTCGGCACCTTGGTGGTCTGGTGCAGACGGTGGTGCTGGACGATTGCTACCACATCATCACCGTTGACCGGCAGCGCGAGCTTGTGACTGAACGGACGGCTGCATTCACGGCTTGGGTCGAACAACGGGTGGCGGGCCGCGCTCCTGCCGTCGAAGAGGCGCGGAAGGCGGCCAATCAGCGCGCCGTTGCCTGATTTCCGGGCGGCGTCGGAACGGCGCACCGCTTGAGGTCGGCCGGCGCCCGCTGCCAGATGAAGGTTTCGCTGAGGAACTTTACGCCGAGGTAGCCCTTGACCTGAAGACGGTCGGCGCTGCGTAGGCTGATTTCGACGTCGTAGGATTTGCCTTCCTTGGGGTCGTAGATCCAGCCACGATCCCAGCTGCCATCCGGCTGCAGCTGAAGATTGCCGATGACCTGCAGGCCGCAGATCGGCTGATTCCGCCGGCGTGGATCGGGATTGTAGGCGTCCGTTAGAGGCTGCCCTTCCGGCGTCAACGGGTCCTTCAGCCAGACGATGCGGCCACAGAGCCGATCGCCGCAGGGGGCGATTTCGACAGCGCCTTGGCCGGTATCGTCGAACCATACGCCAATCGGGCTGACGGGCTGGTGCGGGTTTTGGTTGGGGCTCGCCGTTTGCGCAAAAACTGGCGTCGCCAAAGCCACGGTTAAGATTGCGGTAAAGCCCAGGCTGAAAAAGAGAAAGCCGGTTGTTGATCGGAGCGTCATTGTCCCACGGTGGTGCAAGGGATTGTTCCTCGTTGAGTAATCTCTCAAACGCTTTCGGAGTGCATCAATTGGGCCTGATAATGGCAGGCAATATGCCTTGGCAGCGCCAAAGTCGTGCGCCTATTTGCCCGGCTGGGGTTAGCGGCCGTTTGATGCGAAGCTTAACGCCTGTCACCTTGGCGAGTGGCGGGAGGATGGCGGACCCTCTATATAACGAGCACCGATCGGAGAGCAGGGTGGATACCAAGCTTATTGCTCCGGAAGCGGCGGTCACCTTCAGTACTTGATGGTGCCGCGGGTACTCTATTCATTCGATTGCATTTCGCCGATCACACCATGGAAGCCCGATGATACTGACGCTCGCAATTCGCAACCTGTTTCACGATCGGATACGTCTGATCGTCACGCTCGTCGGGATTCTGTTTTCGATCGTGCTCGTTGCCGTGCAGCTCGGCCTTTATCTTGGCGCGCGCAAAATGATCATCGACATGATCGAAAACGCCAATGGTGAGATCTGGATTACAGCATACGGCGCAAAAAGCTTTGAGGAGGGCGGAATTCTCCTTACGCCGCGCGAGCGTCATGCGGCCCTGGCGACCCCCGGCGTAAAGGCTGCCGTACCGCTCATTGTTTCGTTTGCTGAATGGCGCAAGCCGGGAGGCGGCAGCACAAACACCGTCGTGGTCGGCAGCGATGCCGAGGATAACGGGTTGCGCGCCTGGAATATCGTCGAAGGCTCGCAAAAGGACATCGAGGCTCCCGACGGAGTTGCTGTCGACCGCAGCTATCTCTCCGACCTAGGCATTACCGGTATCGGCGATATTGCGCAGATCGAAAGGGGCCGGGTGCGGGTCCGGGCTATCACCGAAGGCATCCGCTCTTTCACCATGGCCCCATACATTTTCACGACTCTGAACCGGGCCCGTGAGCTGCTCGGGGTGCCGGGCGAGAATGCCAGTTACTATCTTGTCCAGGTCGAGCCGGGGACCGATATCGAAAGGCTGCGGCAGGATCTGGCGTCTCGACTTCCCAATACGGAAGTGCTCACAAAAGCGGAATTTCGTGACCGCAGCCTTGATCAGTGGCTGTTTTCGACCGGCGCGGGCGTTGCTCTGATCGGTGGCGCCATCCTGGGTCTGCTTGTCGGCACCGTAATCGTGGCCCAGACCCTTTATTCGAGCACCAAGGATCACCTGAACGAGTTCGCTACACTGCGTGCCCTTGGCTCGTCGTCCGGGTACATCCATAAAGTCATTCTCGCGCAGGCCGGCATGAGCGCCGTGATCGGTTATGTGCTCGGCATGGCCATCGCGCTGACGGTGGTGGTGCTCAGCACCCATACAGCCTTGCCGATCATCATGACGCCCGGCCTTGCCGTCGCGCTTTTCCTTCTGACGCTGTTCATGTGTGCCGTGTCGGCCATTTCGGCGATCATGAAGGTTACGAAGATCGACCCAGCCATGGTGTTCAGCCGATGAACAATCCCGTCGTTCTCGAGGCTGTCGATATCGTCAAGGAGCTGGGTGAGGGCGCCGGCCGTGTGCGGGCGCTCAAAGGCGTCAGTCTTTCGCTGAGAACCGGTGAGCTCACACTGCTGATGGGACCGTCGGGCAGCGGCAAGACCACGCTGCTGTCCATTCTCGGCTGCATCTTGACGCCCACCTCGGGAACTGTTCGCATCAAGGATGAGACGACCAACGGGCTTACGCCTGAGCAGCTTGCCGATCTTCGCCGGCGTCATATTGGGTTTGTCTTCCAGTCTTACAATTTGTTCCCGACGCTGACAGCTCTTGAGAACGTCCGTTTGGCGCTCGACGTACGTGGCATGAGCCATGCGGAGACGATCGAGCGGGCGGAGGCTGCATTGAAGGCGGTGGGGCTGTCACACAAGCTCCGCAGCTATCCGCGCAATATGAGCGGTGGGGAGCAACAGCGCGTGGCCGTGGCGCGCGCACTGGCTGGGGCCCCGACAGTCATCTTGGCCGACGAGCCAACGGCGGCGCTGGACAGCGAAAACGGCCACGCTGTGATGGCGCTGCTCGCGCAAATCGCGAGAGATCGTAACCACGCGGTGCTGGCGGTTACGCACGATCCGCGTACGCACGCTTATGCCGATCGCATCATTCGCATCGAGGACGGCAGGATTGTCGGCGAGGAGCGCAGGCCGGAGGCCGGCAAGAACGTAAAGAAGTACGACCTTACGAGAAGGCGGAAGGCAAATGCCTAGAATGGATTCGACAGTAACGACGCTGGCCATCGCCGTGGTGCTTGCTGCTGCGGTGGGTTATGGGGTCAACGAGTGGAACGAGGCCAAGAAGCGCGACCACCAGACCGGTTCGCTGTCGGCGATCGCGCAATCGGCGCCGGCGAAGCCTGACTGGGTCGCGTCGGCGCCCGGTCGTGTGGAGCCTCGCAGTGGCGAGATCCGGCTTACCGCGCAAGCCCCGGGCCGAGTGGCTCAGGTTCTTGTGAAGGTCAACGACAAGGTGAAGGCCGGCGACGTGCTCGTGGTCCTCGACGAGGAAGAAGCGCGCGCCCGGCTGGCTGCTGCACAGGCCCAGGAAGCTGCCCAGCGGCGGGATCGAGACAACGAAAGCGTGGGATCACGGGCTCAGGAGCGCCGGGCCGCGGAAGATCGGCTCGCGAATGCCGAGCGATCCCTCTATGCAGCCCGCGTGGATCTGGACCGCTTGGTTGCCGATCAGCGTCGGAATGCTGCGTCGACGGACGAAGTCGAGCGCGCCCGCGCCCAGCTAGAGGCTGCCGAAAAGCGGGTGGAAGAGGAGCGCGCGAAGCTTAGCCGGATCGCGAGCGCGTCTGATATGCCTCTTCCCACCAGGCTTGAGTCGGCTCTGGCTCAGGCACGAGCCGAAGTTCGGCAGGCAGAAATTGCCTTCGACCGCACCCGCATCCGTGCGCCAATTGACGGAACGGTGCTTGATGTGAACGTGAAGGTGGGCGAGATGCTGGTGCCTTCACCGGAAGCTCCCGCCGTAACCCTTGGCGATCTGAGCGGTCTGCGCGTTCGAGCTGAGGTCGAGGAGCGCGACATCAGCAAGATCCGTGTAGGGCAGCGGGTGACGGTTCGCTCTGACGCGTTCCCGGGACGCGACTTTGAAGGCAAGGTGAGCAGTATTGCAGCCTTCGTTGGCCCTCCTCGGCTGGGAAGCCGCGGGCCACGGAAGCCGACAGATCTCGATATTCTTGAGGTTGTCATAGATCTGGATGGGCAGCCGCCGTTGCTGCCGGGCATGAGAGCGGACGTCTTCTTTCGTCCCGATGTGACCTCGCTGGTGCCGAAAGCGAAGTCGGGCTAAACAACAGAAAGAAAAATGGGGTTGGCGGAGAAACGCCAGCCCCTATTTTTGCGATATTTTTAATTTGGCTCACGCCAATCAGGCGACCGCCGATTTGTTGACGCGCTTCTTGGCCAGCTTCGTCAACATTTC
Source organism: Hyphomicrobiaceae bacterium (assembly GCA_002919265.1). Taxonomy (GTDB): domain Bacteria; phylum Pseudomonadota; class Alphaproteobacteria; order Rhizobiales; family Hyphomicrobiaceae; genus ZC4RG25. The sequence goes on along the minus strand of PKEY01000113.1, from coordinate 20,819 downwards.
GTCTGTGCGCTTCTCTTCTTCAAGTGTCTGGTGCAAAAGCTTGGCGGCATCATCATAGCCCAATTCTTTTGCCCAGCTCGTCAGCGTGCCATAGCGCGTGATTTCGTAGTGTTCGACGGCTTGCGCATCGGCCAGAATGGCCGCGTCACAAACTTCCTCGTCCTCAATCTCTTCCATCGTCTCTTGGGCTTCGCCAATAATGCCCTCGATGGCCTTGCACGCGATTCCCTTTGGTGACTGCCCGATCATCTTGAAAACCTGCTCGAGCCGTTTCACCTGCTCTTGGGTTTCGTCGCGATGGCGCTCAAGCGCCTGCTTCAGCTCATCTGCGGCCACGTTCTTGGCCATTTTCGGAAGGGACTGAAGGATCTTTTTCTCGGCCGTATAAAGGTCCTGCAATCCGTGCAGGAACAGGTCATTCATCGATTTCATTGGCACGTTGGAAACTCCTCTTTGGCAAGTGTCCCGAAAGACGATCGGGACGGTCTGATGGTTCCCGAAGAAGAATGGCTCGCGGGGTTCCGCGAGCCACCTTCCTTGGCTATTCGAAGAGCGTTAGCGAGCGGTACCGCTTGAGTTGCCACCCGGCGAGCTTTTCGTTCCGCCGGTGCCGGTCTCACGCTCGATACTTACGAACTCTGGAGCCTGTTCCAGATCCTGGCGCGAGAAGCGCGTCGAAAGTTGGTTCGTCTCCGGAACGCGCTCAACGACCTCGAACGGTATGGCGACTGTCTTTTGGCCAATGCCGAGGAAGCCGCCAACGCCAACGAGCACGGCCTCGATCTTGCCGTCCTTTGAAATCACGAGATCGTCCACCTGACCAATGCGCTCATTGTTGGCGCCGATGATACTCTGACGCATCAAGTCCGACGCCAGCATCTGGCTAGCCTGCTGTTGGCTTAAGAACGATGCCTGGCCGGATTTCGGCATTGTCGTCGATTTGTCATCAGGCGTTTGCGCCTGAGGTGTCGGCGGCGTGCCAACAGGCGGTTGCATTGGTTGCGTGGATTGTGGTGCGCCCGGCGGCTGCATCTGCTGATCGGTTGTCTGGGACATGGCCGCGGTTGCGCCGAGCATACCGACGGCTGCCGTTAGAACGATAACTTTCTTCACGAGACTCTCTCCTCTGAAACTTCGTATGGACTGAACAATCGGTAACGGGCTCGGGTTCCGGAAATAGCGGTGATTTGTGCGTAGGAATTTGCGTTCAGCCCAATTCAGCCCGACCTGTTTCGAGCCTGCATATCAGAAACGTTGCGATCACCTGTGCGTTCACGCACGAAATGGGAAATCGCCGTCATTTGGAGAGAACATCTTCTTGCGCCGCGAATGGCGAAGAAGCGTAGGTGCAAACTCAACGCCCCTAGGAATCGGGCGAAGCTACGGTCCGTCAGGCGCAACAGATATTTCAAAAGAAGATGAGATTGGAATTGATTCAACTTTCGTATGGCTGAATTTTCCGCTTTCGAAAAAGGCGACGTATTTCATTTCAAAATGCAGCGATCATGGGAATTCATGGAGTCCAGTCGGAGTTAATGAGTGCGCGTATGTAAAGCAGCATTTCGCAATCGCAAGTTCTTTGGAAATGCGACTGGAAACCCGCCGTTGAGGGATGATTGAAAGCTGGCGCTACCGGATCAGAGTCGCCGCGAGGGGCAGCGATTAGCCCCTTGCGACCCGCTTTTGCTGCGGCATCGAAAGAGCCGCCGCGTCCACCGCATCCGGTCCGAAATCTTCAGGGGAATGAACCTGGAGGATTGCTGCCAGCTTCTGGCGTGCACGGTTGGTTCTGCTCTTCATAGTACCGACAGCGCAACCACAGATTGCAGCTGCTTCCTCATACGAGAATCCGGATGCCCCGATGAGGAAGAGCGCCTCACGCTGATCTTCTGGCAACTGCGCAAAGGCGCGCTTGAACTCCTCGAGGTCCAGATGGGCCAACTGTGAGGCTTGCTGCGCGAGGGTCGCCGCAAAGCGCCCCTCCGTATCGGAGACCTCACGCGTCAGCTTCCGGAACTCGGAGTAGAACGTGTTACGGAGGATTGTGAAGAGCCATGCGCGAAGGTTGGTGCCTTCGGTGTATCGATTGCGGTTCGCCCATGCCTTGACCAACGTCTCCTGAACGAGGTCATCAGCACGGTCGGGATTGCCTGTGATGGAGCGTGCAAAGGCTCTTAGGCTCGGTATTTCGGCCAAGAGTCCATCACGAAAGCTCGCTTCCGTTTGTGTCGGCGCCATCTTCTTCCTTCTCAGCAAGCGCTTGCAGAAGTTCTACGAACCTGTCCGGGACAGCCTGATTTACAGACTCGTCGAACAAGGCCTTGAGCTTCGCGCCGATCTGTTCCTGGATGTACTCATTTAGTGCGGGGCCGGCCACGCTGTCTTCTTCCTCCTTGCAGGGCCCCGTTGCCATGCCTGCGGGCAAAGCCTTTCTCTTAACTACATTGTTCATCGATTACCCCGTGCGGAGGGGCGCACCCAAGCGCCCTGACATCAAACGCTGTAATATGCTTCCCAGTTCCAACCGGATGATAAAAAATCTACCTCAACTTGCAACTAACTGGTGCTTGGCGCGTTGGGTGTGTAGGATCGCTACCAAGGCGACCATATATTCGTGTGTCTGGGCATCATAGGGGCGTCTCTCATGTCAATTGCAAGTGTCGTCGGCAATCATATCCCGCATCTGCGTCGTTTCGCGCGGGCGTTAACTGGTTCGCAGGCGGGCGGCGATGCGTACGTACAACAATTGCTGGAAACGCTGATCGAGCAGCCATCGGCCCTCGCAAAAAGTAAGGATCCGCGTGTCGGCCTCTACAAAACCTTCCTTCAGATTTTGTCTTCGGTCGCCGCAAGCGGGTGGCCGGCGAGCCCGAAGGCGTGGGCGACTGGCTTCGATCGAAATGTTTCCGCCATGACCCCGCGCACGAGGCAGGCTTTTCTCCTGCGGCACGTGGAGGGGTTCACGCTCCCTGAGACTGCGGAGATCCTCGATGTTAGCGTTGAGGAGGCCCAGGACTTGCTCGAAAGGGCAGGCGAAGAAATTGCGCGGCAGGTTGCGACAGACGCCCTTATCATCGAGGATGAGCCGCTGATCGTTATGGATCTGACCCAGATCCTTGAGGAGCTGGGGCATAGAGTTGTGGCAGTCGCCCGTACCCGCGACGAAGCGCGCAAGGCGATCAGCAAGCATCGGCCCGGCCTTGTCCTGGCGGACATTCAGCTCGCCGATGGAAGCTCCGGATTGGATGCCGTCAATGATCTGTTAGGGCTCTTCGAGGTGCCGGTAATCTTCATTACTGCTTACCCGGAGAAGCTTTTGACCGGCGAGAAGCCCGAACCGACGTTTCTGATTACCAAACCCTATCAGCCGGAGACGCTGCGGGTGACGGTCAGCCAGGCTCTCTTTTTCGACCAACGGTCGCGTCGGGCGGCCTGACGATATTGCCGGCGGTTATTGTGATGTTTTCCGGCGCAGCCGCGTCGGCGGGCGAAAAGGCGTGGCAGGTCGCAGACGATGAACGAACGCGAGACTCAACCTGGCCGTGACGAAGAGGCTGTCGAGCGCACGACCGTCGATGCGCGGCAGGGCAGTCGAAATCGCGGAAATCTCAGGGTCCTCGTCGTTTCGCTCGGATTTGCCGCCCTGATATTGGCCCTCATCTATTTTCTGTTCTTTCCGTCCGGCCTCGACTGAAGCCGGCACTTTACTGCGCTTCTGCAGTCGCCGGCGGGATGGGCGATGGTTATTGGCACCATCCAGCTCGTGCAGAACCATGCGCCCGAGGGCAGCTGACCTCTCACTGGAGGCCTCAGCGCAGCTCGCTGCCCGATTGAATTAATTCATGACCCGCCAGCCTGCGCCGACTAAGCATGCGGCCAAAACCGGCTTGCTCTTCGCGCCTGGAACTCCTGGAACTAAGGGGCAATTGCCAACGTTGGATGACCAGGAATGGCATTGCGCGGAGAGATCTATGAAAACCCTGAACCTGATCACACTTCTCTTGACCATCATAGGCGGGTTGAACTGGGGCCTGATGGGCCTGTTCGACTACAATCTGGTCTCCGCGATTTTTGGAGACTTTTCACGCCTGGTTTATGTCATCGTCGGCCTTTCGGCGCTCTATCAGCTCGTGCCGTTCGCGCAGGCGTTTTCGACCGACGAAGTTCTTGCCGAGCGCGGCCACGGGATGCGCCGCGAGTAGAAACAAGCCAGGTTCATTCGCGCAGCCAGTTGGCCGGCCGCCAAACCAATTGGCGGCCGGAATTTAAGCTACCGACAAAATTATCGATGCGCGAAAGCTCGTCCCCGCTCGGGGTTGAGAGATAGGTTCTTTAGACTGCCCTTTAATCCTCTTCGCCGCCCCGCATCCGCTTCTCGCAGTTCTCGGTGAGGGCGATGAGCGCGTTTACAAACGCGTCTCTCTGGCGGGCGGGGATCATGCTAAGGATCTGCTCGTCGACGCGTTCTACCGCCGGCCGCACCTGGGAGAGCTTTGCCCGGCCAGACCGGGTAAGCTTAACCGTATAGGCGCGCCGGTCAGTCGTGCTCCTGCGTCGGACGACAAATCCCTTGGCCAGGATGCGCTGGACCACTTCCGAGAGTGTCGACCGGTCGATGCCGGTATGCTTGGTCAGCGTGGCCTGGGATGCCCCCTCGAGCCCGTCCAGTGCGGCTAGCACGGCAAATTGACGGGGGGTCATCACCTGGATTTCGCTCTCGAACATATTCGAAGCACACTGCATTGCTCGATAGAGCAAGTGCAGGACGGAGCGGTTCAAGCTTTTTTCCTGGGTCATATCTGTTTGAACACCACTTTCATTCGACTGCCCAAACCCGGTAATCTCTTTTCAGGTTCCCGGATTGCTCGCCTTGCGGTCATTAGCCTTGCCAATTGGCTTACCAATGCCTTTTTCGCCGATCGGTTTCGGTAGCTCCTGATCGGAACTCCCAATCCCAGCCCACGGATCACTGTCCAGGTGCGATAGGCGGGCAGGCAGATTGGAAACCGCGTAATGCATCGAACCGATCTCGGCACTGAGCTCATCCCAGCTGATCGGCGTCGAAACGGGGGCCCCCGGACGAGCCCGCGTCGAGTACGCTGCAACAGCTGTCGCTCCGCGCGCGTTCCGCAAGTAATCGACGAAAATTCGCCTGCTCCGGGAACGCTTTGATAACGACGCGGTAAAACGATCCGGGTTCCGCCGAGCCATGAATTCCGCGACACTTTGAGAAAAAACTTTAACAGAATCCCAGTCAGCGGCCGGACGGATCGGCACGACGACGTGCAATCCCTTGCCACCCGTCGTCTTTACGTAGCTTTCGAGGCCGAGCTCGAGGAGCAGTGCACGGAGCTCCCGCGCGGCCTCCAGGACTCGATCCCAAGGGACCCCGGGTCCCGGATCTAGGTCGAATGTCATACGGTCAGGCCGCTCACTATCTTTAATTGTGGAACCCCAAGGGTGAATTTCAAGAACGCTGGCCTGGGCCAAGGCGATGAGGCCATCCAAATCTTCAATGTAAAGGCTGTCCTCGTCGTCCCCGGGGAGGCGAATTCGCCGGATACTCGGATCCAAACCAGCCCAGGCATGCTTCTGGAAAAAGCAGGGCTGGCTGACACCCTCCGGGCACCGCAAGAGACTCAGTGGTCTGTTGACAATATGCGGGCGGATCCAAGGCCAGATCTCGGCGTAAAACTGGGCCAATCCCAATTTGGTTATCCCGACGTCCGGCCACAGAAGGCGTTCCGGATGCGTAAGCTTTTTCTCGTCGAACTCACGAAATGGAATGTCTTTTGACCCCGACCCGACCTCGGCTGTGACCTCCTCGGCCGGCTTGTCTTCCCGGATACCGACGAAGGATGCCTGCCTCACAAGCCCGGCTTCAGTCCAAGCCCGAAATTCGATCTCGACGACCACCTTGGGCTGGGTCCATCGCAGCCCTCGGCGCCGTTCCCCGGGAGGGATCCTTTCGAGTGGGGACTGGTCCACTCTTAAGGGTTCCAAGAGCTTATAAAGCTCCCTGGAAATTTCTTCTGTAAAGCCCGTTCCCACGCGGCCGCGATAGCGTAACTTTCCGTTGTCGTAATCTCCGAGGGCCAGCGATCCGATCGCCCGTCTTGTTGTCGTGGAAGGCGAATAACCAAGGACGACGAACTCCTGCTGCAGGAGGCACTTGGATTTCAACCAGTCGCCGTTGCGCCCCGAATGATAAGGTTTGTCGATCCGTTTGGAGACAATCCCTTCTAGCCCCATTCTGCAGACATGTTTGAGCAGCGTCGCACCGTCCGTATCGAAATGTTCGCTCAGGCGAATGGGCCCGCCTTTCGGCAAGTCGGCCAGAAGTTCCGTCAGCCGCCGTTTGCGCTCCTTGAGGGGTTCACTTCTCAGGTCGCTTCCATCGAGGAAAAGGAGATCGAAGGCATAATAAATCAGGGCGCCGACCCTGCCTTCTTTCAGGGCAGCCTGGAGAGCGGCGAAGCTTGGAGCGCCGTTTGTGTCTTCCACCACCAGTTCGCCGTCAAGCACCGCAGAGCGCGCGTTGATTTGCTGGAACGCCTCGGGAAGGGGGCCGAATTTGTCAGTCCAATCGAGCCCGCTGCGTGTAAGCAGCTGGACTTTATCTCCCCCTTTCCTTACCTGTATGCGATAGCCGTCGAACTTTATTTCGTGCACCCAACCCTTGCCTTCCGGCGGCTTTTCGGTGAGCCGCGCCAGGCAAGGTTCGAAAAAAGGGGGCATCTCCGTTCCCAGGCTGGCAACCTCCTTAATAGTTCTACCGCTCAGGACCGAAGCCGGCTGCTCCTCGAGAATATCGGGATCATCCGGGCTCCTCGCAGCTTCATCCGCGGATTTGATCAGCAGCCAGGCTTCTTGTTTTTCGCCAGGCCGACGGCGCATCCTGACGAGGTGCCACCGGCCTTTGAGCTTGGTGCCTTCTAACGTGAAATCGAGGTGCCCCTTGGAATAGCCTTTATGAGGATCGCCTTCCGGGATCCAAATTCCACGATCCCAGACGATAACGCTGCCCGCACCATACTCACCTTCCGGGATATTGCCCTCAAAGCTTCCGTAGTCGATGGGATGGTCCTCGACATGAATGGCGAGGCGCTTTTCGCCGGGGACAAGGCTTGGACCTTTGGTAACGGCCCAGCTTTTCAGAACGCCGTCGAGCTCGAGCCTCAGGTCATAATGCAGCCGTCGTGCTGCGTGCTTTTGAACGACAAATTGTAGGGCCGGGACTGCTGCTTTTCGTTTCCGCGCCCGAGGCTCGGGAGTCTTCCGAAAGTTCCTTTTCGACTCGTAATCCCGCAACCCGACCCTCACGAAGCCCTCCTAGCTGCAGCTTTGCCATTGGCCTTCCGCCGACCTGCTGGAGCAGGCGCACGGTCAGCCGTCCTTCGTCGCCCGCGAGTCCGGGCAGACGGTGCCGCCGGTTCGCGTTCAAGGCTGCGTCGAAGAGCTTCCAGCAAATTGGGTGCCGTTCGCGGCTGAGGTGCTTCTTCCACATGAACCGGCTGCCCGGTCCGCTTCGCCTCGACGAGTTCGCGAAGCGCCTGCTCGTAACGATCAACGAACTTGCTGGGATCAAATTTTGCTGCCTTCCGCGCGATGATGTCTTTTGCGATCGACAGCATTTCTTCCGGCAGCTCCCTGTCGGAAATATCTTCAAAATACGGTGCTTCTTTCCGGACCTCGTTAGCGCTCCGAAGGGTTGTCGCCAGAAACCCCTTGCCACGCGGCTCAATGAGAACCATCCGCTCCCGGCGGGAGATGACGACCCGGGCAATTCCAACCATTTCCGTTTCCCGCATTGCTTCGCGGATAACGAGGAATGCGTCTTCTCCGACCTTTCCATCGGGAGCAAGATAGTACGGCGAGTCGAGGTAAATTTCGTCGACTTCCTTCCGGGCGACGAAACTGTCGATGTCGATGGTGTGCGTGCTGTCGATCTTGACCGACTCGATTTCTTCGTCCTCGATGAAAACGTAATTGTTTTTTCCGATCTGGTATCCGCGAACGCGGTCCTCGGCTTCCACGGGCTCGTCCGTCTGGCTATCGACGACGAGATATTTCGTGCGAGCACCTGTCTTTCGGTTCATGATGTGGAAGGAAATCCGCTCGCGTGAAGTGGTGGCCGGGTAAAGGGCGACCGGGCAGGTGACGAGTGAAAGTTTCAGATGGCCTTTCCAGGTTGGCCTGGGCATAACGCTCAACTCCTGGCGTTGTGAGGGGCGCTGGAGACCGCTTGTTGCAAAGCTTCCAGCCAGGGTATGAAAGGTAACGTTTCAGAAGCCGAGCTGACGCATCGAGGGGCGGGTAAGTGGCGCGTATCGGATGCGACATAGCTTCTGGGTTACCGACGCCACGGACGGGAAGCGTCAGGCACAAGTAAAAAAGTCTCCTAGGTTAAGCCCCTCAGCGTGAGCGGCTCTCACCGCCTTTTCGCCCGGCTTGAGCGGCAAGCAAGCGATCCTGAAAAAAGCTCCGTTTCTCGGGGGGGACTCTTTCGCCACCTTTTCGACCGGCCACAGCAGCAAGGGCCGGATTCTGCGAAAAGCTCCGCTTTTCGCGCGGGACGCTTTCACCGCCTTTTCGTCCAGCTTGACTTGCAAGTCCTCGATTTTGGGTGAAGCTGCGCTTCTCTGCAGGGACGCTTGCGCCGCCTTTGCGGCCGGCCTCAGCCGCCAATTGTGGGTTTTGGGCGAAGCTCCGCTTGGCGGCAGGCACGCTTTCGCCTCCCTTCCGGGCAATGTCTCGCTGGCGAGCAGGATCCATCGAGGCGAATCCGCGCTCTGAGGTTGGAGGTTGCTCTTTGGAGTCGGTCATAAACGTTCACTCCTGGCAAGGAGAAGCTATCTGACTCATCGTGAAATAGCCCCAGCTCAAGCTTCTTCCCCGGCCGAGCGTTTGGCCAGAAAGCTGCGCACCGTCGATTCGATGTGCTCGTTTATGAACCGAGCCATCGCTTCCTCTTCCCGTAAGTTCTGACGCGCTACGTCGACCACATCCTGAGCTCCCACGGTCTCGGCCATCGCGACCAGCCCTTTGTAGGTCGCAATTTCGTAATTCTCGAAAGCGTTAGATGCGAAGACATTCTTGATAACTTCGTCGTCAGCAGAGGCATGAAACATCGATTGCACGCTGCCGGCCAAGCGCAGGGCAAAATCCTTGAGGGTGGAGGGAGACTCGTTGAACTGGGCGAGGCAGCTTTCAAGCCGCTGAATCTGTTGTTCCGTCTCAGTGACGTGCTGTCCGATGCGCGCTTTCAGTTCAGGATATGGATCGAGCCTTTCGTGTTGAGCGCGTAGCATATCCAAGGCTTGAGACTCAAGCGCGTAAGCATCTTTAAGGCCCGCAATCAAAAAATCTCTGTTGGTTTCCAACATTCTAATTAATTCTCCGCCGTCCGGGAGTCTTGGACAGGAACGGGGGCTCGACGCGGAAGTTCCCTCAAAACGTTGGGATTTGCCGGAGAGACAGCAGTGCCGAAGAAAAAAGATAACCGGGAGCGCGACGAGAAACGCCCCAAGGAGAAGGGGACCGACAAACCTCCTCGAGACCGAGATTGCGAACCCGAGCGAGAAGAGCCACGGCAGGAACGAACTGGCCCCTACGACGATCCTCACCGCCGGCCGGCGTGAGGGCAGCCTTTGGAAAGGCCGTCACCTCTACGGGCCTTGCAAGATCGCGTGGATCAGACGTAACGAGGCCACGCCGAATCGATGCCTTCGGTCACCTAATGGTGTTCTTCGTGATTGGCGGTTGACGAAAGTTTGTATGCGACAGCAAGGACTGCGAGAAGCATCCAGAATAGCAGCCCCGCCGCATTCCCGGATGCCTCTCCTAATCCGAGCAGAGTTAGAAGCACTGCGCCCACAAGGAATGCTGCGAGACCGAATGCAAGCGAGCCTTTAGCCACAACGGAACCTTTCGTTCTGCTGAGTGGTAGGGTTTGGCTTTTGCCGCTTCAAGCTAACAGAAGTCGCCCGTTTGCGTTCCGAGGCTCGTCCAAGTGAGCATACGAGGTTTAAAAAAAAAAGGAGCAGAAGTCTGCTCCGTTCATGCCATTTGAGCAATGGCGGGCAAACCCTAGGTGCGCATCCTCAATCGCATGTATTCGGTCTCCGTCAAACCGTAGGTCCATGCTACGGCTTCGCGCGGAGACCGCACGTTAGGCGGCACCTGAAGGAAGTAGTGTTTGTAGGTCCCATCTGGCTCAGGTGTGCCGTTAACGACCTCAACGGCAGCCCAAGCGTCGTTGTTCCACCACTGCTTACGCCAAAGAACTCCAGTTTCATCCCGTGCGATTGGTATGGCCCCACCGCTCGCGATGTATTGGGCTGGTGTCATGATTTCGATCATGCACCGGCGCAACAGGAAGTCGGGATGGCGATCAATAAATGACGGAGTAATCAAATTCGGCTGCTCGATCATCCAGTCCGGGACCTGGATTCCTTTCCACATATAGATGGAAAGCCCGTCCCGATACTGGAGGGCAGGCCCTTCGCGACTATGGAGCCTCGCCTTGTCATCGACGCGGATGATGCTTGGACGTTCGCCGAGCCAGCAAACATGCTCATGGGGAACGATCCAACCACAGTTCTTAGCGATCGCCAGAATGCCGTCCAGCGCTTCACTATCGGCAGTGCCGCAAAGGCGCGAAAGATAATCGCACGCGGCAAGCCACGCATAATCAGGATGTCCCCATCCGCTGTCTCTGAAACGCGGCGTTCGGCGAAACCGCCAGCCTTGCTTCAGGCGCGTCCAAAAACGCGGTCGCGCATCCTCGACAGCGGCGTGCACCACCTCATTGATGGCGAGACTGGTAGCAGAAGGAAGTCGCGTGCCATTTATGACAGAATGCCTTACTCCAAGGCTGACACGGGACTCCGCATGTGTAATGACGCGTGCGAGGGGGTGGTCATAAACCTCCCGCTTGACGCTGGCGCCTACCACAGACCGATTTGCGTTTCGCCACTCATTGGCGAATTCCAGGGGGCCTTGGCACCAAACGATTTGCGGCGCCGGCAAACCTGCGGCGCGATATGCTTTGCGGACGCCTTCTTCTGCAGCCTCCCGGTTTGCCGGCTCGGTTTTAAGGCCTATCGTCGACCAGCGGCTTCGGCATTCCGCTACTTCCTGGATTTGGAGCGGCGAAAGCCGCTCCAGACGTGTACGGGAGCTAGTCTGCGACAACACGGGCGTCCTTCGGCTCAAGCTCACGTTGCCGACGTACGCGGTAGGTTCCCTTTGGCAAGGAAATCGGCGCGTGTTCCTGATGCTGGACGCGCGCAGCAGGTCCATCAACGCTTATATGGCCAATGTAGAGCCCGCCAGGAATGTCTCTCGCCAAGCTGTCGTCCCGGAACATGGTGACTTGGCCGTAGATGGAGTGATGATGCCCCGTTAGCTCGCCTTCGGCCAGAACGAACGACCCATCCGGTCCAGGTTGCAGGACATTGCCGGAAGGTGGGAGATCGTCCACTCGTTCGATCAATAAGTCACCCTGTGCGTATAAGTCTCTCATCGTAGGGCTCCCAGTTTCCTGTTGGCTGCAAGTTCAACCGAAAAGGCTATTTTAGGTTCCAGGCGTGACCAGAGATCGAAAGGCCGTAGCAAACCATCGAACTGTCCGTCTGCCGCGCTAAAAAACAGGGGGCGCCGAGGGAGGGCGCCCCCTGTACCCGACCACATCTCTCGCCACGGGGGGGGGGCGTAGGGAGTTTGTTGATGCGGTCGCTCCCAGCTAACGCAAACAGCCTCAAGTGGTTCCGACTTTGCGTTGAATTTTCTCTATACTTACGAACGTGATTATTCGAGGTTCTTAGCCAGGCCTTCATGTTGGCCCCTAAGCTGAAACTGTCTTGGGCGCGAACTTGAGCTGAGCCTCAAGCGAAGCCTTTTACGGCTTTACCTGCGCCAGGTTCAATTCATTGCCCCTATCGTGTGCCCCACGGGCCGGTACAGAATTGCTCCCACGGCACGTGAGCAATGCCCATTGCGCACACCGTCAGCGAGCATCCGTCGCACCTCACTGGACATTTTCGCAAGCGTTACGGCACTCTGCCGCTCGGTTCGTTGGCACATCTTTAGGATTCTCAACATGTTGAAAGATCAGCCCTATTGGTGGGAGGATGCCCCCCTCGCCAATTTGCCCCCTGCGCCGGTGTTGCCGAAGTCAGATGTGGTGATCGTCGGCGCCGGGTACACGGGCTTGAGCGCGGCATTGACGCTGGCACGGGCCGGGCGGTCCGTACAGGTATTTGATCGGATGCGCCCAGGCGAGGGAGCGTCAACCCGAAACGCTGGCATGGCGAGTGGAAATCTAGCCCTGAGCTTCGGTGAGCTAGCGAGGAAATTCGGGGAAGAACGTGCGAAGGCGATTCAGGTCGAAGCAAGAGCTGCCCGGGAGTACCTCGCTTCATTCATCCGTGACGAGGGCATCGATTGCGACTTTGCGATGACCGGCCGATTCACGGGTGCGACCAGTCCAGCGGATTATGACAAACTAGCTCGTGATGCCGAGCGGACTCAAAAAACGATTGGTATCGAAATCTATGCGATCCCGCGGAGGGAACAGCGCTCCATTCTCGGAACGGACTTTTACCATGGCGGCGTCGTGCGCTTCGACATTGGAGGGTTGCATCCGGCAAAGCTACATCGGGAGCTGCTGAGGCTTGTTCTTGAGGCTGGAGCAACAGTTCACGGTGAGACCTCCGTTAATGCAGTTCAGCCCGACAGTGACGGCTTCGAAGTCGAGACTTCGCGCGGACGCGTTCGTACCAACTACGTGATCACGGGTACAAACGGCTATTCAGATAGCTTCGATCCTTGGTTGCGCCGCCGCCTTGTTCCTGTCCGCAGCCGTATGATCGCAACTGTTCCGCTCTCCGGAAATTTGATGAGCCAACTCATGCCGAAAGGCGTGATGTGCACGGAAACCGGGAAACTTCATTATTACTACAGACCCTCTCCTGATGGGACGAGGATACTGCTAGGCGGGCGGGACGTAGCCAATGATCCACAGTCGGCCGTCAGTAACCTGCGCCGTGCCCTTTCTGGGATTTTCCCGGAACTTGATGGCGTTGAGGTAACCCATAGCTGGTACGGCCAAGTCGCTATGAATCGCGATATGGTCCCGCGAATATTCTCGCGGAGGGGCATTCGATACGCTGCTGGTTACTGCGGTTCGGGGGTTGTTTGGGCAAACTGGGCAGGACGTAAAGCGGCTTTGCAAATCCTTGGGGAACAAGATGGCTCATCGGCACTGGATTTTCGGCCGCCGCCGGCAATCCCCTTCTACAGTGGGCGCCCATGGTTTTTGCCAATAGTGATCGGCTGGAAGGCGGCTCAAGATCGGTGGGCAGGGCGGCGCCAGAAGTAACGCTGGCTCCCGCAAGCCAATAACGTCGAGCAAACCAGTTGCGGCGGTCACAATAGATCTGATGGCCGCCGTAAACTTAAGATCTACAAAGGCTTGATTCTCACCTCCCATCCCGGCTTAGATGTGGTGAAATGGTCGCGCGGTTCGCATAAGCTGCCAGCGCGTTTATGGACGCTTGAAGGGTGATCTGCGGGCCCGAGCCGAGTCATAAGGATTGATGATCTGGGCTCCATGTTTCCAGCTTGCCCAGACTCGGCCCTCGAAATGTATGCCGCCCGGGATGCGAGATTTGTTGCGTATCGAGAATCTGAAAATCTCCTTTTCGCTCCATGGAAACTGGTACGAAGTCGTCAAAGGTGTGAGTTTCCGCGTCCTTCACGGAAGTGTCGTCGCGCTTGTGGGAGAGTCGGGCTCGGGCAAGTCGGTCATTGCTCAGGCAATCATGGGCATCTTGCCGAAGGCTGGAGCTGTCACTGGAGGCCGGATTCTTTTCGACCTAGGTGACGAAACAGGGCAAGTCGACCTCGCTGCGCTCGATCCAGACGGGGCCAGGTTCCGCGCGCTCCGCGGAAGGGACATGTCAATGATCTTTCAGGAGCCAATGACCTCCTTGGGCCCGCTTCACACGATTGGGAACCAGATCTCCGAAGCATTGACGACGCACTTTCGCGTGAGCTCTCGAGAAGCTAGATCAAGAACCGAAGAAATGCTGAAGCTCGTTGGATTTCCTGATCCGAAGCGAGCATTCGATATGTATCCGTTCGAGCTTTCCGGTGGGCTGCGCCAGCGTGCAATGATTGCGATGGCCCTCATGTGCCGGCCAGCGCTGTTGATCGCCGATGAACCAACAACCGCGCTGGACGTGACTATTCAGGCTCAGGTGTTGAGCCTTCTCAAGGATCTGCAAAAAAAATACAATATGGGGATGCTGCTCATCACCCATGACCTCGGGGTGGTGGCCAATATGGCTGACGAGGTTATCGTCATTTACCATGGTGAAATAATGGAGGTCGGGCCTGTAGAAAGCATTTTCCGATCGCCCCAGCATCCCTACCTCAAGGCACTTCTCCGCGCCGTCCCCCATTTCGATATGAAGCCTGGTGAACGTCTTGTCGCAATACGGGAAGTAGGGAAGCCGGATTTGCTTAAAAGACAATCACCGGTTTCAAGAAGAATTACCGACAGAGGCATACCGCTTATATCGGCACGGGACCTTCAAAAGCGCTACACTACTCGGCGAAGGAGTTTCTTCTCGGATACAAGTCGTGAGGCACTGACAGCAATTGATGGTGTAAGCCTCGATGTTAATCGCGGTGAATGCCTCGGATTGGTTGGTGAGTCGGGATGTGGGAAAACAACCTTGGCCAAGATGCTGATGCGGGCAATCAGGCCCGATTCAGGCTCGATTGCGTATCGATCTCCGGAAGGAGAACTTATCGATGTTCTCGCGTTGGAGGGGACAAAACTAAAATCGTTCAGATCCAGAATTCAAATGGTTTTCCAAGATCCTGTTAGCTCGCTTTCACCTCGCATGACCGTTTTAAATATTCTGCGAGAGCCTCTGCAGATTCACAATCGCGGCACTGCACGTGAGCAGGTTGAGCGCTGCATGGAGTTGATGGAAGCGGTTGGTCTTGATCCACGTTTTCTCAATCGGTACCCACACAGTTTCTCTGGTGGCCAGCGGCAACGGATAGGAATTGCCCGCGCGCTTGCGCTCGATCCTGATATGTTGATCCTTGATGAACCGGTGTCAGCACTCGATGTTTCCGTTCAAGCCCAGATTCTGAACCTCCTTAAGGATCTCAAGAGAGAATTAGGCCTTACCTACCTTTTCATCTCTCACAACCTCGCAGTGGTGGATTACATTGCGGATCGCATTGCTGTCATGGCGCACGGCAAGATTGTTGAGATCGCACCACGGGAGACACTTTTTCGCAAACCTGTTCATCCCTATACACGCGCGTTACTAAACGCGGTACCCTATCCCGATTTGGATCGACCGCTCAATTTTCGTCTATTCACCGCCAGATCGGCCTCCGATGAGTCAAGTTGGGCCCCGCAGTTTCGATACGTGAATGGCGGAACGCCTCTCCAATATATAGAGTTGGGCGAAGGCCACCGTGTGCTAGCGAACCCAAATGCAAATCCGCGGGAACTTTGGGCGAGTTAGGTAGTAAGCAAAGGTCGCATCAATTAAATGGGTTATTCTCGAGGCACATCCACCAAAGGCTTCGTCACAGGTCTCCTCGTCGTCCCTGTCTCGATCTTGGCTGCCTGTTTTGCGAATGCTAGTACGTTGATCGAACCTCCTTACTTTAAGGAAGAGGTAGCGCAGGGGCGTTTGCTGCCGGTAGCCGAGAGAGTTCCAGAGAATCCTCGCGTAATAGATTTGAAAAGTATGGGGCGGGTGTCAGGCCAATATGGCGGTCGTCTACGTATGTTGATGGGGGATCCAAAAGACATCCGTATGATGGTTGTCTACGGCTATTCCAGGTTAATTGGCTACGATGAAAACCTGAATTTCGTTCCCGATATTCTGGAAGACTTTGCGGTTGAGGAAGGTCGCATATTTACGTTCAGATTAAGAAAGGAGCATCGCTGGTCTGATGGTAAGCCCTTTACGTCCGAAGATTTCAGGTATTTTTGGGAAGATATGGCCAACAATCCTGAGCTCTTCCCAACCGGCCCTCCCACCGAAATGCTGGTCGATGGCAAACCGCCTCATTTCGAAGTACTGGACAAGTGGACTATTCGTTACACGTGGCATGCACCTAACCCGGCATTCATCCCCGCGCTTGCTGGTGCGTTACCCCTATACATCTTTGCTCCGAGCCATTACCTCAAACAGTTTCATCCGAAGTATGCAAATCCCGATGATTTAAAGAAAAAAATTAGCGCAGCTCGAGTTCGCAGCTGGAGTGCCCTTCACGAACGAAAAGGGCGCATGTATCGCCCGGAGAATCCCCATCTTCCTTCTCTCGAGCCGTGGTGCAATTCCACTGAGCCGCCCAGCACTCGGTTCGTCTTTAAGCGTAATCCGTTTTTTCATCGGATTGATACAACCGGGCACCAGCTTCCGTACATTGATGAGGTTGTCCTCAATATCGGTTCAAATGCATTGGTAGCAGCACAAGCCGGCTCGGGTGAGGCCGACCTGCAGGCGCGTTACATCCGGTTCGACGACTACACGTTTCTGAAAAACGCGGAAAAGAGAGGCAGAATCAAAGTCTACCTGTGGGAGAGGGGGGAAGGCTCCAGATTTGCGATTTATCCGAACTTGAATACTCAGGATCCGGTCTGGCGGAAGCTATTTCAGGACGTACGCTTCCGCCGTGCGCTTTCGCTTGCTATCAATCGAAGGGAGATCAATCAGGTTATATTCTATGGGCTCGCGCGCGAGAGCGCCAACACAATGCTAAGACAAAGCCCGCTTTACAAGCCCGAGTACGCTAGGGCCTGGAGCGAGTTCGACATAGATCTGGCGAACAGACTACTAGACGAAGTGGGTCTTGGAAAAAAAGCAGGCGATGGCATTCGTCTGTTGCCCGACGGCCGTCGTGCTGAACTCATTATTGAGACAGCCGGTGAGAGCACAGAACAGACGGACGTTCTTTCACTGATCCGTGATACTTTGCTCAAGGTCGGCATAAAGATCTATGCGCGTCCAACTCAGCGGGATCTTTTTCGGAAGCGCGTCTACGCAGGTCAGACGTTGATGTCTGTATGGGGTGGTTTCGATAACGCTATTGCTACGGCTGACATGAGGCCTCATGAACTTGCTCCAACGTCTCAAGCGCAACTTCAATGGCCGAGGTGGGGCCAGTATTTCGAAGAGAAGGGCAAGGTAGGAGAGGAACCAAGTCTGACGGAGGTTCGTCGGCTAGCCGAGCTGTATGAAAAATGGAATAGTTCGGACTCTCGCTGGGAGCGTGAAGCAGTGTGGCACGAGATGCTGCAGATCCATGCAGATCAGGTCTTTACGATTGGGACAGTGAACAGCACCCAGCAGCCCTTGGTCGTGTCAAAAGATCTCGTGAACGTCCCGGAGAAGGGTATATGGGCATTTGAGCCCGGCGGATACTTTGGCCGTTATATGCCAGATACCTTCTGGTTTCGAAGCCGAGGTTCGTAGACGGCGGCAGCATGCTTTTATATATCATTAGACGCATTTGTCTCATGATACCAACGCTTTTTCTGACAAGCGCGTTGGTTTTTACAATCATGGAGCTTCCACCCGGGGATTACTTCGAAAGTTATATGGCCGAGCTGCAAGCGCAAGGCGAAGGTGTTGACAAGGCGAAGATTGAATTTCTCCGCCGCGAATATGGTTTCGACAAAAGTCCGGTAGAACGGTACTTCATGTGGGTTGGGGGCATGTTGCAGGGAGATTTTGGCTACTCATTCGAATATCAGATGCCGGTGACGGATCTTGTTGGAAGTCGAATCTTCCTGACGATATTGGTATCGTTTGCAACCATTTTGCTCACGTGGCTCATTGCGTTTCCTATCGGAATCTATTCCGCTACACACCAGTATAGCTGGGGAGATTACGGCCTTACCTTCTTCGGTCTCCTGGGCATCGCGATACCGAACTTCTTGCTAGCTCTCATCCTCATGTACCTGGCAAACGTTGGGTTCGGAACCTCAATCGGACATTTGATGGCACCGGAGTATATCGGACAGCCAATGAGTTGGGCCAAGTTTAGGTCGATTCTATCGCACATATGGATTCCTGTGACTGTGATTGGCCTCAGCGGAACCGCCAGCATGATCCGTCGAGTCCGGGCGAACCTTCTAGATGAATTGCAAAAACAGTATACGATCACGGCAAAGGCGAAGGGGCTGCATCCTTTTAAAGCCCTGGTCAAGTATCCGCTTCGGTCATCGCTGAATTTCTTCGTCGGCAGTATTGGAGGTATCCTGCCTGAGATCGTCTCCGGTGCCGAAATTGTAGCGATAGTGCTGTCCCTGGAGACCACTGGTCCTCTGCTTATCAAGGCGTTGCAGAGCCAGGACATGTATCTGGCAGGTTCCTTCTTAATGTTTTTGGCCTTTTTAACCGTTATCGGAGTTCTGATATCCGATATCGCCCTGGCTGCTCTTGACCCTCGAATTCGTCTACAAGGCGAGAGCGTGCGATGACAAGCTCTCCATTACCACCGCCAGGCGCCGAGCTAAGGCACTGTGTTTCAGACAAACCTTTCGACCCGAGCTCGATAGAACGGCTTTCTCCAGCACAAGAACGCGTGTATTTGGCGTCGCAATTGCGCCTAATGTGGTGGAAATTTCGGAGGCATCGGGCGGCTGTTGTTTCGGGCCTGTTTCTCGCTGTTCTCTATATTAGTATTCTGTTTTGCGAAGTTCTAGCTCCATATCATTATCAAACCCGGAACATCGACTACTTGTACGCGCCCCCGCAAGCTATTCATCTATTTCACGAGGGAAGGTTTGTCGGCCCTTTCGTTTATGGTCTGAACTATTCCCTGAATATGGAGACACTGAAACGTGAATACACACCTATCCTCTCGCAGATCCATCCAGTTCGATTCTTATGCCGCGCGGATACATATGAATTTTGGGGCGTCTGGAAGAGCGATGTGCATCTTTTCTGTCCGGCTGAAGGAGGAACGCTATTCCTACTAGGAACTGATCGCCTGGGGAGGGACGTCTTATCCCGTATTATCTATGGAGCTCGCGTTTCGTTGACGATTGGTCTGCTTGGGGTAGCCATCACATTTTTGCTAGGACTAATCTTCGGCGGATTGGCAGGATACTACGGCGGGCTAGTGGATCTGGTTGTGCAACGAATTATTGAGGTTTTGCAGTCTCTTCCAACTATCCCTCTATGGCTGGCCCTAGCAGCTATCATGCCAGTGACGTGGAGTCCGATCGTCGTTTATTTCGGAATTACCGTTATCTTGGGGCTGGTCGAGTGGACCGGTTTAGCGCGCGCTGTCAGGTCAAAGTTGCTTTCTCTTCGAGAGGAAGATTATGTTCTGGCGGCCCAGCTTATGGGTGCCAGCCCGTACCGCATTATCTCCCGGCATCTAGTGCCCGGATTTATGAGTCATCTTATTGCTAGCGCGACCTTGGCAATTCCGAGCATGATTTTGGGGGAGACGGCTCTGAGTTTTCTGGGTCTGGGTTTACGTCCGCCGATCACAAGTTGGGGGGTGATGCTCACAGAAGCCCAAAATATCAATATAGTCGCGCTTTACCCTTGGCTTTTGACACCCGCCATCCCAGTCATCTTGGTTGTTTTGGCCTTCAATTTTCTCGGCGATGGTCTGAGGGATGCTGCCGATCCGTACAAGTAGATCACACCTGTCCTGAAACTAAAACGGATGATAGGAATGTTAACACTCTGGTGGTTTGTTTAGCCGGAGCAAGGAACGACAGGGGCTGAGAAGCGTTCATGGTTCCGGTCAGCGTGGAGCGAAGCTTTGTAGGCCCGGATGTCGCAAGAGTCTGCGCGTGTATTGATGTACAGCCACGATACGTTCGGGCTGGGTCATCTGCGTCGATGTCGGGAGATCGCCCATGCGTTGGTTGATCGCTTCAAGAAGCTTCAGGTGTTGATCATCTCCGGGTCGTCGATAGCCAGAGCCTTCGACCTGAGGGCGAGGGTCGATCTCATAAGGATTCCCAGCGTTATTAAGCTTCAGAACGGCGACTATACCTCTCTGGCGGGCCATATTGATTTGGCTGATACGCTCGCGATGCGTGGGGCGATTATTCGGGAAACAGCGGAGCGCTTTCGCCCCCACATTTTCATCGTTGATAAGGAACCATTGGGCTTGCGAGGTGAGCTTGAGGAGACGCTTCCATTACTGAAGACGCGGGGTACATTGATCGTACTCGGTCTGCGGGAGGTGTTGGATGCGCCAGAGCAAGTCAGAATTGAGTGGCAGCGCGCAGATGCTATCCAAAAAATACAGGAGTTCTACGACGCGATTTGGATATATGGCAGTAAGGGTTTTTGGGATCCCTTGGTGGGGCTGGATGTTCCGCCTAGGGTCAGAAGCCGGATTGTGTTTGCAGGTCACCTTCGGCGCAGCTGTCCAGGTAACTTTCGGTGCAATTCAGGGAGAGGTCACCAAGAATATATCTTGGTGACGGCCGGGGGAGGAGGGGACGGTGGTTCGCTTATGCGGCAGGTGCTTGCCGCAAGAGAGCACGATAAGAATCTTGACTTTCCGCTATTCATGATTCTCGGCCCTTTTATGCCGAAAGATGAGCGGCGAGAGATTAGATATCGGGCAAGCCACCTGCAGAATATCATTGTCAGCGATTTCGAAAGACAGATCGAGCCGCTAATGAGAGACGCGCGGGGAATCGTCAGCATGGGTGGCTACAATACGTTCTGCGAAATTATTTCGTTTGATAAACGGGCCTTGCTGGTGCCCAGAGATCGCCCGCGTCGTGAGCAGCT
>PKEY01000056.1 GCA_002919265.1 Hyphomicrobiaceae bacterium | reverse complement strand
GCCTCGGACGCAAATTGATTTCAGGAAACTCAGATGGGGAAGGTCACCGGCTTCTTGGAGTTCGAGCGCGTCGACCGCGGCTATGAGCCCGTCGAGACGCGTGTGAAGCACTGGCGGGAGTTCGTCGTTCCGCTGTCAGAGAACGAGGTGCGCACACAAGCTGCGCGGTGCATGGATTGTGGCATCCCGTACTGCCACAACGGATGCCCGATAAATAACCAGATCCCGGACTGGAATGACCTCGTTTACCGGGGCGACTGGAGGACCGCGGCACTCAATCTGCACTCGACCAACAATTTTCCGGAGATCACGGGCCGCGTTTGCCCGGCGCCGTGCGAGGCATCCTGCACCCTCAATATCGATGACAGGCCAGTCACCATAAAGACCATCGAGTGCTCCATTGCGGACCGGGCCTTCGAGGAAGGCTGGATTATTCCCCAGCCGCCGGAGCGCAAGACGGGCAAGCGTGTTGCGATCGTTGGCTCGGGACCCGCCGGCCTTGCCGCCGCCCAACAGCTCGCCCGGGCGGGTCACGAGGTGCATGTCTACGAAAAGAACGCCAAGCCGGGCGGCCTGCTGCGGTACGGCATTCCTGACTTCAAACTTGAAAAGCACATCATCGAGCGGCGCGTGAAGCAGATGGAGGCCGAGGGAGTCGTTTTCCACTGTGGCGTGCGCGTGGGGGCCGATGTTTCCGCAAAGCAGCTCGAGGCCGAGTTCGATGCCGTGCTGCTCACCGGCGGCTCGGAACAGCCGTTCGACTTCTTCGCCAACGCGCCAGGACGCGACCTCGATGGCATCCATTTCGCCATGGAGTTCCTGCCTCAGCAGAACCGGCGCGTCTCAGGCGAGACCCTTGGCAACGTCAAGGAGATCACCGCCAAGGACAAGCACGTCGTCGTTATCGGCGGCGGCGATACCGGCTCCGACTGCATCGGCACGTCCATCCGGCAGGGTGCGAAGTCCGTGACCCAGCTGGAGATCATGCCCAAGCCGCCGGAGAAGGAGAACAAGGACCTCACCTGGCCGCACTGGCCAATCAAGCTGCGCATTTCGACCAGCCAGGCTGAAGGCGCGAAGATAGAGTACTCGATCTCGACAACGGGCTTTTCCGGCAGGAACGGAAAGGTGGAAAAGCTCCACTACGTGCGCGTCGATGAAAAGCTCAAGCCTATTCCCGGCACCGAAGGCGAAATGCCGGCGGATCTGGTGCTGCTGGCCATGGGCTTCGCCGGGCCGGTCGAAAACGATGTGATCAAGGAGCTTGGCCTGGAAGTTGTGCCACGTGGCCGGTTCAAAGGCGTCGATGCCGATGACCGTGACTACCGCGTCAAGGGCAGCAAACGGCTGTTCGTGGCCGGAGACATGCGCCGCGGCCAATCGCTTGTGGTCTGGGCGATCCGCGAAGGCCGGCAAGCCGCGCACGCCATCGACAAAGCTCTGATGGGTCGCACGGATCTGCCGCGTTGAAGCGAGCTTCTGAGGTCAGCAGACGGAGCAGTTACCGGAGTTTCATCCGGTAATAGACCACCCGCTCCGTCTCCTCGAAACCCCACTTCAAGTGACACGTTTGCGAGAGCGTATTGGTGAGTTCGGCATCGGAGCCGAGCTCATAGATACCTTGTGCGCGGGCCCATTCCGCGACGCTCTCGACGAGAGCACGCCCGACGCCGAATCTCCGAAAATCCGGGCCCACCCAAATGCCTTCAAGGAATACGACCGGTCGGCTGTCGCAACCGTTTGCGAACGGTCGAATGTAGGCCTCCGCAAAACCGATGCAGCGATCGTCTGATAGGGCAACCCAGCCGCGAAACGAAGTCGATTTGGACCCCTCTTCCAGTTCCGCAAGGTGCTCCTGCCTGGAAGAGCATGGCCAAAGTTCAGCTCGCATCTGAGCCCAATTGGCCAGGTCGCGCCGTTCGGCAGGTCGGACGAGGAAAGACGAACTCATAATTGCCCATCATTGATGGGAGGCCGACTCACGCGAGATAACAGGACGGTCAGATCAGCCAAGCTTCATCAGCCCCGGCCGGCTTCCTTGCCGAGAGTTTCCGCGCGCTCAGCCTCGGTTGGTGGCCAGCGGAAATCGTCTGCCCGGCCGGGCTTGGGCGGCAATCTTTCGCCCTTCACCAGCACCTTGAAGAATGGCGACTGCGTCGGAGCAAGCCGGCGCCGTTGAGCCTGGGAACCCGCCGTCAGCGCGGGTGTGATCGAGCTCATGACCGTCACGCCGCCAGGCAAAGTTTCCGAGATTGTATCTCCCAGTTGCGCGGGCCTGTCCGGCGACTGCTGGCGCGCGATGATCGCCACCACCGATGCCGGAATCGCGGGTCTGAGGATTTCGATCGTCGTTTCCTCCTCTTTCCCGGAATTGCCCCGCGTCTTGAGTTTGATCTTCGAGTTGTCGGCTTTGAGAGCTCCGCCGGAGCTTCCGTTCGGGCTCGCCTCCGAGCCTCGCTCGACGACGGCTGCCCAACCACTGCCTTGCTCGTTCGATTGCTGTTTTGCGGCTTCTTCCTGTTGGGCCTTCGGCGAGATGCGACGTTGCTCAGCCTCGCTACCAGCCAGCGGAATATCCCGTTCGTTCTTGGCCTGGGTCAGGTCGCGTTTGATCTCGCGCTCGACGAAATACGCGAGTTTGCGATTGCCGACGGTTGTCAGCGCGACTCCATCCTCGGCACGCAGCAGCCTCTGTTTGCCTGTCAGATCAGGACCATACTGCGTGAAATGCCCGGCTTCATCGGCAAACGTATCGTACACGTCGATGAACTTGACATTGTTGAGAAGTGCCCGTTCACGGAACACCGAGTTAAGCATGCGCACGTCCTCGTCCATGTCGGGACGGCGGACGATCGGCAGCCCGACCCAGTAAACGGCGGCGCCACTCCGCTTGAGTGCCCGAATGACACGATCGACCCGGCGGCCGTATTCCTCTTTCCATTCGTCAGAGCCGACGTTAACCCGCCGACCATCTGGTGCGCGCAGGGGTATACGGTCCCCAATGCCCAGCATGAGGATCGCAATATGCATCGGCTCGCTCTTTACCGACTCCTCGAACTTAAAAAAGTCTTCCGGCCGCATACGGATGAGGCCGTTGAGGGAATGTATCCTGCTGGGGAGTCGGACCCGGGTATCAGAACGGAAGGCCTCGTTGACCGCGCTGAACAAGCCTTCGGCCATCCAGTCTCCGATGACCTGCATGCGGTAGACGTCATTCTGGGGGAACGGCGTGATATAGCTTGCGCCCCAGTCCTCCTGCGCTCGCGGGGAGCCAGGAAGGGTCGTGATGGCAACGAAGCAGGTGGCCACGGCGAGCAACGTGTGAAGCAGCGCTGCCAGCGAAAACCCAGAGTTGAGCCGTATGGCGGAGTCTAGAGACACGTCAGCCTACTCCGTTCCATTTAACCATCGGCTTGTCGGAGCAATTCCAAAAGCTGATAACTCGGATAGCCGTCCTCAGGCAGCCCGCGCGTTCGCTGATAAGACCGGATCGCAGCGCGCGACTGACGACCGATGATCCCGTCGACAGGTCCAGTGTCAAGTCCGCGATCCCGCAATCGTTGCTGAAGTTCCTTCCTTTCGGCGAGTGTTAAAGGCCGATCCGTTTCAGGCCAAGCCGACTGGATGGGTTCCGCACCAGCAATCCGGTCTGCCAAGTGCCCGACGGCAAGCGCGTAGGCTTCTGCAGGATTGTATCGCAGAATCGCGTTGAAATTCCGTGTAACGAGAAAGGTGGGACCTGCTGCCCCCGCCGGCAACAGTAATCGAAGCGGCGATTTGGTGTTACGGACTGTTATTCCTTTGGGGCGCTTTACACCGAGTTCGCGCCAGAAACTGGCCGGCTTCTCGTGCTCGGGAGCCGATAGACCGTAATTAAACCCTTCCGGCAACACCACCTCGAAGCCCCAGGGATCGTCCAGATCCCACCCGTGATGCTTCAGGTAAGCGGCAGTCGATGCCAAACCGTCCGCCACGCTGTCCCAGATATTCCGACGCCCGTCGCCGTCGAAGTCGACCGCATGGGCATGGTAGGTCGTGGGCATGAACTGCGTGTGGCCCATGGCGCCGGCCCATGACCCAGTCATGCGCTCACGCGGCACATCCCCGCGTTCCAGGATACGCAGAGCAGCGATGAACTCGCGCTTCCAGAAATCGGGGCGGCGCTGATCACCCGCCGCAAGAGTTGCCAGCGATCGAAGTACGCTGCGCTTACCCTGCGCCGACCCGTAGTTCGACTCCACTCCCCAAATCGCCAGGACCACATGGCGATCGACCTGGAAGGTGCGCTCGATGGCAGCAAGCAACTCACCATATTGCTTTAGACGCTCGCGCCCTGCCGCGACACGTGCCTCGCTGACCAGATTATTCAGATAATCCCAGACCGACTTCACGAACTCAGGCTGTGCTGAGGCAAGAACCAGCACTTCGGGATCAGCCTCAAGGTCACTCACCGCCCTATCGAATGTCGTCGCAGATACACCTGACCTGAGCGCCTCGCGACGCACGCCTTTGAGAAAAGGAGCAAGGTCGACCGGCGTTGCAATCTGGGATTCGGACGTTTCCCCGGTATTCGATGCAGTTGTAAGCGCCATCACTACCGCCAATCCAGCGATGAAACTGGATAGAACACGGGACACCATTCCCCTCCCTAACGCTCTGCGGCAGACCGGAGTTGCTGCAGCAGTGCTGCTGTTGGCCAGCAGTCGACTTTGAGCTGATTGGCGCGTTGGTACAGTCCAATCTGCCAGCGCGTATTCGAACCTACTTTGCCGTCGATCTTGTCGATGGCATAGCCCGCCGCTTTCAATCCGCGCTGTATCTCTTCGACGTCCTTGGTTGGCAACTGCGTAATGTTCTGCCACGGCGTTTCGAAGTCGCCGCCACCCGCGATGCGATCAGCCAAATGGCCGACGAACACGGCGTAAAGGTCGGACATGTTGTAGCGGCGAATGACCCGATAGTTCTCAAGAACCAGAAAGGCCGGGCCGTAAGCGCCGCCGGGCATCATCAGGTAAGCCTCAGCGTCGCGCACGCTGGCGGGAAACTCACGACCAAAAGCCCGCCGCACGCCCAGCGCCATCCACTCTGAAATTGGGCGGGCGTTGGCCGGGCCCTCGAAGGAACAATCAACTTTCGGAGACAGGCGAACTTCGTAGCCCCAGGTCTGTCCCTTGACCCACCCCTTGCCCTGCAACTGGCGGGCAATCGCGGCAAGCGCATCGGGGATCGAGTTCCAGATGTCCTTGCGACCATCCCCATCGAGGTCATAAGCCCATTGATGAAACTCCGAGGGCATGAGTTGCGGAAGGCCGATTGCACCTGCCCACGAGGATCGCATCTCCTCCAAACTGATGATGCCGTCGTCGACGAGTTTCAGCGCATGGAGAAGCTCATTCCGGAACATATCCTTCCGCCGGCCCAGATAGGCTTGCGTGGCCAACGCGCGAATGGCGTTATGGGGTAGCCGATGTGCACCAAAGGCGGTTTCGCGACCCCAGATGGCAAGGACGGCGTGGCCCTCCACGCCGAACCTCCGTTCGATCAGCCTGAGCGTCTCCGCATGCTCGGCGCGCAGGGCTCGACCGGCGGCGGCGAGCCGCTCGATCTGCTTCTTGTTGATGTAGTCCTGCGGCGGCCGAGTGAATTCCGCCTGTCCGCGCGGGGTCTGCTTGCGGCCGGGCAAAACGAGGTCGGGCAGCTTCAGATCAGGCTCCAGATTGCGGAACGCGGTATCGAACGTCTTGCGGGAGATACCGAACGCCTGAGCCTCCGGCCACAGCTCCTCCACCCACGCCCGAAACGCCTCATCAGCTGTGGCAGGTCGCGATGTTACGAGAATCAGAGCGAGCGCAGCTAGCCCAATGGCGAGGTCGCAGAACAGTTGTAAGTGGTGTTTCCTGCGCCGCCCTGCGGCTGCGCTCATCATCGGCGCACCTCCCTCGCTCGCCACGCTGCACGGTCAGCCCAGCAAAAGACGGGCGCGAGTCTCTAGAGCTCACCTTGTGAGGTGTCCGTTTTTCTTGGCGACAATGGGGCCACACCTGCGCGGCAGCAGGAAAGTCAGGACGTTTGCTCGCGTCGGGCCAACTCTTCTTCCCAGCGGAGCGCCTGAGAGACGATTGTATCAAGATTGTCGAACTTGGGCGTCCAGTTGAGCGCCGAGCGGATCTTGTTGGATGCGGCCACGATAGCGGCCGGATCGCCAGGGCGGCGGTCTGCCAGGCGCACCTCGAAGTCACGACCCGAAATACGCTTTACGGCGTCAATCACCTCAAGGACCGAGTAACCCTTCGTGTATCCGCAGTTGAAGACATCGCTCGCCCCCCCGTTCCGCAAATACTTGAGCGCGGCGGAATGCGCCCGCACCAGATCCGTCACCTGGATGTAGTCGCGGATGCAGGTACCGTCCGGCGTCGGATAATCCGTCCCGAAGACCTCGATGTGGCTGCGCTTGCCGAGGGCAGTTTCGCACGCAACCTTGATGAGGTGGGTCGCTCGCGGTGTAGACTGACCTGACCGCCCTTTCGGGTCGGCCCCAGCCACGTTGAAGTACCGCAACGCCACGTAGCGGAAATCATGGGCGCGGCTCACATCGGCCAGCATCAGCTCCGTCATCAGCTTTGAAGTGCCGTAGGGCGAAAGCGGCTTGAGCTCTGAGTCCTCTCGCACCGGGTTTTCCTTCGGCATTCCGTAGACAGCCGCCGTCGAGGAAAAGATGAAGTGCTTCACGCCGGTACGGACGCAACTTTCGATCAGTGCCCGCGACTTCACAGTGTTGTTATGATAGTAGGCCAGCGGGTTCGCCACCGATTCCGGCACAACGATCGAGCCAGCAAAGTGAATGACGGCGTCGACATCGTGCTTGCGGATGATGGCTTCAATGAGTTGCTGGTCCCCGATATCGCCGACGACGAGCTCGGCTTCTCGGGGAACGATCCAGCGAACGCCTGACGACAGATTATCGGTGATGACCACCTTCTCTCCCGCATCCAGGAGATCCAGCACCATATGACTGCCGATGTAACCAGCACCACCTGTGACGAGTACGGCCATTTTTCTCCCCACGCCCTGATCTGGCCAAACCGTCAGTGAGTTTAAAGGACGGCCGTTGAGCCCTAAATAGCTGAGCTAGCACGCACCGGCTTAGTTTCGTAAGCCGGCAAAAGATCCGGAGACTTGCATGACCAGCCCAAGGAAACCCATTCGCAAGGCGGTTTTTCCAGTTGCAGGACTTGGCACGCGGTTTTTGCCGGCAACCAAGGCCGTGCCAAAGGAGATGCTGACCGTCGTCGACAGGCCGGTCATTCAGCACGTCGTGGACGAGGCACGCGCGGCGGGCATCGAGCATTTCATTTTCGTCACTGGCCGCAACAAGGCCGTCATTGAGGACCATTTCGACAGTGCTTATGAGCTCGAACGCACGCTGGAACAACGCGGCAAGACGAAGGAGTTGGAGCTTCTGGCTCGTGATCTCCCAGCGGCAGGGCAGACGAGCTTCACCCGCCAGCAGGCACCGCTTGGGCTTGGCCATGCGGTCTGGTGCGCCCGTGAAATCGTAGGTAACGAGCCGTTTGCGTTGCTGCTGCCGGACATGCTGCATCACGGCGACCCGCCGTGCCTTTCCGAGATGATAACGGCCTATCAGGAGCACGGCGGCAATCTCGTTGCGGTCTCCCCCGTGCCGGAGGATCAGACGCACCTTTACGGCATCGTGGGCGTTGAGGATCGTGCAGCCAAGGTCTCGCGCATTACTACCATGGTCGAGAAGCCGCCTCGCGGTACGGCTCCGTCCAACTTGCACATCAGTGGGCGTTACATTCTGCAACCGGAAATCTTCGATTTGCTGGAGCGGCAGGAGCGCGGCGCCGGCGGGGAAATTCAGCTTACTGACGCCATGATCCGCCTCGCGGCCCAGCCCGATCAGCCCTTCTACGCCGTGCGCTTCGACGGCAAGATCTATGACTGCGGATCAAAGCTCGGATTTCTCGTTGCCAACGTTGCCTATGCGCTGGAGCGGGAGGATCTTGGGCCTGCGCTCAAGGAAGAAATTGCGAAACTGCTTCAGGGCTGAGCCTTGCGGACGGCAAGGTCAGCCTCACTGCGACGGGCGCAGCATGTCCCTGGCGGCCAGCAAACCTCCCCCTGTGATAAGCACGGTCGCCAATGCCAGGCTGATGCTGGCTTTGCCGAACCCTGCGAGGACGAGAAACATGGTTGACAACACCGGCGCGCTGTAGGCCAGCGCGCCGAGTACGCGAATGTCGCCATGCTTCACGCCATGGTCCCAGGCGTAGAACGCCCCTCCCACAGGACCGATGCCCAGCGCTAAGACGGCGGCCCACTGTCCCAACGTCGTGGGCCAGACGGTGTTCTCGAAGGCAATATGGCAGACCGCCGCCAATGCGGCCGTGGCCAAGCAGAACCCTACGACCGCATCCGTCGGCACTGCCGCGAGGCGACGTGACACGACGGAGTAGGTTGCCCAAACCAACGCGGCGCCGAACGCAGCCGCGAAGCCAGGCAAATATTCAGCTGTAAACAGAAAACCCTGCCCGCCAACCAGCAAGACCGCGGTGCCCACAAGCCCCATCAACGCCCCTGCCACGTGGTGCACACGGAGCTTCTCATTCGGTAACAAGGCAGACAGGAGCACGATAAGTAGCGGCCAGAGATAATTGATGAGCCCCGCTTCTGCCGGCGGCGCGTTCTTCATCGCGGTGAAGAAGAGTGCGTGAAAGCCAAACAACCCGCCGACCCCGACGGCCCATACCTTCGCCGGTTGCTTCAAGGCACGTATGCCCGAGGGCCGAAAGATCCAAGTTGCAACGCCCACCAGTCCACCAATGGCGAACGTGATGGCCGCAAGCTGGAAGGGTGGAACGGCACCCGAGAACGCCGTTAGAAGCGCCAGTAACGACCAGCTCAGCACGGCGGAAAACCCAACCAGGGTCGCGCGTCCGCGCGCCGGTTGCTGGATTTCCGTTTCCGCTGATGGACTGGTTGCGTCGGAGGCTTTCATGGCGCCCCCGCTTACCCGTCCACTCCGTTATTGCCAATAGATGTTTAGGCGAGGCACCCTTCTTACGAGACACCGTGCTTGCGGAACCACGCCAGCAGGCGTGCCCACCCGTCCTTTGCCGGTTCCGGCCGGTAGCTCGGGCGGTAATCGGCATGGAAAGCGTGCGGCGCGTCCGGATAGATGACAATCTCGCATGTCTTCCCGGCGGCCTGGCAAGCTGACCGCATGCGCTCGACCGTCTCAACTGGAATCCCCTGATCAGCAGCGCCGTAAAGCCCAAGCACCGGCGCCTTAAGGTCGGCTGCAATATCAACGGGATGCTTTGGCGTGTTCTCGGTGGATTGACCGACGAGCCGGCCATACCACGCAACGCCGGCCTTGAGGTTGGGATTGTGGGCTGCGTAAAGCCACACGATGCGGCCACCCCAGCAGAAGCCCGTAATTCCCAGCCGATTGACATCAGCTTTACCGGAGGCGCGTGCGTGCTCCACCGCAGCATCCAGATCGCTCATGACTTGCGCGTCGGGCACCCGGGCGACAATCGGACGAATTTCATCTATCGACAGCTTGGAAACATCGCCTTGCCGGGCAAAAAGCTCGGCCGCGATAGCCATATAGCCTTCCTTCGCGAGTCTGCGGCAAATGTCCTTGATGTGCTCGTGAACCCCGAAAATCTCCTGCACCACCAGAACGACCGGAAACGGCCCACCTTGGGCCGGCATGGCGCAGTAAGCGGGTATTTCACCATCCTGTACCTTGATCTTGATCTCGCCCGCTTCGAGCCCTTCGGTGTCCGTGGTGATCATCGTTTGCGCAGCGACGGGCTGCACTGCCATCGCGAAGCCTGTCGCCAACGTCGTCACCACCATCTCCCGTCGTGAAAAATCGAGCTTCGGCGAAAGGCTGAGCCGATCCATTTCAAAGTCTTGCTCGTTCATGGGCGCTCCCCTCCATTCATCTTGGAAATGTTGGGAAGACTACAAGCAGACGGCCGATTGTCATGTATTGCTCGACCGATTCACGAAATTGTGCTTTCCCTTCTGTCGAGAATTCTGCGGTTGGCTGCGTCGGGCTGAACGGGGGTTTGAAGCTATGAGCAATCTCGGCTGGATTGTACTCGGTTTGATCGCGCTTGCCGCGATCTACGCCGTATCCGTCTACAACGGGCTCGTCACATTGAGGCAGCGTTGCCGCCAGGCATTTTCAGACATCGACGTTCAGCTCAAGCAACGCCACGATCTCATTCCCAATCTTGTCGAGACGGTAAAAGGCTATGCCAGCCACGAGCGCGAAACTCTCGACGCGGTGATCAGGGCGAGAAATCAAGCCATCGCTGCGCAAGGTCCGGCAGCCCAGGCGGCGGCGGAAGGCCAGCTGCAGACCGCCTTGCGCCAGTTATTCGCTCTTGCTGAGGCCTACCCTGATCTCAAGGCCAACACCAACTTCCAGCAGCTTCAGGTCGAGCTGGCCGATTTGGAAAACAAGATCGCCGCGGCCCGGCGGTTCTTCAACAATGCAGCTGCTGAGTACAATGCGACCCGTGAGAGCTTCCCGGCAGTTCTCTTCGCGAGTGCCATGGGTTTCGGGCCTCAGGAGTTCTTTAATCTCGAGGAAGGCGAGCGCGCCGCGGTGACCAAGGCTCCCGAGGTGAAGTTTTAAGCAACCGCGTGTGCGGGAGGCGGTGAGGTTTCATGTTCCGCGCCTACGGGCTTTACACGCACATCCGAGCTAACCGCATCCGCTCGGTGCTGCTGCTCCTTGGGTTCGTCGCGCTCCTCCACGCGCTGTTATTCTCAGTCTTGTTAATGATAAATGCCCTAGGCGGTGGTGACTTCGACGAGATCGTCGCTCGGGCGGTTGATCAGTTTGCTGGCTCCTGGCCAGTTGCGATGATGGCGGCGGGGATCTGGTTCCTGATCTCCTGGCTGTTTCATCACCAGCTCATCCGACTTGCGACTGGCGCCCACGGCATTTCACGCAAGGAAGAGCCACGACTTTACAATATCCTTGAGAATCTCTGCATTTCCCGCGGCATTCCGATGCCCGCAATGCAGATTATCGAAACGCCAGCGCTTAACGCCTATGCCGCGGGGTTGAAGGAGGGCGAGTACGTCATCGCGGTAACCCGTGGACTATTGGATACGCTGACGGACGATGAGATCGAAGCCGTCCTAGGCCACGAGCTGACCCATATCCGTAACCGCGATACTCAGCTGATGGTGATCGCGATCATCTTCGCGGGGATTTTTGCCTTCGTGGCGGATCTCGTAATTCGCGGCTGGCGCTTCCCATACGGTATCTGGCCTCGCGGCGGCGACCGCAGGGATCGCGGCGGAGGTGGTGGTGCCGCGCTCGCCATGCTAATAGCCATCATAATCGTGCTTGTCTCCTGGGGGCTTTCCACGCTTATTCGCTTTGCGCTTTCCCGCTCGCGTGAGTATCTCGCCGACGCCGGCTCCGTGGAACTGACGAAAAACCCGGATGCGATGATCAGCGCGCTGCGGAAGATCGAACGCAATGCGAAGTTCGACGTGCCCTCGCGGATGGAAGCATTTTTCATCGAGAACCCGCTTTCAGGTGGGAGCGCCAGCCTGCTTTCCACGCACCCTTCAATCGAGGATCGCATCGCGGCGTTGCAGCGCTACGCGGGTGGCTCGGATGTGTCTACCCCGACTCCAGCTTCGCCTTGGGGATCAGCTTAACCGCAACCCTGCTCCTACTGTCTCACAAGCACAGGCATCTCAGCGGCAGGCTTAGGTTGCAGCTCCTTCTCCAGGTCGAACGTCTTGCAGCCTTTTTCGGCAAGGCGCCGGTTGTAAGCCTCGAGCATCGCTCGATCATGCCAATAATCGGCCTCGGGATCGGCTCCGCGCTGCGTCCCGCCGAAGATTGGAACGACAGCCTTTTGGAGGTTCCTTGCGGCAAAGGAGCTGCTGCGGTTTAGCTCATAGTCTCGAAGTTCGAGAATGCGCACCTGCATGCGACCGCTCAGCTCCCGACAGCTCATCTCCATCTCGGCGGGCGATAGCACGTACTTTCCGTCGGGCTGCAGGCCTGTCACTGGGGCATCATTGATCGGCCCCGACGTTATCATTCCAGAGGTTGGGCCAGAGCAGGCTGGTAAAAGTAGGCCGATGCCCAGAATCAATGAGCGTAACGTCCCGATGGTCATGCGTGCCCCTCCCCCGAGTGGACGAGCGGATCCTATCCGCAAATGCGAAAAAAATGCGAGGCGAACCTTACTTGCCGCAAGCAGGCGGAACCGATATCAACAGCTCGAACAAGTGGATGGAGAGAACAGATGCCGCAGAAAATTACGCTGGGATACAAGGCACTGGTGGAAGCGGCGAAAGCTCAGATCAAGGAGTATACGGTCGAGGAGGCCATCGAGTTGGCTAAGCGGCCGGACGTACAGTTGGTCGACATCCGCGATCCACGTGAGCTGGCTCGGGATGGCCGAATTCCCGGCGCATTCCATTGCCCGCGCGGCATGCTCGAATTCTGGATCGATCCGGAAAGCCCGTACTACAAGCCGATTTTCGGTGAGGATAAGACGTTCATCTTTTTCTGCGCAGGCGGAATGCGATCGGCCCTCGCTACAAAGACGGCGCAGGACATGGGCCTGAAACCCGTAGCCCATATCATCGGTGGATTTGGTGCATGGAAGAAGGCGGGCGGCCCGGTCGAAACAGACTCGTCAAAAAAGTAAGTTTCCTTGTCCAAGCGCCCCTGTCTCGACGCGTATTCGTTTCAGTGCACTGATTGGGACCCTTCCCGCAGCATATCGCGCAAAAGATCGTCGAGCAGCTGCGTCGCGAGTGCATGCGCTGTGGGAGGGTCCAGATGTTCGGCCAGCAATCTCATGCCTGCTATGATGGCCGCGCCGGCCTCCTCAATTTCCTCATCGCTCGAACCATTTTGAGACCACATTACGCACATCCCTTACTTGCTCTGGATGTCATTCAGAAACGCCCATCCAAGTGAATGCGATCCCCGCCCCGAGCGAACAGATTTTGTCTCTTGAGCCGCAACGTAGCGTAAGTGCTCGTTTGAAAACGATAATTGGGTGCGCACAAAACACGAAAAATTTACTGTGATCGCGTCCCAAATCTCAGGCGCTGGCGGACAACAGCCGCGCTCTGGCGAATTGGATTGATGGCACCTCCAAAGTCCAAAGCAACCCGTCCGGAACGGCCTTTAGCTCCACATCCGCACCAAGGGCGGTCGGAGTGACGTGCTCAAGAATATCGCGCCCGAAGCCTCGATGAAGAAGGTTTCCTGCTGATTGCCCGCCTCGCTCTCGCCAGACGATCACAAGACGTGGCGACCCATCGCTGCCTCGCTCGATAGACCAGCTGAGATCGACACGGCCGGTGTCGACGGAAAGAGCCCCATGCCGTTCGGCATTGCTGACCAATTCGTGAAGCGCCAAACCGATGTTAAATATGGCCTCGGGCCGCAGAAAAACATCCGGACCAGTCGCCCGAATGCGCCCCTCGCTCGTGCCGAACACACTTCTCTGAACGGCAATGAGGTCACTCAAAGAGGCCCCTTCCCAATCATTGCTGATGAGCAGCTCGTGGGAACGCGACAGGCTTTGCAAGCGACCACAAAAGCGCCTCTGGAAATCCGCGAGGTTGTCGCTTCGCAATGCGGTTTGCCGCGCCATCGCCTGAACGATCGCCAAGAGATTCTTTGAGCGATGCGTCAGCTCCCGCAGGACATTTGCGAGATGGCGATCGTGCTCTTTCCGAGCGGATATATCGCGAATGGTAATTGAGTAACCGGCGATGAATTCCGATGAGCCGCGCACCGGATTGGCAACGATCGCAACCTCCAGCTCATGACCGTCCCGTCTCCTGCAGATACTTTCGGTCCGCAACGTCTCGCCGGCACTAATGGCCCATTTGATCGTCTCGTAGCCGCTTTCTCCCGCGTCGCCAAAAAGCGCTTTCAAGGGCATGCCGACGGCCTGTTCGGAGGTGAATCCAAACATCAGCTCCGCGCCCCTATTCCAGGTCGAAATGGTGCCGTCAGGAGAGACGCTGAGTATTGCCTCGCTCGAAGAGGCTACGATGGCTGCAAATTTGGCATTGGCAATCTCAGCCTCTTTGCGCTCGGTAATATCGATTGCGACTCCCAGCACCGAAATGGCGCGACCCTCCGCATCGCGGCGAACGAAGGCACGCCGATAAAGCCACCTTATTTCGCCAGTGGGACGGATAATGCGGAACTCCTGCTCGAAGGTATCTGCCTGGCCGGTTACAGCGTCGAGATATGCCTGACGGAAAGCTTGGCGGTCATGCGGGTGTACGAAGCTCAAGACCTCTTCCGGATCGCCGGTGAATTCGTCCGGTGAACGGCCATAAAGCTGATACATGGCCTCCGACCAGATCACCCGATCTGTCGAGAGGTCTTGCTCCCACATGCCCATTTGCGTGGCGGAAAGGATAAGCGTCATTCGCTCATGGGCACTCCGAAGCTGGTCTTCTGCCAGCCGACGTTGCGCCGAAGCCGTTCGAAGAGCGTTCAGCACCTCGTCGACTTCCCGCAAGCGCAATGCAAATTGCGGCACGGCTTCCCCCCTGCCGAAAGCAGCCGCAGCGAGAGCTGTCATGCGGATGGGGTTTGTCACCTGCCGCCCAAAGTAAATTCCCAACAGGAGAGACAGAGCGACGAAAATACTCCCGCCGGCAGCGACCGTCCCCCAGGAGAGCGTCTGTGCGCTTGCAACCGCTGGCGAGACGCTGGCCCTTATTGACCAGTCAGCGACAGTGGAGCGTACCGCAGCCGTCAGTTCGGCTTGGAAAAAACCACTAGGCGCCAGCCACTCAGCCGCAACGATACCATCTCTCGACGGTCGTTTGATAACGCCGGGGTCGGATTGATATCCCCGCGATTGAGCGACAATAATGCGCTCGTAGGCATCGACTATTCCTACATTCCAACCTTCCGGCAGGTTATCCGCATCTATTGCCCGCAAAATAAATGCCGGATCGAGAACCAAAGTCAGAAGGTGACTGACTTCGCCCTCACTCAGGACAGGAACAGTAATTGTGAAACTATTTCCACTCGGGAGGAGATTCGAAACGAATGGTCGCTTGGTTCGAAGAACTTCGGCCACGGGTATCGCGTCTTTTGGCATAACCGGGAGTGCCTCGCCCGTTTCAACGCGCGTATCCAACAATCCCTGGCCGTTTGCATCCGACAGCCGAATGTATTTGCCGAAACGCAACTCGACCAATCGCGCCGCGTGCGTACGGAAACGTTGATATTCACCGGCCTCTATGCTTGGTGAGGCCGCCAACGCCTCAAGGGCGAGAATAACGGAACCGAGCTCCCGATCGACATTGGACGTGAGGTGCCGCACGGTTGCCAATACGCGCTGTTCGAGCTGGATGTGCCCGATCGTGCCGTAGCGGTGCAGGACGATGACCGTGAAAATGAGAATTGGGGTGACGACGGCCGCACAAAAAAGTGCGAGATAGGATCTTACCGAGCGAGGTTGGCGTCCCGATTCCCGACTGACCGCAACCTGCCCGTTCTCCATAACGGGTGTGTATGCCATTTCCCCCTCTTTGGATCGGCGTCAGATCTCGCCGCTCGCGTTTCCTCCTGCCCCGCGTAAAAGCATACGCACCACTGAACTGGAAGACGCGTGTTTATTCCGTCTTCGGCAAGGCGCGGACTTATAATCCGTTTGGCACATTGCAGCCGCTTCCCCGGAAATAAGGGGGTTCGGATGCCAACCGATTGGGACGACGCCCCCCAAATTGGACGACGCCGGGGCGGAAGCCTCGCCGTGCAACGGCCCCTCAACAATTTCGTGTCGTGGCAGTGTCACGCGCAGCGTCACTAGAACGGCCTCACCGCTTCATTTAACGCGTTAGCTATACTTTGGTTCCACTTTCGGAGCTTTTTCCTTCTTTGAGAATAACTGCCGTCAATATTCGCAATATCAGTGAGATCACGCTGTCTTTGGAACTGTTTCAATCGGTACGCGTTGGCCTCATGCCCCTAGACGTGGACGCAGCGAAGCGTCCGTCCCCTTGGACCGCGGTAGATCAAGGCCGCGGTCGCTTTTTGTGGTCCCGAGCTGGAAATTTTCTTCCCACCCACCTGAAGAGGCGTTCGTTTGGTGGAATGAACGCACCCCATGGTTAATGCGTTCCACGCCATGTGTGGCTGCGACCGCCTGTGGGCGAGGGCGCTTGAGCGAGAAAGCCCAATGGATTTGCAGCGGTATAAAGCGACCTCTCCCAACCCCCCCCTTCCTCTGCCGGTAGCGCTGGCAGTTACGGGCCTTGTCATTGCTGCTTTGTATTTTGGCAGGGAATTGTTCGTGCCTCTGGCGCTGGCGATTCTCCTGAGCTTTATCCTCACGCCGCTCGTCGTCCTTCTACGGAAATTCAGGGTGCCACGCGCCGCCGCCGTCTTACTGGTGGTGGCATTTGCGTTCACCTTGATCGGCTGTCTTGGCATGATCATGGGGAATCAGCTTGCGGACCTTGCCCAGCGCCTGCCGGCTTACGAGGCAACCCTGCGGGCACGAATTCAGAGCCTGCAGGCCAGCTCAAACGCTCCCCCGGGCATCATTGAACGGACCGCCGAAACCCTTGAAAACCTGAACAAAGAACTCGAGAAGCGTCCCGAGGGTACTGCCAGTGAACCAACGACAAGCACTGGCCAAAAGCCTATTCCTGTGGAGATCCACCAGCCGCCGCCACGTGCTCTCGAGTACTACCAAAGCGTAGTCGCCCCATTGATTGATCCTCTGGCTCAGGCGGGCCTTGTTCTCATCCTGGTAATTTTCATCCTCCTCCAGAGAGAAGATCTCAGGGACCGTGTCATTCGGCTCGTCAGCGGTGAGGACTTCGAGCGAACCACTGCTGCCATCAACGATGCCGCCCGGCGCCTCAGCCGCCTGTTCTTGACGCTGACCGCCATGAATATCGTTTACGGTGCTGTCATGGCGGGCGCTCTCTGGCTCATAGGCGTCCCAAACCCCATCCTTTGGGGAATTCTCGCTGGGTTGATGCGCTACGTGCCTTACGTTGGCACGATCATCGCGATCGTATTCCCCGTGTTGTTGGCCGCCGCAGTGGACCCCGGCTGGTCCATGATTGCCGCAACGCTCGCCGTTTTTTTGGTCGGCGAGCTAACGATGGGCCAGGTAATGGAGCCGTGGCTTCTGGGGAACTCGACGGGTTTGTCACCACTCGCAGTGGTGGCGTCAGCGGTATTCTGGACCTGGCTGTGGGGGCCAGTGGGGCTGCTGCTCGCCGTGCCGCTCACGGTCTGCCTTATTGTGCTCGGCCGACATGTCCCGCAGCTCAATTTCCTTTACGTGTTACTTGGCGACCAGCCCGCATTGACGCCCGCCCAG
Source organism: Hyphomicrobiaceae bacterium (assembly GCA_002919265.1). Lineage (GTDB taxonomy): Bacteria > Pseudomonadota > Alphaproteobacteria > Rhizobiales > Hyphomicrobiaceae > ZC4RG25. The sequence goes on along the minus strand of PKEY01000056.1, from coordinate 33,288 downwards.
CGCTTCTATCAGAGGTTGCTGGCCGGCGATCTCGACGAAATTACGTACGACGCGGAGCGCTTCATCAAGGATCAGCCGATCCTCTGCTACTTCGACGAAATCGTGCTCCCCGGCCTCGTTATGGCGCAGATCGACGTTCGGAAAGACCGTCTCGGGTCCGATCGCGTGGAAACAATGGGCCGGCTCATCGAAGAATTGGTCGACGAGCTGGGCGACATCGAAATGGAGTTTGCGTCGGAAGAGGCTGCCAAAGAATCGTCTTCCCACCTCCGTCTTCTGACGGCTGAGGAGTTGAAGCAGGATTGGCAAGTCGCGGCCCCCGTGCTGGCGGTTGGAGTGCGGAACGCACTCGATCGCGCAGCGGCATCAATATTGGCGCACCTTCTCATTGAGCATGGTGTCGGCACGCGGGTCATCGGCCCAGACGAGGTCGGTCCCGCGCGCATCGCCGATCTCGACGTGCGGCACGCTCGCCTCGCTATTCTTTCTCAGCTCGAGGCTTCCCACGCTCCTGCACACACCAGATTGATCACGCGCCGGCTCCGGCGGCGAAACCCTGAGCTGCGTTTCGTGATCGGGGCGTGGAATGAAAGCCCTGCAGACGACGCGCCGTCGCCCGAAGAAACGTTGTCGGTGAAGGGCAACCTCACAGTGACCACATTCCGGCAGGCCCTGGAGGTCATCGTGCATGAAGCTCAAGCAGCCCCGCAGACCCTACACCCGGAGCTGCTTGATGCCCACAGCGATTGCGACGCTTCGCTGACCGTAGACAGTGTTGAAGAAGTTCAGTCGCGATCCGCGTAGGGATTGTCACCCTTCCGCAAAATGAAGCGAATGGGAGTGCCGGGCATGTTGAATGTCTCCCGGATCCCTTTCGTCAGATAACGAATGTAGTCCTTCGGCAACCCCTTCGGTTGCGAAGTGAAAGCAACGAATGTCGGCGGGCGGGTCGACACCTGCACGATATAGCGGATTTTGATGCGCCTCCCTTTGGACGCCGGAGGTGCGTGTCTTTCGATGGCTGCGCGGAGCCAGCGATTTAGCTCCGATGTTGGAACACGACGATTCCAAGCTTCGTAGCTTTGCAGAACGGCGTCCAGGAGTGCGTCGAGCCCCCGCTCGGCGAGTGCGGAAATTGGAACAAGCGGAACTCCCGGCACCTGGGCCAGTCTGTCGGCCGCCATCTCACGCAACTCGCGAAGCACCGCCTGCTTGTTTTCAACGAGATCCCACTTGTTGAGCGCGATGACCAGAGCACGCCCCTCCTCGGCCACCAGATCTCCTATAGTGAGATCCTGATGCTCAAAAGGCCGCTCCGCATCGATCATCAGGATCACAACTTCCGCGAAACGGATGGAACGGAGCGTGTCCGCTGCCGCCAACTTCTCGGCCGTCTCCGTAATCTTGGCCTTACGGCGGAGCCCGGCCGTGTCGATCAGAGTCATCTTCTGATCGCGCCAGTTGAAGTCGATCTCGATCGCGTCCCGCGTCAGCCCAGGCTCGGGCCCGGTCAGCATCCGCTCTTCACCCAGCAGGGCATTGACAAGCGTGGACTTGCCCGTGTTCGGCCGCCCGACGATTGCAACCCGGATGGGGCGCGCAACGGCCGTTTCCTGTTGATCCTCGGTTTCCTCACGCGATCGCCGCTCCGATGCCTCGATTCCGAGGGCTTCCATCATCTCGGAGATCAGCTCACCGACGCCTTCGCCATGCTCGGCGGAAATGGCAACGGGCTCGCCAAGACCAAGCTCGAAGGCTTCGTAGACGCCCTCCATGCCTTTGCGGCCCTCGCACTTATTGGCCACCAGAATGGCCGGGCGGGCAGCCGAGCGGACCAGTCTGGCAAAGGCCGAATCGGCAGGCGTCACTCCATCCCGGGCATCGATCACGAAAAGCACGAGGTCAGCGCTTTGCAGGGCCCGCTCGGTCTGTCGGGTCATGCGGGCCGCTATCGTGCCCGGCGGCGCTTCTTCCAGCCCCGCCGTATCGACAAGGCGCGCCTCTAAATCGCCCAGGCGTATGGTGCCTTCGTGCCTGTCGCGCGTGAGGCCCGGCATGTCGGAGACCAGAGCAAGCCGGCGACCGAGCAGGCGATTGAAGAGAGTCGATTTGCCAACATTCGGCCGACCAACGATGGCAATGGTTGGAGGGGGCGTCGTCATTTCGAGGCGCCGTAAATCTGGATTGAAGGACTCGTCTGCAGCCGCTGTCGCGGGGCTCGTCAGTTAAACGCGATCAGACGCGCTTTGTCCGTTAGCACATACATACGCCCGTCGGCCACCACAGGCGCGATATAGACCGGGTCATCCAATCCCAACTGGCTGATGACACGGCCTGTGACGGGATCGACGCCAACCAGCTGCCCATGGTTGGAGGCCAGCCAGAGATGATTGCCGGCGAGGGTCGGCCCCGACCAGGTGCTCGTCCCCGGCAACTTGACGGACCAGATGATCTTTCCGTCGCGCCGCGTGACGGCAAGCAACTGGCCGGTGGTGTCCACGACGAACACCGTATCGCCGGCGATGACCGGCGCTTGCGTGCTCGCGACGTTGAGGGACCACAGGCGCTCGCCCGACTTGAGATCAGTTGCGATCAGCCTGCCACCATGCCCGACAGCGTAGACCACGCCCCCCGCAATGGCCGGCCGTGCCGCATCGCTTAGCGACGCCATCGGCGAGAGAGCGCCGGTCCGGGCCAGGCTTTCGGTCCACAGCAGTGACCCGTCATCCGCTTTGAAGGCAGACAGCTCACCAGACGTATACGGGACGACGACAACCCCACTGTCCACCGCGGGGCTCGGGTTCGAGATGATGCTGGTCCTTTCAGGAATGCCTCTTTGGGTCCAAAGCTCGCTCCCGTCGAAGCCAGCCAAGGCGAACACGTGCGCGTCGGTCGTGACGACAAAGACTTTGTCATTCACGGCGGTCGGGGCCGCGCGAACGGGAACGCCGATATTCTTGGTCCAAAGCTGCTTGCCAGTCCCAGGATCGAGCGCAACGACCGTGCCGAAGCCGGTGGCGACGTAAAGGCGTCCGGAATCGATTGCCAGCCCGCCGCCATATCCGCCGTCTCCGCGCTCACTCTCGGGCACGAGCGAAACCCGCCAAATAGCGGAGCCGCCCGAGGCGGAGAAGGCCGTGACACGGGCTTCCGCATCCAAAGTGAACACGCGCCCCCCATAGACGATGGGGCTGGCCGTCAGCTTGCCCTTGGAGCTGGAGCCGGTACCGGCGTTAGCCGACCAGGCGCGTTTCAGACTGCCCGAAAGCGCGAGGTGGCCGGGAGAATTGCTTGGCTCGCCACCTGGCTGGGTCCAGTTTTCGTTGTGCCGAGGCGGTGGGAGAACGATGGGCTTGTCAGCCTCAGCGAGGTGCGCACCAACGTTGTCCCGGCTCTGCAGGACGGGGATACGCTTGCCCGGCAAAGGCTGCTGCTTTTCAGCAAAAGGGTTCAGCTCGCTGATCTTGGGCAGGCTCGGCAGACTGCTGCTTCCGCAGCCGCCCAGGCCAAATGCGGTAACAAGGGTGGGCAACAGAAGCCGGCGCAGAAGCTGCGTTCGCTTATCGACCTCGCCCATCCACCTTCCCCACTATTGCACTTTCGGCGTCTCGGCCGAAGGTGCCCCCCCTGCCTGCCCCGATTGAGCGGCCTGTTGAGCCTCTGCCGATGTAATGAGGCCCATGATTATGCCCGCACGCTCACGAATGGAGGGGGGCGTCTGCTGATCCGCCGCGAGTTCGAGGAAGATCTGCTTCGCTTCCTCCAGGCGCCCGGCGCGATACGCCGACAGGCCCAGCAGTTCGCGCGCGCTATGCCTCCAGGCGTTGTTGTCGCCCGTCAAAGGGGTGAGCCGATTCTGGATTTCGGTAAAGTCCGCTGTATCAACTTTCAACGACGCAATTTGCAATTCGGCGTACTGGCGTAGCAGCAGATCGGCGCCCGAGTTGCCAGCAATGGCCTCGTAAATGGTCAGCGCCTCGTCCTTCTTGCCGGCGGAAGCGGCTTCGCCAGCCAGTTGCAGACGGGCCAAAGTAGCGTAGCCAGCCGGTCCATCCCTGACGATGGCCTCCAGAGCCTGACGCGATTCTTCTGTCTTACCTTGCTGTGCGAGCTGAATGGCCGCCTGATAACGCGCGCCTGCCTCCTGCGCGGCCGCCAGCGTGCGCGCCTGCCACCACTGATAACCGCCAACTCCGAGCACGATGGCAGCAGCCAAGCCAACCACGTAGATGCCGTAGCGATCCCAAAGCTTCGCCAGCTGCTCGCGGCGAACCTCGCTCTCGAGCTCGCGCAGAAGTGGATCGCGGTCTTCAGCCATACTGGATCGGCCCTCCTCGTGCCTTCGTTTTGGGCGCCCTGTGCGGTCAGGCGCGCAACACTTAGCGCACAGCGCCTGCCCCGCCAACGCGACGGAGTGCCGGAAATCCCCAGGCGGTGACTGCCAGCGCCTCTACGTGCGACCCGTTTCCGGCAGTTTTGCGGCTTGGCCCCCAATCAGTACCAGCCAGGCAGCAAGGGAACGCCGATCAAACGCGCGTGGCCCACTGTCAGCATAAAGCCATAAAGCGCAAGCCCCAGCACCACCACCAGAGCGTCGTTCCACCAGCTAGTGGCCGCAGCCACCGGCGCAGGTGGCTGCACCGCTTCGCGGCGCTTGACGGAGATCCGATCGTAGACGGCATAGGCCAGGAAGCTGCCGAACAACAGGATCGAGGCGAGATCCCCGTTGGCGAGCAGGTGGCCGGCTGCCCAGAACTTGATCGCCGCCAGCATGGGGTGCTTCGTGGCCGTACGAATTCGGCTGGGCACGTAGGCAGCCACGAGCAGCACCATCGCCGGCAGCATGAAGAGAAAGGTCAGATGGCGGGCCCAAATAGGCGGTGTCCAGATCTCCGGATTCTTGCCCACCATCACCTGCATTTTGCCGTAGCCGACGATGATCAGCACCAGGCCGACAAGAGAGAGGGCGGAAAAGATGACCTTGTAACCGACAAGGCCAAATCGCTCGACAAGGCCGCGCCTCAAATCGACCTGCGTCGGAGCGAGATGAACGAGAAAGAAAATCAGCAGTCCAAGGACGAGTGGAAGCATCCCTTACCCCCAGCAGCCGCTATTTGCGGCCTGATTAACCCAGGGTGAAACTTTGTCCACCGGCTGGCGACGTCTGCCACAACTCCGACGAACCTTTATTCGATTGTGCCTGTCGGTGCGAGCGTGTTAGTTGACGCTGGGGACCGGGGTCGTGTTTGGGGGTTCCCGATGAGTAATGCGAAGGTTCGCCCGCGTGGCAGCCGTGGGAATCGGTGCGGACATGCGCTCCGACGTGCGCACTCTGCGTGGATCCCCCTAGCATCGAGACCTTGAAGTGGGGGTGGCGATGGAGAGCAGTCGCGAGAGCGTGCCCAAGAAGCTCAATGGGCATGGCAATGGCCTGAAGGGCTCGACTAGCGAGTCGTCCGAGGTCGGCACGTCTCAGGAAGAACTTTCTAGCCTTGTCGAGGAGCTGGCGCGGGCCATGAACATGGCGCGCGAGAATCTCGATCGGCCGCAGTCCAAAGCCACCGCTGCCAACGTCAACACGAACCCGCTGCCGGCGATGCCGCCTCCTCGCGGCATTTTCGACGATGAGGATGACGATGCGGCAATGCCGATTCCGTCGACCTGGCGCACACCACCGGAGCCGCCGAAAACCGGCGCATTTCGCGACCAGGCCCGTGCTGCGGCCATGGGCTTTATGACGGGTTTGGCCGTTGTTGTTCCGGTCGTCCTCTACCTCACCGGTCGTCTCGACAATCTGCCGCTCGACGCCTTGTTCGGAAGTGATCCGGGGACGGAAAGTGCCGTTCACTCGGCTGCCGCTTCCTCGCCGGCAGCCGTGCCACTAGAGGTCCAACAGCGGGCAGTGCCAACCACGATTATTCGGCCTACGGAAGCCGCGGTGATCCCAGCGGCTGCTGTCGCCCCTGAACCCAGCGCGAATGAGGAAACCCCAGCTGAACCGCCGAAGCCTTCGTGGAGCGATACGATTGCTGAGGGAAAAGCGCGGATCTCCGCTGGCGCTATTCTTGAAGGCCGTGAAATCCTGTTGCCGGCTGCCGAAGCTAATGAGCCTGAGGCTCTCATGGCTCTGGCAGAGACTTACGATCCCAACATGCTCGCAGCCTGGGGCGTGCTCGACGTGACTGCCGATGTGGACAAGGCCCGGGAGCTCTACCAACGCGCTGCCCAGGCTGGGATCGAAACTGCCCGCATCAGGCTGAACGGACTGAACTAGAGGCTCGACCTCGGCCAGTTAAGCTTACGCCCGATCGGCGAACCGGATTTGCTGTCAACGCGCCTTCGTTGAAGTTAGAAATACGTGCGTGGGCACCAAAGGAGGCGCAAAGCTCGTGTACAAACACATTCTTGTTGCGACCGATGGCTCTGAGCTTTCCGAACGAGCCATCGAGCAGGCGATCGGACTGGCGCGTGCCCTGAATGCGCGGGTTACGGCACTGCACGTGATCCGCCCCTGGCGCACGGTGGCGCCCGGCGAGATCATGGTGGCCTTCCCGGAGTCGGAATATCTGAAGGGCGCCGAGACGGCGGCGGCGCGGTATGTCGGCTATGCTGAGGAGCTTGCCGATGAACAAGGGGTGTCTTGCGACACGACCTGGCTGGAGCACGGTCACCCATGGCAAGCCATCCTGTCGACGGCCGAGGCCCGAGGGTGCGATCTGATCGTCATGGCCTCCCATGGGCGGAAGGGCTTGGCTGCGCTGTTCCTGGGCAGCGAAACCCAGAAGGTGCTGGCCCACAGCAAAATCCCCGTTCTCGTTTGCCGATAAGGGCATGCTGGCCACACGAAACGAGCCGTTTACTTAAGAGCCAGCTTTCCTTTGCAATATTTGCGCGCACCAGCGCTACGGGCTGTTGACATCGGCACCGGCGCACTTCATCTACCCGGCAGACCGGCGAGATTCTGCCGGGCGTTAGCCAATCATCGGATTAGAGATGGACGTTCCCAGTAGTCGTCCCTTCGGGGACCTCAACCGGAAAACAACTGGACAGCCCGCAGCGGTTGTCGTTCGCCGCGCAGTACGGCGGCTCGTGTCGGCTCTGAAGGGCTGCTAAGCCCTCGTGGTCCGCCACTGGCTTGCCCGTACGAGGGGCGGCCAGAGGAGGCGGACATGAACCAGGAAGTCATCCAGGACCGCGATCTTCTCGCCGCGACCGAAGGCGGCTTGGCCGATCTTGCGCCTGTCATCAGCGAGCTTCTGCACGCCGGCGACAAGAAGGCCATTCTCGCTCATCTCGAGGACCAGCACCCAGCGGATATTGCCAGCCTCGTCGAGGCTTTGCCCACGACAGACGCGAGCACGCTACTGAACGTGTTGCCCATCAGCGAACGGGCTGATGTTTTCGGGTATCTTGGCCCGGAGAGTCAGATCGAGATCGCCAGGACGCTCGGCCGGCGCGAGTTGGCGAAGATTGTCGCCGAGATGTCCGCCGACGAAAGGGCGGACCTCCTGAACCGCCTGCCCGAGGAGCAGCAGCAGACGCTTCTTCCTGCGCTGGCCCAGGCTGAACGCGAAGACATTCGCAAACTGGCCTCCTATCCCGAAGGCACGGCCGGCGCGATCATGACGTCAGATTACGCAACTCTGCCGCCGAACATCACGGCGCGCCAAGCGTTGGACGTGCTACGTCTGGCCGCCCCCGACAAGGAAACCATTTACAACGCCTATGTCGTCGACGAGGCCCGCCGCCTCAAAGGCGTGCTGTCCTTGCGTGACCTGATCTTGGCCGAACCGACAGCCAAGATCGAAGACATCATGAATACCCACGTCATCCATGCCCGCGCCGAGGACAGTCGGGCAGAAGTGGCGCGCAAAATCGCGAAGTACGACCTGATTGCGCTCCCAATTGTGAATGGCGGCGATGCGCTCGTCGGCATCGTCACCCAGGACGACGCCATGGACGTCGCCGAGGAAGAGGCGACAAAGGATTTCTACAAGGTCAGTACCATCGGCGAACTGACGACGAGCCTCAAGGAGGCGAGCATTGGCCTTCTCTACCGGAAGCGGATTTTCTGGCTGGTGTTGCTCGTGTTTTTCAACCTGTTTTCCGGTGCCGGCCTTGCGTTGTTCGAGGACACGATCGTCAGCTACGTGTCTCTCATATTCTTCCTGCCCATGCTGATAGCGGGCGGCGGCAACGCGGGCGCTCAGGCGTCTACGCTAATGGTCCGCGCGCTGGCGACCGGTGATGTGCGCCTTTCCGACTGGAGCCTGATGCTGGGCCGCGAGCTTCTCGTGGCGACGGCCCTTGGCCTGACTATGGCTTTGGCGGTGGCCTCCATCGGCGTTCTCCGTGATGGACCGACGATTGGAGCGATTGTGGCCCTGACGATGGTGCTGGTTGTCATAATCGGCAGCCTGATCGGTATGTCGCTGCCCTTCCTTCTTAATCGGCTCAATCTCGATCCAGCCTCGGCCAGCGCCCCCCTGATCACCTCCATCGCCGATGTTACGGGCGTGATTCTTTACTTCGGAATCGCGACACTCATGCTGGGGAGATGAAGACCAGTTAAACCGTAACACAAAAGCTGCGCGCCAACCTCTCGGCCGGCGCGCAGTTTCAATCGGACACCAGATTAGAACTTGTAGTTCACCCCAATTGTGACGGTGTCAAACGTCGCATCGACATCACTTGGCAATGCGACTCCCGGAGCAAACTTCAACCGGTGGGTTTCGGAGTTGAAGTCAATGTGGGCATACTCGATGCGTGCCGTGACGTGATCGGTGATCGCGTGCTCGAAGCCGAGTCCTGCCGTCCAGCCAAAGTGCGTATCGCCACCCTTGGCAATCGAGATTCCCCCAACCCGCAGGTCCGTGTCGAGATCTCCCCAAGCGACGCCGCCCTTTGCGTAAACGAGAGAACGGCCAAATGCGTATCCCAAGCGGCCAGTAAGGGTAACGAGCCAGTCAAGATCACGCTTCGAAGTCAGGAAAATCCCGGATGAGCCACTTCCCTCGACGGTCGAGCCGGAATACGTCGCTTCAATACCGACGACGCCGCTACCAAACTGGTAGTTGTAGCCGAGTTGGCCGCCGAACAGGCCGCCATCCATATCGTAGTCCGTTGAGAAGAACGCCTCTGCAAGGGCGCAGTCGGCGTCCGCGCAGCCGAAATTCGGAGTGCCCTCCGTTTTGCCCGTCATCAAACCAGCGTGGCCACCAATGTAAAAGCCAGTCCAGCTGAATACGTAAACCGGTGGGGCATCCTTGATGGAGCCTTCCCTATAGTCAGGCCCCCACAGATCTGCTGCCGCGACCGGCTGGGCAGCGAGTGCCCCACAGAAGCCTGCGGCGGCTATAGAGCGAAAAGCGCGTGTCAGATGCGGCATAGAATACTCCCGTGCTTGCCTGATGCTTGCTGACTTACTTACCGCAGAAGTCGCGCGAATTGGTTGCTTCAGGGCAACATTGCATATCTATAGTTGCATTCCGGAAGAATTGCCGACAAAGGGAAATAGTCAACAAGTAAAAAATCCCGCGGGCGCTGGGCTTGCCTATCGTCGCTTCTCGGGCAAGCTTGATGACATTCAACTTCGCCTCAGCTACTGGTCCGTCCCTACCTCAGGTCGACGACACCGCTTTGCGACGATGCATTCTGACGCAGTGACCCTCTCCCTCGCTTTTCAGGCCACGGGCCTCATCTTTTCGTCACGATCGTCCTGAATTGCATCTGCGCTTTGCACCCGACCAACGCTGGAAGCCGAAACTCTCCGTCCAGGCATGTCACACCTGGAACTGAGTTGAGCGCTTAGCCCGACGATAGTAGCTAGTGCCGCCGCGGCGGTGTACGCCACGCCGTGAACGAAAGGCTGCGGGCGGACTTCGCCTTGCACTTCAAATGTGACGGAAAGAGAGTTCCTTATGCTGCTGATACCTGATCACGCGAAGCAGACATTAAGTGACGAGTGCGATCTTCGTGATCGTGATCAGCCGCATTCCCCCAACCCCGACGCTTCGCGCGGAAAGACGATTGTCAGGGCAAAGGGCTTAGTCAAAGTTCTGGGCAGCGGTGCGAATGAGCTAAAAGTCCTTAAGGGCATTGATCTTGAGCTCAAGGCAGGTGAGCTCACCCTTTTGATGGGTCCCTCCGGCAGCGGCAAAACAACCCTGCTCTCCATCCTCGGCTGCATTCTAACGCCAACGAGCGGAACGCTGGAAATTGCGGGGGAATCTACTGCCGATCTTGGACCAGAAGGACTGGCCGATTTACGGCGGCGGCATGTGGGATTTGTATTTCAGTCCTATAATCTTTTTCCGACTCTCAACGCGACACAGAACATCCTGCTTGCCCTTGATCTTTGCGGGATCTCGGGGCCCGAAGCATCCGAATGTGCCGTTCGCGCGTTAGGGGAAGTGGGTCTCACCCACAGGGCCAACGCATATCCCGGTCAAATGAGCGGCGGTGAAAAACAGCGGGTGGCAATCGCTCGTGCGCTTGCAGGTTCCCCATCCGTCATCTTGGCCGACGAACCGACGGCAGCGCTCGACAGCGAAAACGGCAAAGCCGTGATGGCACTCCTGTCCGAAGTCGCTAAGGACCCGTCGCGAGCTGTTCTGGCCGTCACCCACGATCATCGCACACTGGCCTACGCCGACCGTATCATCCAGATCGAAGACGGTCGCATTGTCTCGGATGAAAGGCCCACCCCTGCACCAGAACCGGAGAGCATTGGCCACGCACCGGAGGGAAAGGGAGGCCATGAGCGTCGCCAACGGTGGAGCTGTCTCTAAACTTCTGATTTCTATAGTCTTTGTGGCAGCGGTGAGCAGCGCGGCGTTGGGCGGCTATGCGCTTAGTAATTTCCTTGATCAAAAGGGCACTGCGCAGCCTGCGGTAAGCACAAGCTGAATCACTTGGGCCGCCTCCGCTCCAGGCCGGGTTGAGGCAAGGTCTGGCGAGGTTCGGTCGGGTCCGCCCTAGGCGGCCGCATTGCCGCGATCCATGTACGCGAGAACGATCGCGTTGAAAAAAACGAGGCCCTTGTCAGCTCGATGACGAGGAAGCTCGCGCGCGGCTTACGGAAGCGGAAGCTTCGGCAGGGGCTCAGGAACGCGTACGAAACTCCGACCCGCAAGTCAGGGGCGTGCGGATATCCGACGAGCGGAAGATGCTGTCTATCAAGCCGAGCGCGACCAGCTGCCGCTGAAGGGCAGAAAGTTACGGTTGAACTTGAGGATCCTGGTCCTCTGGTTCCTGACATCCGTGTCGATGTATTCTTCCGCAAGGGATGAGGCAAGCTCGTTTCTAGAGGGTCAAGTCCCGCCAAGCGGAAGAATGAAGATCCTGCGCTTCCTGACCCGATTGTCTGAAGTTCGAATATGGACTAGCCGCATCCGACGTCCATAGTTTTGACTCGAGGGTAGACATGCTGCCTCAGGCGGACTTGCTCGCTCAGTGGCAAAATCGCGCGAGCCAATGGTTCACGACGTTACGTGATGAAATCCGCTCTGCATTCCAGCAGCTGGAAGACGAGCTGCCATCAGGAGCTCCGCTTTCAGATCGCCCTCCGGGCCGTTTCGTTGTAACCCCTTGGCAACGCACCGACTATACTGGCGCCCCCGGCGGCGGAGGCGTCATGTCCATCATGAGGGGGCGAGTGTTCGAAAAGGTCGGGGTGCACGTTTCGACCGTTTTCGGTCAGTTTGCTCCAGAATTCCGCGCACAAATCCCCGGCGCAAGCGAAGATCCGCGTTTTTGGGCTTCGGGCATTTCGCTGATTGCCCATATGCAAAATCCGCATGTTCCTGCCGTGCACATGAACACACGGATGGTTGTCACCACGAAATGGTGGTTCGGCGGGGGCGCTGATCTCACGCCGATGCTTGAGGCTCGGCGGACGCAGTCCGATCCGGACTCTGTCGACTTCCACGCCGCCATGCGCTCTGCGTGTGAAAAGCACCGAGTGGCAGACTATGCGCGTTTTAAGCAGTGGTGTGATGAATATTTTTATCTGCCCCATCGAAAGGAGACGCGGGGCATCGGAGGGATTTTCTACGATTACCTCTCCCCCTCGGAAGAAGAAGGTGGTTGGGAGGCTGCGTTCGCGTTCACTCAGGATGTTGGACGAGCCTTTCGGGATATTTTTCTCGAACTCGTGCGACGGAACTGGGAGAAGCCTTGGTCAGAAGCAGAACGCGAAGAGCAGCTCGTCCGGCGGGGTCGCTACGTCGAGTTCAACCTGCTTTATGACCGCGGAACGATCTTCGGTCTCAAAACGGGTGGAAACGTCGACAGCATTCTTTCATCAATGCCCCCCGTTGTGAAATGGCCGTAGCCGTCAGGGTGCCGGCAGCTCCAACCGCGCGAGCAATCCGCCGTACCGAGACTCCTTGAGCTCCAAGGTGCCGCGGTATGAGTGAGCCAGATCACTGACTATCGACAATCCAAGTCCAGAGCCAGGCTTCGTTTCATCCAGCCTAATTCCGCGCTTGCCGATGCGCTGGCGCTGCTCTGGTGTCAGCCCGGGGCCGTCATCTTCGATGGTGACGATAAGCCTCGGTACACTACCCCGGCCCTCGGGGCGCTTCACCCTCACTTCGAAACGAACACTCGCATGAGCCCATTTGCACGCATTGTCGAGGAGATTTCCCAGCATCTCCTCGAGATCATGCCGTTCTCCCTGAAAGCGCGCCAATTCTGGGCAATCAAGGTAAATTGCGATGTTCTTGTCCCTGTAAATCCGCTCCAAAGCCCGTTGCAGTGCTTCTGCGACAGGCAAAACTTCAGTAACTCGCACCAAGGAACCAGCGCTCGCAGCCATGCGAGCGCGATCCAGATAATGCGAAATCTGATCGCGCATCACCTTTGCCTGCTCTGCCACTTTTTGGGCGAGAGGGCTTGGATCGTCCCGCGCTTCGTTGGTAATGACGGCAAGCGGAGTCTTGAGGGCGTGCGCCAGGTTTCCGACCTGAGTGCGGGCTCGTTCGATCACCTCCTCATTGGATTGAATCAGAGCATTGAGCTCTTGTTGGAGAGGTTCGATTTCCGCTGGCAGATCGCCTTCCAATCTGGTTGCCTTTCCTGATCGAATCGCCGCCAAACCGTTCTCGATCGCGCGCAGTGGCAGAAGACCGAAGCGCACTTGGACCAAAGTGACTGCCACGAGCGCGACGCCGGCAAGTGTCAGTGCGACGGCAAGCTGTGTCCCGAAGCCGGCGACGCGTGCATCGAGCCAATCCAAAGGCCCGGCAACCAATATAGAATATTGCGGAGCGTTCGGATCGTTTCCGAACACCTCAATCGTCTCAGCAAGCCGCAACTTCTGGTTCAGAGGACCGACTGCATCCAGCCAGCGAATGCCTTGAAGATCAGGCTGAATTCCCTCCTCATAGGGAGAAGGCAGAACGAAGGACCCAAGTGACGTTGAGGACTTCGTTTGCCCAGTCGTCCCTGGCAAGGGTTTGATTTGCCAGTACCAGCCCGAGTTCTCGATCAGGAAAAGCGGCTCTCCTGCTTGCCCTGGTGTTAGCGGTTCCTGTTCCGCACCATCTATGCTATCCGCGTGGACGATTGTGAGGATCTGGCGTAGACGCTCGTCGAAGTTCTCTTCAACTTCCTGCCGGTAAACCGAATAGATGATAAGCCCTGCGACCGGCAGGATTAGCATTGTTGACGCCACCGCGGTCGCAAACAGCCGAAACGCGAGCGAATTAAGCCTCATCGGGCTCCTGAGTGAGCCTGTAGCCTAGGCCACGAACGGTCTTGATGAGGTCGGCCGGAATCTTCTTCCGCAGCCGGCCGATGAACACCTCAATGGTATTGCTGTCTCGGTCGAAGTCCTGATCGTAAAGGTGCTCGACCAGCTCTGTGCGCGAAACTACACGCTCGTTGTGATGCATGAGATACGCCAGGAGCCGATACTCATGCGAGGTGAGCTTGATGGGTTGGCCGTTGCAGGTAACGCGAGCGGTCCTTGTATCCAGTCTTAAAGGCCCGCATTCGATTTCGCTCTTGGCATGCCCAGCCGACCGGCGGACTTGTGCCCGAACCCGCGCCAACAATTCCTCCATGTGGAAGGGCTTGGCCAGGTAATCGTCGGCACCCGCATCGATCCCCGCAACTTTATCGCTCCATCGGTCTCGCGCCGTCAGGATGATAACGGGCATATTCCGCCCGATCCGGCGCCACTGCTCCAGAATACTGATACCATCCATCTTCGGCAGGCCAAGATCCAGGATGACGATGTCGTAAGGCTCCGTTTCGCCGAGGAAAAAGCCTTCCTCGCCGTCCCGAGCACAATCCACAGCAAACCCTGCGTCCGACAGAGCCTGCCTGAGCTGGCGGTTCAGATCCGGATCGTCTTCAACGACAAGGGCGCGCAACTTTGTAACCCCCTCCCGTGGTTCTCGGCAGCCCATAAGATAGCTCATACCCGTCATCGCTCATAGCCTTCAAGCGATTGGAACTGCAGAGACCTCTACCCGCAAAGCCGCCTTCGAGGTGCTGAAGATGTCCTCTCCAATCTGCCCCTAAGGCGGCTCCGAGGGCCTACGCTGCCATTATTGGAAGTTCGAAGCTGAACGGGACTTGAACATCAGAGCTGCGATGTCGTTCGATGGCGCTCTAACGATGAAGTCGCCCGCACATGACCGTAAATCGTCATAATAATACCAATAAGCCCGATAACCGCCTGAGTGAGCTGTGCTACCTGCTCTCCAAACTCGCGCACCAAGTCGGGCGTGATTTCGATGCCGATGAGTGGGCCAATTGCCGGCAAAACGGTCGCAGCAGCCGTAATCAGCGCACCCCAGATGGTCATAGAGTGCGCCCGCAACTTGCTAGAGCCTGTTGTGCTAACCTCTTGTGCCATCTTCTGTTCTCCCAGGTGAGGTTGAGAAGAGCTTGAATGCGGTCGATTGATCAGTCGCCGTGAAGCGGCCAGAGTGCGATCGACGCGCCGCAACCAACCACGACCAAATCGCCAGAAGTGGCCGAGGCTGCGGTATCGCGCGCGCCGGATGTCTGCGTATTTATTGATGACGTCTTCGACTCGCTGAGAATTTGCCGCCGCAAGGGTTTGGGGTCCAATAATGCCGTCGACCGTCACGCCTAGGCTCTGCTGCAACATACGAGCGGCATTGCCCACTCCGTGATTTACGGCGGCGTCAAAATGCATCAATGCCAGTGGAGGAGGAAGATCGGCGGCGCGCGAAGGAACCCAATAACGCTTATAGTAAATTGGTCGTACGTCTGCGACGGTTAGTTTCTTTAGTTCGCGAAGAAGTGCCTCTTTATTGAAGTCTGTTAGCTCGATGCCCCTGTAGGCTGCGTAGACTGCGAGGGTGATACCACGGTTTGTCGGGCCGCCGGGATCATATGGATCATTGGACCACCCCCCTTCCATTTCGAGCACATGGGTAAGCGCTCGTTCAAAGACTTCGTTCTTCGTCTGGGCTCCAATCGTCTTCTCCCCCGGCCAACGTAACCCAAGCAATCTAGCGCGTTCGTAAGGTTGGACGCTGACGGAATTCTGCTGATTGCCTCCCAGCAAGAAAACTCGAGTAGCATCCGCCCCAACTACGAAACCGACATGCCCTTTCCCTGGATCATTTCCTCGACTGCAAACCGCAATCGCACCAAGCTTCGCTGCTTGTAGCCCCGTTCCCCAATCAAGATAGGAGCGCGCCAACAACGAGCGCGTACTGGTATACCCTGATCGTTCGAGGCAGGCTCCTACAAATGCTGCGCACCAGGCTATCTCGTCACTGTTGATCTCGTTATGGCCTATGTCGCGAAAGAACTGCAAAATGCGATCATTGCTCGCAGCTCCGGCGATTTCCCGCACGCCGAATTCCCGCCACGCATGTGCGAGCCATGCAGGCTGTTCCATCAAACCCAACCTCTGGAAAAGGAGAGAGAATGCGAGGGATAATGGAGCCGATGAAATCAAACCACGGCTGAGCAAGGTGCGCCGCGGCCCCAAACTCGGCTTACCTGATAAACGCGAACAGCGATAGAGGATGGGAGCACACCAAAATCCTGGATCTGCTCTTGAGCCGTATATACGACATTCGGAATGTTGGTTGCGAACGTGCGCTTTACCGAGCCTCCGTCCAGTATCTCGACTTCGTAAAGCTCATCGCCCTCGGCAAGCGGCACCTCGTTGACCTCCCAGCTATCACCACCGATGCGCGTTCGACGTATCCACCGCAATTCCAAACTTCCATCAATCGTCCGCATCCCGCGCAGGTGAACAGGGCTCAACGGACGAAGTCCGATACCCCGATAAGCATGCCGTTCTAGGACGTAGTTGGGATGCCCAATATTCTGATTGGCTGGACCATAACGCCAATTGAAGGGAAGGCCAATTTCGTCGAACCCGATGTCAACTCGTGCTAGGGCCTGATTGAGCAACACAAAAGGCGCACCCGGCGGGATTCCATTTTCGAACGCCACCTCTGTCCCCGCTTGTCCTCGTAACAAGCCGAATAGCTCATAAGTCTTGGGGCCAATAAGTTCTGCAAACTGAAACTGAAAAACCCCCCAGTCACCTGAAGAATTTCGAACAGCCGCTGCGTTTGCGCCGGCAAAAAGGCGTAGTTGGTCAACCGACGAAAGCTCTCCATGATAGAGCTGCACGCGAATACGCGTTCGCTTGTCCCTGCGTCCAACAGGCCCCGGCAACAGCGGCTCAAGGAGCTCACCTGCAATGGCCGGTGCTTGCACAATAGCCTGCAATACGTATCCCGCGTCCGACGGTGATCGAAAAAGTGCTATAGCGCCCGGCCAAGGCCACTGGGTAGCAGCGAAATAACCGGCATGGGCTGGCTCATCCCCTCGCAGGAGAGGCAAATCGAGGAAAAATCCAGTGGGCTGCCCTGAAGGATCTCGCCTGTTCTTCTGCGCCTCACGTCTTGCACCTTCTCCCAGCCTGTAAATCGCAGGATCGACGCTAAGCGCCTCAATCTCGCGAGGCCCACGATCTCCAATCTCTCTAATTCTGAACAAGCTCCTGCGGCCGTTGTGGAGTAGTGCCACGACATCCGAAGGTTCGATCGCGAGCTTGCTGGGAGGCAGGATGAATGAGGCTCTTTCACGCGCAGCCCATGTCTCAAACAACCACGCGTCGGCAATTGCTGCCGCCTGCTCATCGTCTAGCACCAACGCCAGGTCCGCCAAGGCAACCCGGGCGCTTGCCCCAGCAAGCCGACGCGCCTCTGCTACAGCCTGACGGTAGTCATTTGCGGCCGAGATGTATGATATCTTGGCGGATGCAGGAAGTTCAGTTTCCTGGCCACGCGTCAGCCGCAATAAGCTGGCATAAGGTGTCTCTTCGACCAAATCCTCAGGTGTTAACTCAACTACCTCTGTCGAAGCACCCCGGTGTCGAAAAACGATCTTGCCGTTGCTTTCCAGTGCATCGAAAAAGAAGGCGAGCTCGAGAGGCTGTAGCGCCTCCCTTGGCGACATCACGCGGTCGATCACATAGCCCGGAAGAATGCCGGAGAGACCGGAGGAATCGAATTCCGAGAAACCGGAATCCTCCAGTATCTTGTTAACGAGATCTCCAATTGGCGCACTTGCAACGCGACCATTGATCCAATGCCCTCGATGCCAATTGACACCGTCTCCCCATGTTTCCGTATCGTTCGGAAAAGCAGGAAAAGGCCGGGCATCCCAAGCGTAAACGTGTATCCGGGACGGGTCTACCATCGGTCCGCCGTAGATCGCCGAAACCGGGTTGAGGCCCGAAACCGCTCCTAAATGGTCGGGATTGTACGCCTCTATCAGCGCTTGTAGATAGCGACGCTGTATGAAGTCGTCCCGCTTACCACTCGAAAAATAAGGCAGGGACGTTTCAGAACTCTTTGGATCAACAAACACATTGGGTTGGTTGGCACCCTTATCAACAGCAGGGCAGCCAATTTCCATAAACCATACAGGCTTTGACTGCGGTATCCAGATAGTTGGCTCGCTTTGTTCAATCCCACCCGGCCGATCGTAGTGATAATTCAACCACCAGGACTTGAGATCTTTGTAGCGGAATACCCAAGGCTTGCCGTAGGCGTCAGTAATAGGTGTACGAACCTGCCGTACACGATCTTCAGGTTTGGCGTAATACCAATCAAATCCTTCCCCACCGGCAATATTCGATTTTAAGTAATCAAGATTATAGATTGATGGTGCGCCTGCCAAGGCATCGGCATGATCGTTACCGTCGCGCCAATCGCTTAGTGGCCAATAGACATCAATTCCGATCGCATCAATCGCGGGCGACGCCCATAATGGATCCAGGTTGAAGAAAACGTCCCCTGAGTCGTCCTCCGGCCGATGTCCGAAATACTCTGACCAATCTGCCGCATATGTTACCTTGGTAGTTGGACCGAGAATGCGTTTAACATCTTCCGCCAATTTCACCAAGGCAGAAACGAAAGGATAGGTGATCTGATCGCTGCGGATCTGCGTGAGTCCACGCATTTCCGATCCGATAACGAAGGCATCCACGCCCCCAGCCGCCTTTGCCAGATAGGCATAGTGCAGAATGAAGCGCCGGTACGACCATTCAGGCGGGCCGTGATATGTGACTGTCTCCCCCGATATTTGAAAATCGTTTGCCGCCGCATTTCCCACAAAATGCGCGATCTCTTCTGCCGCCGCTGCTGTCTTATCAGGACTGCCCGGCTGACCTGGCGCTACGCTCAGAGTGATGCGCCCTCGCCACGGATATGGGGCCTGCCCCAGTGATCCGCTTCGATATGGATCAGGTTTATTGTTGCCATGCGGCACATCCATAAGAATGAAAGGGGTGAGAACGACTGAAAAACCGCGATTCTTCAAATCTTGAATTGCAGAAATCACTGTTTGGTCAGACGGCGTGCCACCATAAGCGGGGCGCCCTTCATGAAGACTTACGACATGCGCATTGGCGCGGGACACGCCCGCGACGCTCCAAGCAAGCGAGCTCGTCTTCTTGTTAGCAATTTCGACCCCAGGCCGGATCTTGCAGTGTCCAGCACGGAGATCTGTTCCAAACCAGCTCGTAACGAGAGATACGGATTTGACGTTAGGTAGAAAGGTTTGCAGTTGATCTAGTGAAACGGTCCAGTCCGTGCCGCCTTGGCGCGTATGGACGTTCTCAGCGACCTGAAGCCCCCAAGCCTCTCGCCGTGTCACCTCCTTTGACGAATAGACAAACTCCCCTGAACCCGGGATTAAAACGATGCCTTGTACATTGTGGTGGAAATCATCTACGGCTCGAAATACTTCGAACGAAAGTTGTGGGAGACGGTTGCCGTAAGGAGCTAATGGCATCCGTTCGAAGACAATATAGGCAAGGCCACGATAAGCAGGTGTATTTTCTGGCCCCTCGTGAGCACTAATCAAGCTGTCAGGTTGTTGATCCTCGGAACCTGTGTAGAGCCGCCACGTGATTGAGCCAAGGTCCAGTTCTTGGCCATCGGCCCACACTCGTCCAATACCGGATATCTCACCTTCGGCAAGGGCAACAGCAAAATTCGCGTAGTAGCGATATTCAATTTGCTTCGTCGACGCGCTGGATCCACCACCGCCCTTTCCCCCGCCTCCTACTTCCGTCGTAACAACTTCTTCTTCAAAATCTGTGGCCCAGATAACCTGACCACCGATACGGGCTCGTCCATAAACCCGCGGGATAGGAGCTCCCTCCGTCGAGGCCGTTAACCGCAGATCAGACAGCCGTGGTCCAGTGAATGTACGAGTTTGGCCGGAGCCACCGAGCAAAGCCTGGTCAACGAATGAACCTGCAATAGCTCCGATCTGAGATCCTAGAGCTGCTCCGCTAATGGTCGCGCCGAAGACCGTAAGACCTGAGGGCAAAAGCGCGTTCCCAACGGCGGCGCCGGTAGCAGCCAGTGCTAGCGTTGCCATTAGTCAATGACCCCAGGAAAAGAAAAAACACCTGCAATGCGTCTTCGCCACCACGGCAGCAGCGAAACCTCGGCAACCGCAACGCCTTCCATTGCGTGGATCATGCTTTTTTTAGACGCCAAAACTGCGACGTGCTTCGCCGGCAAATCGCTTTGGAAGCGAAAGATCAGCACATCGCCCGGGCGCATATCTTCGCTTGCTACAGCAACCAAGTATTGCCGAGCGACCTCCAGAAGCGTCTCTCGATTTGAAGCTTCAGCCCAATCCCGACTATAGAATGGGATGGAAGCTGGCTCCGCGCCATAGAGCGCCCGCCAAATACCGCGAACAAGACCAAGACAGTCTGTGCCAACACCTTGAGCGCTGGCCTGATGATGATAAGGTGTCCCGATCCAAGATCGGGCAATGCGAACGATATCTTGGCGGCTAATTGCCGTGCCCCTCATCAACCTGCTCGACGAACGTACGATGCCACGAAATCATTTCCCGGCATATGGGGGAACCCTCGAAAATTCAAAACGTTCGAGAACTTGTCTCGGCAGGTCACGATTTGCTTGTCGCAACCCGCGACAAGTTCAACGATGTCCCCTATCGCCACTGGATATGCTGGCTCCTGCCACAACTCGATTATCGCGTCTCCCTGAACTCGTCGATGTGAGCGAATTTCAATACGAAGTCCTTTGTTCTCACCACTTTGAAATGCTAATAATCCTTTTGTGAACCATTGCTCGTCAAAAGCACCGACTCCACTAATTTTGAAATTTCGCGCCGCCAGTATTTCTTGAACGATCCCGGTTCCCCGATACCGATCCAAACTTAGATTAACCCGGCAACGCTTATCGCCGAGACTGGCATCGCAGGCAAACTGAAATACTCGACCATGGGGCTGTTGTAGATAATGCGATAGCCCCCGCACCTCAGCTCGAAAATGCGCTCCCGCGCGTGTGACCTCTCCTAGACTACCGACACGCATCAACACCCGCTGCTCCGGATCCATCCAGTTGACCCGAAAGAGCTCTACGCGCGCGTCGTCGTAAAGGCCAGCGGCAAGATCCTGTTCCGATAAGCGATCCGAGCTGAGCGCGCTAGCAACCTCCAAGTTATCGACGCTCAAGCCCAGACTCTGCTGCATGTCAGTTGCCGTAAAGCCAGCTGCCGCTTCGAATGTCGTTCCATCGAAAGTTAAGTCGCGGTCATGATCCGTGAACCCGATGCGAACCCCGTCCCGGCGAGTCAGCCTCCAGCACCAACAAAGTGTAGTTGCTCCGCTGTTGAGATGTGCCTGCAAATCCGATGGCAAGGTTTTCATATGCGAATCTCGACGATTGGAATTGCGGGAATTGCGCCGTGTCGAAAACCCTGCAAGCTAACCTCAAGCTTGTCTGTATCGAACCGGACCGGTACGTCGAATTCAAAGCCCGCTGTTATACGGGCGCCTTGAGGCGGTATATTCTCTGGCCGAAACGTTATCACTCCAGTTGTGTGATCTACCACAAATGCTGCGCCTTCTTCCTGTAGCAACCCGTCAACGGCGACAAGAACGCTGCCTTCTACCGGCTTCTTAATTAATCGTTTCCAAGGCGCATAAGTGCCACCATACGTCTTAGAAAGTTGAAAAGATGCCATAGTCCCATCGCCAACTCCTATTACTTGATCCAAAGCACTCGGCGTTTGCTCCGGGGGGCAGGATTTCCAATCTGTATAATCTCTCCAACGAAACCCATATAACCGCCCCCGCCGTTCTTCAAAAAAAGCAATAACCTTGTATAGATCGTCGAGGCCTCTTATTCCGTAGCCTGCATTGTAACTTCGCCTTGAGTCAGCCCAACGCCCATTCCGTTCTTCGTGTCCGGATCCAAGAACTACAACGTCGGTTCTTCGCTCAGGGCCTCCAACCGCACCTCTCGAAATATCAGTAGGAAATCGCACTTCATGGAAAGCCATATCGACAACACCAACCCTAAGAGCGTCAAAGATTTCTCTGACCTACTGCCACCGCGCGGGCGAGCATCGCCGCGAGCTGTGTTTCCGAACGGCGAAAGCTTTCCGCATCGGGCGTGGATACGTTGATTGTTACCGAGATCTCGCCGCGGCCGTGTGAGACAACGCCGAGCTTTCCGTCGGGTCCGCGAGCAAGAGGCATGATTGCTTCAGGCCCTCTTTCTCCGGCAATTCCAATACGGCCCCCACTTAGAGGGAAACTTATCGGTGAAGCGATCACCCCGCCCGACGCAAACGGTACCGGCAAAGCATTCGCCCCTACGCCGCCGTTCGCGAACCTTATGGCTCCTGATAGGGCACCGCTAATAAGCGAGCTAACTCCTTGTTCCAGAGGACGGAATGCTGCCTGAAAAGCCATCCTCGATAAGCTTAGTGTCAACGAACGCAAGACATCTCCCAGATCCCGTCCGCGTAGGGCAATGCCTTGGAAAGCATTCATCAGCGCATTACCAAACTGTCGACCCATACGAGTCGCATTCGCTAGCTCTTGCTGAAGTCTTGACGTGTCGGCATCAATCGTAACGGTCCAGGTTTCGCCAGTTTCATTCATCTGTCGGGGGTCCGTCCGGATAGGCTTGCATAAGCTGAATGAGCTCGGCGCGCGTTGGTGGATCGGCGTGACGGAGCTCACCCGTGATTGCTTTCAATGCGGCACGGAATTCCAAGATGGTCATGGACCAGAACACGCGGGGGTCAAGCCGCAACAGGCCGAGCCCGGCTGTCATGATGTCATCCCAGGGAAAGGGGCGGGGTTGCGCGCCTCCTCCCGCGCCGCATCGTCCTGTTTTTCGGGCGAACCGAAAGTTGCAGAGAGAAGGCGTGCAACAACATCTATGAACTCGAGAACCCCACTATCGCTACGCATTTTTCTTACGTCATCGTCGCTAACATCATATCCGGCACCTCTCAAGCCTGCTCCAATGATTCGAACCGCGTCGTTTGCGCTGAGCCTGCCCTTCTCAAACCGTTCGGCTAACGCCAGCATGTCTTCACAGCCAAAAGCATCCTCTAACTCGGCAAGGGCTCCGAGCGTCAGACACAATTTCCAAGTCTTGCCATTCAAACACGCTTCAATCTCTCCTCGATGTCGATTGGCCACCTAGTGTCTCCTTTAGAGTGTGGAGAAACTCAATTCACCCGCTGACTCTAAGACGAGATCGAAAGAAACCTCTCCGTCATGTCGACCTGTCAGCTCGAAGGAGGTAATTTGAAATGGTCCCTGAACCGTTCCAAAATCAGGAATAACAACTTGCCACTGGCGAGCGTGACCATTGAAGAACGCTTCACGGACCGCTGCATCCGACGGAGCATCCTTGAAAATGCCCGATCCTGTAATGCGGGCACTCTTCACTCCAGCACCAGCCAGCAGTTCGCGCCATTGTCCGGCTGATTCTTGGTGTGTGACGTCTACCGTCTCGGCATTGAAAGAAATGCTTCGCGACCTCAGTCCCGCGACAGTTTCAAAGCTCCCAAGATTATCAACATCCATTTTGAGCAATAGGTCTTTGCCTTTCTGGGCACCCATGTCTGCGATCTCCGCAAGAGTTTGTTAAGACAGTGGCTCGGTCACCGCACGAAAACGAACAACACCATGGAAGTGCTCACTGTCGGACTCGCGCCGGGTTTCAGAATAGTCGTGCCTGAAGTTGACCAGCCTATGCCCGCGCATAGCGAAATTTCGATCATGCAAAGCAGAACGCAAAGCGCTCGCAATATCGTAGATTTCGATTCGACCTGCAGCGCGAGACCAAATATGAAACGTTATGGAATGTTCTTCTCCATCCCCGTCCCCGGTACTCCAGTCGCGAACTGAAATGTCCCCAAACGCTACGTAAGGATATTGAACCTTGCGCGGCACGAAGTCGTAGATCCGGGGCCCGCCGAGCACATTTAGGACTACGCTGTCATTAGTTAGAATATCATAGATTGCTGACTGCAGTTCGCGACTGGCTGAAATCATTATGCTGCCCCTCGTGCTCCGGTCGCTCCATGACGGTCTTCCGTGCTTCTCGTTGGCGGACACGCGCGGCGATTTTTCTTGTCAACGCCTGCACGGCCTGCCTAATCCCTTGAACGCGACAAGTGATTCTCAACGCTCTCGCTCCTTACAGATGCAACTTAGGAAGCGACGGTCACCTATTTTGTCCCAAACGGCGTGAATATAAAAAATTCGCGGTCCGCAAATAAATCTCATCTCCGGTCGAACATCCTCACGAAATCGGATCCTTATTTCGTACATCCAAAGTCCGTAGGACGCGTCTGCCCGAAAAACCTCTTTCGCAGAAATCGGCCGAATTTCACTCCAAAGGGTTGCTATGGGCTGCCAAATGACATCAGCAGCTCCTCCCTGCCCTGCGCTTCGGATTGGCTTCTCAAGGCGCAACCTTTGGCGCAGCGAACCAATACGCTGCCGTCTCAAAGTCGCACCTTCCGATATGGCATCAGCAACGCTGATACCGTGTCAGGAATTTGGCTCGCGCTCTGGCCGACGCTGACGGGCTCACGGTTCTCGTACCAGTGTGCAACAAGCATAAGCAATGCCTGACGGATTGGAGCTGGTACAAGTTCGCTAGCTTCGCCAAACCCGGCAATGAATTCTATCTCAATGCCTCCCCTGGGAACGCTAGGCTGCGGCCATATTCCGCTCTGCGAAACAAGCTGCGCTACCTGGTTGACGTATTCCAATATGTAGTCGTCACACGACAGGAGAGTTTCTCTGTCATCATCAATTTTGACCCGAACACTTCCAATCGATTGGACAGGCCGTAATGGTAGCTCAACGATATGCGATTTCGGCCATCGATCGAACTGCCACAACCAGCGCTGGGAAACAAGTGCCAGATTCAAAGCAGTTTCTATATGAAGACGCGAAGCAGTTATGAGGCTAGCAAGGACTGCGTCCTCATGACCATGATCAATACGTAGATACGCTTTCGCCTCCTCCACCGTAACCGGTTCAATCGCAGGCGGAGCAGTTAAGACAAGATTCATAGGGCTTCGCCAATAGCAACCATGAGGCGCAAGAGGGCGATCCCGAAAGATCGCCCTCGTAGACCTTCAACAAGCTCTACGCACCAAATTTCAGAAGCTTGATTGCATCGAAATCCTGCACACCACCACCTACCCTCTTCGTGGTATAGAAGAGCACGTAGGGCTTGGCGCTGAAGGGATCGCGGAGTACGCGGATTCCGACACGGTCAACGATCAGATATCCACGCCGGAAATCGCCAAAAGCTATGGCGAGGCTATCGGGCCCGATGTCCGGCATGTCCTCCGATTCTGCAACCGGGAAACCCATAAGGTTGGCCGGCTCACCCGGCTTTGCGGACGGCTGCCAAAGATAGGATCCATCCGCATCTTTCATCTTCCGCACAACCGCTTGGGTTGCGCGGTTCATAACAAAATGCCCATTGGCTCGATATTCACCTTTCAGCGAATATACGAGATCAATGAGCTTATCCGCCGGTGCCGTTTCGGGGAAATCACCTGAAACGCCTGTGGAAATCGTTCCGATCTTGCCCCAGCTCCACGAGGCATTATCAATTGTAGGGTAGCTAAGGAAGCCTTTCGGCTTCTTGACGCCATCGCCTGCAACGAAGGCTGCCCCTTCTTGGGCCGCGAAGGTTACTCTCACTTCATCCGCAATCCACTGATCGATATCGACCGCCGCGTCGTCGAGCAGCGATTGGGTGGCTGCCGGCATCGCGTAGAGCTCCATCGTTGGGAAGGCCAGCTCGGCGAGCTTGGGGCCGGCAGTTTCCGGCCTAGGATCCGTCTCGCCAACCCACCCCGCTTCAGGGCCAGAGATGGCGAATGGCTTCTTATAGACGGATCCAGAAACCTGCCTAACCCCAGCGATGGCACGAATAGGCGAAATTTCCCGAACTGCACTGTTGATGGCTCGTTCGGTTTCTTCGGGTACTACGTAGCCACCGTCGGTGTCCGAACCGACAGAAAGCCCTTTCTCCTCAAAATTTCTCAAAGCGTGGCTGTCACCGCTGCGCATATAGCTTTCGAAGGCAGCTTTACGGTCAAGGCCGGCAGATAGCCCAGCAGCCGACCCTAGCTGCGGGCGGCCGGCTTTCCGGACAAGTTCGTCGACCAACCGCTTGTGCTCATCAAGCGCCCGATCGATACGCGCCAGCTTTTCGACCGTAACGACATCCGCACTCAAATGGCGCTCCATTTCCGCCAGGCGTCTGTCGTTCGTTTCCTTGAAGGCCTCAAATGCTCGCATGAACTCTTCGAACGCGAGGCTAAGGTCCGCGTGCGAAGCCGATTTCACCTCGAGACCCTTGTCACTTAGCATGGAGACTTAATTCCTTTCGGCGAAAGAGGTTGACGGAAGAGCTGCGTCGCCTCGGCAATTTGCTTTAGCAACCGCTGCTCCCACGACGAGGCCTGCCCCGCATCCCGCAGGAGCTTGAGGCCTTTCAGGCCATCGCGCAGCACGGCGCGTGCCTCAGAGCGCGTGAACCCAGCGTCCTGCGTGAGCCAGCGCTCGAATTCACGTTCGGTCGGCGTTCGACCTCCAAATGGATGCGATTTCACTTTCGAGATGCGTGCTTCCGGCAGCATCGGAAAAGTGACTACTGAAATCTCCCAGAGGTCAATTTTTTCGAGTCGGCGCACCCCGGTGCGGGGATCGCGCACACCTTTTACCGTTCGAAAGCCGATCGATAAGCCATCAATGGCGCCGGCGCGCATGAGCGAAAGAACCTCACGCGCCCTAGCCACCTCGGTGGCAAGTTTTCCGCGAACGAACAGGCCTCGAGCATCTTCGTAAATCTTCAGCCATGTGCCGATCGGCTGATTGGGGTCGTGTTGGAATAACATCCGAATGCCCGTAGCGCCCCTTTTGGTGAGGCTCTCAGCGAACGCGCCGGGCATAACGATGTCTCGCCCAAGATCTTCGCGGTGAAAAAGACTGGCATACCCTTCGAAAATGCCATCCAGTGTTACTTCCCTGAGGCCATGCGACGTCAGCTTGACCTCACGAATTACCTCTTGCGGCTCTTCCTGCAGCGCCTGCATAAGCTCGTTCCGATTTCGCAGATGACGTTCGTGACTAGAGTTCTTCAAGCAGACGACAGATCGTCGCCGTCTGGCAAAGGCCCGTAGCCGACCGCCGCGCGCTTCTCATTTCGCGTCAGGAAGGAAGCTCGCTCCACGCGCGCCCACAACGCCTCTCGTTCTGAAGACAGGGCTTCAATGGCGTCGAGATCAGGTCGCAATTCCAAATGATTGCCCCATGCCGGCGCGAGCCAAGTCGAGAGTGACTTCGCCGTTCTGTACACAAGGGGTAGGACCGTCTGACGCCAGAACGTTCGGTTGGCTTCCTGGTAGTTTGCGTAGGTATTATCACCGGGAATTCCCAGCAGCATCGGCGGTACGCCAAGTGCTAGTGCAATTTCTCGGGCCGCAGCGTAGCGCGCTTCCATGAAATCCATGTCCCGCGGCGTCAAACTCATGACCTTCCAGTCGAGCCCCCCTTCGAGCAGTAGCGGACGCCCAGCATTACGCGCGCCCTGGAAGCCTGCTTCGAGCTCAGCTTTCAAACGATTGAATTGCTCATCTGTAAGATAAGCGCCGGACGAATACACCAGGGCACCTGAAGGCCGTGCGGAATTGTCGAGAAGCGCCTTGTTCCAACGCGTCGCAGAATTATGAAGGTCTATCGCAGTGGCCGCCGCCTCGATCGGCGATAGACCGTAATGATCATTCAATGGATGAAAGAATTTCACATGAAGAATGCGGCTGACACCCGCTACAACTTCCCCTCCAACCAGTATGCGGCGATCGCCCACAGAATACTCAAAAGCTTCAGGCCAGCCATCTTTGCCAGGAACCACGCGCATCCGATCAGGACGCAGTACATGTAGCTCAACTACGCGATCCGCCGCCGAGACTGCTTCGAGATAGGCGTTTCCAGCAACGAGCAAAAATCCGTAGCACGCCTCGAGCAGATCTGCTGTCGTTCGTCCCGCACCTGGCCGCCGCAAGAGATCGAGAAGCGGGTGATCTTCGATTTCGACCTCACCCTCGTAGAGCAAGAGGGGCACGGATGCTGCCGCTTCCGAAATCATTCGAACCGCGCGATAAACGATGGGATTTTGCATCATTCCTTCGCGCGCAAA
This sequence comes from Hyphomicrobiaceae bacterium, assembly GCA_002919265.1. Taxonomy (GTDB): domain Bacteria; phylum Pseudomonadota; class Alphaproteobacteria; order Rhizobiales; family Hyphomicrobiaceae; genus ZC4RG25. The sequence goes on along the minus strand of PKEY01000056.1, from coordinate 5,245 downwards.
AGCAGTAAAATCCCGCGGCATCCACGCCGGTGACCCTAGATTTTCCATCGCGATCAGGGGCAGTGGCGCACGGGATTTTTGCTCCCCTGACCGCAGCGATCGAAATCCCAGGGCGCGCGCGATCCGCGCCAGCCGCGAAGGCTGTCGTTCATCAAAGGTCATACGTTTCACCGGATTTCGCTGTTAGTGCCGGATTTGTCAGAGCATCCGCACAACGGGCCTAGGCGGCGCGTCGAGAATGAGATCGGTCAGCGCCCAAACCAGCGCGTCGACGCGATCTGGGCTGTTTCCCAAAGAGCGACCATCCGAACCGAAAGTCAGCATTTGCATTTCAAGCTCGGGGTGCTGGCCAACGTGACAAACGCGGCCCTCCGCGTATAAGGCCGCAACCGGCTCCGCGCGCAGCCATTTTCCCCGCGTTGCACGCACCAATCGGATCGGAAGTGCGGGGTCGATCTGGCGCAAAATTGTCTCAACCAAATCCCCACCCTGGTTGACCTCCGCCACAAGACGATCCGCCGCGAAATCTCTATAGGCCGCAATGGCAGCTCTTGCCCAAATCTGCGGTTCACGGCCCTGAAGCGTTCGGTCCGAAAGCACATAGGCCCGCCCATCCGCGCCAATTCCTGCCACACATATCCCGCAGGCGTCGGATGATTGGGTAGCGGTAACGGGCGGGTCGACAGCGACGACGATGCGTTGCAGTTCCGGAGCCGTGGCGACCCGATGCTGTTCTATCCACTCGCGCTGCCATAAGGCACCGGACAAATTTTCGATCAGCTCTCCCTCAAGCTCCTGCCGCCCAAGGAGCGTTCCTCCATATCGCCGCTCCATTTCTGCGATGAATGTCGGTGCGAGATTTGCCTCATTATCGCGCGTGCGTACGCGGGTAACCACCGTGGCGTCATCGCTCATGATGCGCTTCAGAATTTCTACCGGTCGCGGCGTTGTCGTTACGACCTGGCGCGGATTTCTTCCCAGCCGAAGGCCAAACTGTAACATATCCCAGGTTTCTTCGGCGTAGCGCCATTTCGCGATTTCATCGAGCCAAGCCGCAGCGAACTGCGGTCCTCGCAGACTTTCTGGATCCTCGGCCGAGAAAAGCTGGGCCACGACACCATTGGGCCAAACAAGTTGCCTTTTCGAGAACTCATAGTTCGGACGAGCATCAGGCGGGTGCACTGCCAGGATTCCGGAGACCCCCTCAACCATGACGCTACGGACCTGATCGAGCGTTTCGCCGATAAGGGCGATTCGGCCATTGCTTGGCCCAACTGTTCTTCCCAGCGCTTCGGCCTCCGCTCTTACCCACTCGGCGCCTGCCCGCGTCTTTCCCGATCCGCGTCCGCCGATAATAAGCCACGTGCGCCAGGGCCGGCCGTGCGCGTTGGTTTCAGGAGGCAACTGATCATCGCGCGCCCACGTTTCCCAATCCCAGGCCAGAAAACGAAGCTCATCGAGCGAAAGCGTCGAAAGCGCGTCAGTAAGGTCATCAAGTTCTATTGTGTTTTCGCAGTCGCAGAATGCGCTCCGCAATTTCGAGGCGGAGGCGGACCGCTTCTTCCTCGTCGAGGTTGCTTCCTGAGCTGACTTTGGCAGAATTGGCTCTGACGGCATCGCGGTCCGATTGCAGTTCGGTCAATTTTTCAATGGTTCGCGTCAAGGCGCCAATCGCACGTGTCTCGCGTTCCCGGTCCGCGGCAGTACCGGGTTCCTCCGATCCCATGCGCATCTCCAACAGTTCAATATTTCGATCGACGACCTTAAGTAGCCGGGCAATGAGACGGCTTCGCTCAGCGGCAATAGCTTGTACGGGAGTACGACGCGACCCAGAATGCAGCAAACGTTTGGTCCATCCTTCCGCACGCCGTCGTCTTTGAATCGCGGAAACGCTCACACCATATGATGCTGCGATCTCGGCGACCGTCATTTCCCGTCCCTCGTACAGTCGGCGAATAGCCTCCCAATCGAGCTCTCGCCGCGGCGAGGCGGTTTCTTGGCTCATGCTTCAAAAAGAATGTTCGGAAAAGAAAAACGCGGCAGTTGCGCCCTGCACGCAACTGTCGCGTTATACCTTCTTCATACACGAACAGCGTTACGCTGTCAATAGGGTTCTTGCGATTTATCTCACGATATCAATAGCTTAATTGATGAACGCGTACACAAGCGATTTTATCACAAATTTTCTCAGCGGGGATAAATTGGAATGCATCTCTAATTCAATTGTTGCGCTACACCCTGCTGAAGGGCGAGAACCTGTCCAGCCAAATAAAGCGAACCACAGATCAAGATGCGTTTGGGAGTAGTTTCCTCGCTTTCGATTTGGCGGATGGCTGCAGGCACGTCAGTTGCCGCGCTGGCCTTAAAACCGAGATCGCGCGCAATTCGGGCGAGAGTTTCCGGTTCGTAGGGTGACTCGTGTGCTCCTGGAATGGGAACCGTAACAATGCTTTTTGCCAGACCGCTGAAGGGGCCCAAAAATCCGGCAGCATCCTTTTGCCCCATCATCCCGACGACCAAATGTAGTGGGCTGGATGAGCGCTCTTCCAAATCGGCGAGTGTCTGAGCAATTGCAATGGCACAGGCAGGATTATGTCCACCGTCAAGCCACAGCTCCGAACCGGAACTCAAGAGATCAGATAGGGCACCATGTTTAAGCCGCTGCATGCGCGCCGGCCACTCGGCCTCAGCCAAACCGCGGCCAATTACATGCTCGTTCAGGGGAAACTGACGTAGCTGAAGGGCTGCAGCAACGGTCGTTCCGGCATTGATGATCTGGTGTCTGCCGATCAAACTTGGTTTTGGCAGATCGAGTAAAATGTTTTCCTGCTGAAAAACCAGCCGGCCGCGCTGCTCATAGGCATCGAAGTGATAACCCCACGCCACGACCGGCGCGCCAACATCCAAGGCTCGCTGGCGGATGACATCGAGAGCCTCGTCCTCTTGCTGGGAAATGATGGCTGGTACGCCGCGCTTGAGAATTCCGGCCTTCTCTCTCGCGATTTCCGCCAGTGTATCGCCGAGCTTGTCGGAATGGTCGAGCGCGATGGGCGTGATAATCGTCAGAGCCGGATGGGACACAACATTCGTTGCATCCAGCCTGCCGCCGAGCCCCACCTCCAGAAGCACCACATCTGCCGGGACTTCGGAAAACGCCAGAAATGCAGCAGCAGTTGTAATCTCGAAAAAAGTAATCGACTCGCCCGCATTGACTCGCTGCACGCGAGTGAGCAGGTCCACGAGATTAGGCTCTGAAATAGGCCGGGATCTGCCATCCACATCGGCCAAACTGATGCGCTCGTGAAATCGAACAAGATGGGGCGAAGTATAGACGTGCACCCGCAAACCCGCCGCCTCAAGCATCGCCTTGAGAAAGGCCGTGGTCGAACCTTTGCCATTCGTGCCGGCGATATGAATGACAGGCGGCAACTTCTTATGGGGATTGCCGAGCTTTTCCAATAGGCGCTCAATACGCCCGAGCGACAGGTCAATGAGCTGCGGATGCAGCCGCTTCATTTCAGCAAGGATTTCGTCGCTCGTGGGCATAATTAGCTCCCCTGCCCGCGATACCGTCGCGAGCTTCGCATATCTTTGGACCTTCAGGGCAGCCGGCGATCAGGGACTACGTGCGCCGTCGTCAGAATGGGGGCGCGCCGAACCGGCTTCATTTTCCCGCGCCGCCTTCTCGCGCTTGTCGAGCCGAGATGGAGTAAAGCGTTCCTCATCGGGAACCGGCTCCGCCTCGATAACCTCGTCACTGGCACGCGGGTCGATGATATGGCCTTCCGTCCCTGAGCCATTCAGGTAAGCATGCCCATTGAGCCCTTTCGCCTTGGCCTTGCCGAGCGACTTGTTGGCCATAAGCAGGCGGCAAATCCGCGAAAGGGTTTCGCGCATCTTATGGCGATGCACGACCATATCGATCATGCCATGCGCAAGCAGATACTCTGCCCGCTGGAAACCTTCCGGCAGCTGCTCGCGGATGGTCTGCTGGATAACCCGCGGGCCCGCGAAACAGATCAGCGCGCCAGGTTCAGCGATGTGGATATCTCCTAGCATCGCGTAGGATGCCGTCACACCGCCCGTGGTTGGGTCCGTGAGCACAACAATATACGGCAACCGCGCCTCACGCAGCTGCTGCACCGCAATCGTCGTGCGCGGCATCTGCATAAGCGAAAGAATACCCTCTTGCATGCGCGCACCGCCTGAAGCGGCAAAGAGGATGAAAGGCGTCTTCTTCTCGACGGCGCGCATCATGCCAGTGATGACCGCCTCGCCCGCCGCCATGCCGAGAGACCCGCCCATGAAGCGGAAATCCTGGGCAGCCGCCACGATTGGTAGGCCGTCAAGCGTGCCCTCTCCCACGAGCACGGCGTCCTCCAGCTGGGTAGCAGCTCGGGCATCCTTCAGCCGATCAGTATACCGCCGGCCATCGCGGAACTTCAGCGGATCAACCGGAACGCTCGGGAGCGGAATCTTTACGTACTCGCCATTGTCGAAGAGGTGCTTGAGGCGAACGTCGGCCGCCATTCGGAAATGGTAGTTCGAGCCGGGCACGACGAACTGGTTGGCCTCGAGGTCCTTGTAGAAGACCATCTGGCCGCTTTCCGGGCACTTTACCCAGAGGTTGTCCGGGACCTCGCGCTTCGTCGTCAGGAAGCTGCGGATCTTTGGACGCACAACGTTGTTGATCCAGTTCACTCTCGAGTGCTCCTCACACCCTGAAAACCAAGCTGTAACACCCCGGCAATGCTGTTTCCGCCCTAGGTGGCTCGCAAGCCTAACCCTTCATGTTCGCCTGCACCGGGCTCGTTCGCAATCCACCGGCCAGGGTTTTCACCAGCTCCAGCACTTCTGGAACCGTGCGATCCGTCGCTCTTCCGTCGGGGCCGAGCGTGCGCTCGATAGCGCGGACCAATGCTGAGCCAACAACCACACCATCCGCACCAGAGGCAATGGCTCTCGCTTGTTCGGCCGTGCTAACGCCAAACCCGACGACGACAGGAAGCGTGGTGGCTCGCCGAATTCTGTCAACCTGGCTGTGGACTTCTTCAATGTCCGGTGCAGCCGTCCCCGTGATACCGGTAATGGAAACATAATAGACGAACCCGCTCGAGTTGGCGAGCACCGCAGGTAGCCGCTTGGAATCCGTCGTCGGCGTTGCGAGCCGGATGAAGTTCAGCCCCTTCTCCATCGCCGGCAAGCAAAGCTCGCCGTCCGCCTCGGGCGGAACATCGACGATGAT
>PKEY01000071.1 GCA_002919265.1 Hyphomicrobiaceae bacterium | reverse complement strand
CTCCGTCTCCGGAAAAGAGAACGATGTGATCGACCACCCGGGCTAACCGCATGGCATCCACGGTGAGCTCGATGTCCATATTCCCTTTGATTTTTCGCCGACCCATTGAGTCCGTGTACTCCTTGGTCGGCTTGGTCACCATGCTGTAGCCGTTGTAATCCAGCCAGTCGATGAGCGGCCGAATCGACGAGTACTCCTGCTCGTCCGCCAGTGCCGTGTAATATAACGCCCTTACAAGCCGGCCCTGTTTGCGAAAAAGCGAGAGCAGACGCTTGTAATCAATGTCGAAACCCAATGCTTTCGCTGTCGCATACAGGTTTGCGCCATCGATGAACAGAGCGATTCGTTCGTCGTTGTAAAAATGCATTTGCCACCTCGGGAGAAGTTCTTGGATGTCTCCCCGCTCGACTTAAACTCTACTGTTTTCCGAAACGGCGGCTTCAAAAAGCACGCCTCTAAATCCGCCACGCCCCCCAGCTGTTAGCTGAAGGCAGTTTCGAACTGAATTAGGGCTTTTTCATAGAACAATCGCCAAAACCTCATAAATTTTATTCGACAGTGACCTTCGAGGTTGTAATGAGCTCAGTGCTGATATCTCTTGGTGCCAACATGCCTGGCGCCTGGGGAGTTCCGCTTGAAACGCTGCGGCAAGCAATTTCCGAACTGCGACGCCTTTCACTTACCGTTGACAATGTATCTGCACTATATGAAACGGAGCCGGTCGGCGGCATCTCACAACCTCGATATCTGAACGCCGTTATTGCAGCGAAGGCAAGCATTTCACCTGCAACGCTGCTGCGCAGATTGAAGCAGGTTGAAAGGCGAGCTGGCCGACGGCTGGGGGTAAGGTGGGGCCCGCGACCGCTGGACCTCGACATTATTGATTTCGCGGGGACAAGATACGGTTGGCCTCAGGGCCGGCGGCAGCGCGGACGTCTCGTTCTGCCGCATCCGGAAGCCCATCGTAGGGCCTTCGTACTCGTGCCGCTGCTGGATGTTGCTCCCCACTGGCGGCATCCGGTGCTTGGCACGTCTGCGCGGATCTTGCTGGCGCGCGCCGGGCCACAGCGTCGCGGCGTGCGGAGGGTCCTTGATTCGCGTTGGATTATGTGCGATCAGGCAATTTCCTGAGACCAGCAGGTCGGGTCGGGCGAATTGCGCTTGACCTCGGGTTGCTCAACAAGAGGGCAGATCATGGCTCGTGTTACCGTCGAAGATTGCGTCGACAAAGTTCCTAACCGGTTCGAGCTGGTTCTGCTTGCCGCGCATCGTGCGCGTGCCATTGCGAGCGGCAGCCCGATCACCGTCGAGCCGGAGAACGACAAGAACCCGGTCATCGCCCTTCGCGAGATCGCCGAGCAGACGGTCCCGGCCGATGACATGCGCGAATCGCTGATCCATTCGCTCCAGAAGAACGTCGAGGTCGACGAGCCGGAGGCCCTCAGCGCCCCCGTGCTGCCTTCGGATCGGCGCAGCCCGCTGCTTGGTCGGGACGATCAGTCGAGCGACAACGTCGTCGATGTCCTCACCGAGGAGCAGCTCCTGCGCGGCCTGGAGAGCCTGACGCCGACGGAGCCTTCCGCAGCGATTGGCGGAAATGGCGGGGGCCGCAGCGGACGCTAACGTCTCGCCACCGACCGGACGGTGCGGTATGCGGCGGCCTCAAACGGTCGCCGCTAACGTGTGCGCGTTCGCGGAGGGCCGCCGGCCATGATGCGCCAGTATGAGCTCGTCGAGCGCGTCCTTTCATATGATCCCAACGCAGACGAGGCGCTGCTGAACCGCGCCTACGTCTACGCCATGAAGGCGCACAGCAACCAGAAGCGTGCCTCAGGCGATCCCTACTTTTCCCATCCGCTCGAAGTCGCCGCGATCCTCACCGAGCTCAAGCTGGATGACGCCACCATCGCAACGGCCCTGTTGCATGACGTCATCGAGGATACGGAGGCTACACGGGCCGAGATCGACCAGCTTTTCGGCCCGGAGATCGGTGCCCTGGTCGATGGCCTCACTAAGATCCGGCGCCTTGACCTCGTCTCCAAGCGCGCCGAGCAGGCTGAAAACTTCCGCAAGCTTCTGATCGCCATCTCGAGCGACATCCGGGTGCTCCTCGTGAAGCTGGCGGACCGGCTGCACAACATGCGCACGCTCGAGCACATGAAGCCGGAGAGCCGGGCGCGCATCTCCCAGGAGACGCTGGATATCTACGCGCCGCTGGCGGGGCGTATGGGCATGCAACAGCTCCGCGAGGAGCTGGAGGACCACGCCTTCCGCTGGCTGCACCCTGATGCGTATCAGACCGTCACGACCCGGCTGGCGCAGCTGCGCGAGCGCAATCGCGGCATTGTGGAGGAAATTCAGGAGGCTCTCCGCAACAAGCTCGCCGAGGTGAACATCAAGGCCGAGGTGTCGGGGCGAGAGAAGAAGCCATATGCGATCTGGCGAAAGATGCAGAACAAGCAGATTTCGCTGGAGCAACTCTCTGACATCTACGGCTTCCGCGTGATCGTCGATAACGTGGAGGACTGCTATCGCGTGCTCGGTGTCGTCCACACAACGTGGAACTCTGTGCCGGGCCGCTTCAAGGACTACATCTCAACGCCTAAGCAGAACGGTTACCAGTCGATCCACACGACGATCGTCGGGCCGCGGCACCAGCGCGTCGAACTTCAGATTCGCACCCGCGAGATGCACCACATCGCCGAATACGGCGTTGCGGCGCACTCGCTCTACAAAGATCACGGCAACGGCTCGAAAGCCACGTACGAGAAGGACAGCGGTCCTTACATGTGGCTGCGCCGTTTGGTAGAGACGCTGCTTGACGGCAACAACCCGGAAGAGTTCCTGGAGCATACGAAGCTCGAGCTGTTCCAGGATCAGGTGTTCTGCTTCACGCCCAAGGGGCGCCTCATCGCGTTGCCGAGGGGAGCGACGCCGATCGACTTTGCCTACGCGGTCCATACGGATATCGGCAACTCGGCCGTCGGTGCGCTGATCAACGGTCGGCAGATGCCGCTCTCGACCATGCTGCGCAACGGCGACGAGGTGCAGATCCTGACCGCCGAAGGGCAAAGTCCTCCGGCCGCCTGGGAGCGCATCGCCGTGACGGGGCGAGCGCGCTCGGCCATTCGTCGAGCGGCGAGGGATGCTCTGCGTAAGCAATACTCGGAGCTGGGTCGTCGGCTGTTGATCGCGCGGTTCGGCAGGGCGGGGGTCGAGTATTCGGACGAGAAGCTCAAGAAAGTGCTGCACCGACTCGGCCACAAGACGGTCGAGGATGCTCTAGCTTCCGTGGGCCGCAGCGAACTGCCCATTGGCGACGTGTTGCGGGCCGTCGCGCCCGAGGTTGCCGACCCGAACCGCAGCAGCCCGAGTTACCGCCCGAAGAACCGGCACAGCCACACCAGTAGTCAGGAAGGCTGGTTCAATCTGAGCAAGGTGATCGGGCTCAAGTTTCGCTTCACCAGCAACTCGGACGACGTTGGCGTTCGGCCGGGCGGTCTGCCTATCCGCGGCCTGCGAAACGACATCCCTGTCACCTTTGAAGAGGGTGGTGCGGTGCCCGGCGACCGCGTTGTGGGTGTGCTCATCCCCGGCGAAGGCATCCGCATCTTCCAGATCCACTCGCCTCGGCTCAAGGATTACGAGGCGGAGAGCTGGATAGACGTCACTTGGGACATTGATCCCGAGAAGCCTGAGCGTTTCCCCGCGCGAATCAAGGTAACCGCTCTCAACGAGCCGGGAACCCTTGCGCAAATTGCCCAGGTGATCGGGGATGCCGACGGAAATATCGACAACGTTCGCATGATGCGCAGGGCGTCGGACTTCACCGAGATGTCGCTCGAAGTGGAGGTTTTCGATCTCGAACACCTGAATCGCATTATTGCCGGCTTGCGAGCGAAGCCGGTCGTGAGCAATGTTGAGCGCTCGTTCGATTGAGCCCCGGCTTCATTGAGAATAGGGGGTATAAAACCTATCTTCTTTAGAAAGCCGGCGAGCCAGGTGTTGCGCCAGTGCGCCTGAGGTGATCACCAGGAGACAGAGACCCGATCCATGACCCCGAATTTTGAAGTTCCCTACCTCCGCTTGGGCGTCAACATCGACCACGTTGCCACTATTCGCAATGCACGTGGCGGGCGCCACCCTGATCCTCTGCGCGCGGCGCACCTGGCGGTGGAGGCCGGAGCCGATGGCATCACCGCGCACCTCCGGGAAGATCGCAGGCACATCTCTGACAACGATATCGCTCGCCTCAAGGCGGAACTGACGCGACCGCTCAACTTGGAGATGGCGGCGACCGACGAAATGCTTTCGATTGCGCTTCGCCATCTGCCATATGCCTGCTGCCTCGTGCCGGAGCGCCGTGAGGAGCGCACGACTGAAGGCGGCCTCGACGTCGCGGGCGGCCGTCAGCATCTGGAGCGGTTCGTGGCGGCGCTGAAGGACAGCGGCATCCGCGTGTCGCTCTTTATCGAGCCGGAGGAAAAGCAGATCGAAGCAGCGGCCGCCATTGGGGCCGACGTCATCGAGCTGCATACGGGCGCTTACTGCGAGCGGGCCCTGGAGGAAGACGCGAAAGGGTTGGCACTCGAGATGGAGCGGCTGCGGAATGCAGCGCGGATTGCGGCCGAGGCCGGTCTTGAAGTGCACGCCGGGCACGGTCTGACCTACAACACTGTCTCACCCGTGGCCCGAATTCCCCAAATCGTGGAGCTCAACATCGGGCACTTCCTGATCGGGGAAGCGATCTTCGGTGGGCTTCATTCAGCCGTTCGGCGCATGCGGGCGTTGATGGACGAGGCGCGCGCAAGCGTCACAGGCCGGAAGATTGCTTGAGCCCTATGATCCTGGGCCTCGGAAACGACATCATCGACATTGAGCGTATCGAGCGGACGATTGCGCGATTCGGTGATCGTTTTCTCGCCCGCGTGTTCACGGACGCCGAGCGAGCCAGATCGGACCGGCGCAAGGACCGCGCCGCGTCCTACGCGAAGCGTTTCGCGGCTAAGGAAGCGTGTGCCAAGGCGCTCGGGACCGGTCTCCGGCACGGGGTGTATTGGCGGGATATGGGCGTCATCAATCTGCCGTCAGGCCGGCCGACGCTGGTTCTTACGGGCGGTGCAGCCAAGCAGCTCGAACGCATCACGCCGCCAGGCTATTCCGCGCGCATCGATCTGAGTTTGACGGACGACTATCCGCTGGCTCAGGCCATTGTAATTATTTCAGGCGTACCGCTCGCCAACAATTCAAGATGAGAGCGAAGACGACCCCTCGTTTGCACGCTCCCTCCGGAACGGTTATAGCGGGCTCGACATCGACAGCGGCAGTTTCCGGTCGGACGGGATGTCCGCCGCCGAGGAGCAGTAGATGACCTTGAACACAGAGACTGGCAAGAAGCGCGAGAGCAGCTGGTGGGAGACGGTTAAGATCATCATCCAGGCACTCGCGCTGGCCATGGTCGTGCGCGTGTTTTTCTATCAGCCGTTCAATATCCCGTCCGGCTCAATGAAGCCCACACTTCTCGTCGGCGACTATCTCTTTGTGTCCAAGCTGTCTTACGGCTACAGCCGCTATTCCTTCCCCTTCGGCCTTAACCTTTTCGATGGCCGCATTTTCGCGAGCCCTCCCCAGCGTGGGGACGTAGCCGTCTTCAAGCTGCCGCGAGACAACTCAACCGACTATATCAAACGGGTCATCGGGTTGCCGGGCGACGAGATCCAGATCCGCAACGGCGTCGTCTATATCAATGGCGAGCCGGTTCCCAAGCGCCGGATCGGTGACTTCATCACCCGGGAGGATGACGGCGTATTGCGCCGCATACCAATGTACGAGGAGACACTGCCCAACGGGGTGAAGTACACAGTTCTGGATTCCGAGGAAAACGGGCCCTTCGACAACACGGGCGTCTTCAAGGTTCCGGAGAATCACTACTTCGTCATGGGCGACAACCGGGATAACTCGACGGACAGCCGCGCGCAGTGGGGGGTCGGCTATGTTCCGTTCGAGAATTTCGTCGGACGTGCGGAGATCATTTTCTTCTCGGCGGCGTTCGATGATCCCAACGCGTTCCGGCTCACAACGCCGTGGCGCTGGCCGCAGGACATTCGCTGGGAGCGCTTCTTCACTCTGGTGCGCTGAACGAACGTGCGACGGAAGCAGACGACCGACCTGGAAAAACGCCTCGGCTACACGTTCAAGGACCGCGAGCTCTTCAAGCGCGCGCTCACCCATGCCAGCGTCCGGTCGCAACGCGGGATGCGCCATGACAACGAGCGGCTGGAGTTCATCGGCGATCGCGTGCTCGGCCTAGCGATTGCTGAGATGTTGCACGAGACGCACCCCGAGGCCACGGAAGGCGATCTTGCCCGCCGCTACAACCGTCTCGTTCGCGGTCAGGCGTGTGCGACTGTCGCCCGCAAAATCGGGCTTGGTCCTCACCTTATCCTCAGTGAAAGTGAGGCGGAAAACGGCGGACGCGAAAAGGAGACGATTCTCGCGGACGCTCTCGAGGCGCTGCTCGGAGCCATCTTCCTGGAGGCCGGCTTTGACGCGGCGCGAAACGTCGTGCGGTCTCTCTGGGCCGATCAGATCGACTCATTGCCGCAGCACGTGGCTGATCCAAAATCGGCGCTGCAAGAGTGGGCCCAGGGACAGGGATTGGCATTGCCTGAGTACATCGAGATTGCGCGCACTGGGCCGGACCACGCGCCCCGCTTCGTCACTGAGGTCCATATTGCCGGCCGGCCGCCCGCCCGTGGCGAAGGCGCGACGAAGCGGCAGGCCGAGCAAGCTGCAGCGAGCGTTCTGTTGGCGCGAGAAGGCGTCTGGGTCGATCCAAGCCGCCATTCGGACGGCAGTCTGAAAAAGTCGTCACATGGCTGAGCCAGAGGCCAAGCATGTAGCGGAACCGCAGGGTGAGACGCGCTGCGGGTTCATCGCTGTCATCGGTGCACCCAACGCGGGCAAGTCGACCCTCGTCAATGCGCTCGTCGGGGCCAAGGTGACGATTGTCTCGCGCAAGGTCCAGACGACGCGCATCCCGGTTCGCGGAATCGTGGTCGAAGGGCAAAGCCAGCTGGTTTTCCTCGACACCCCTGGGATTTTCAAACCCCGCCGTCGGCTTGACCGGGCGATGGTCGAAGCGGCCTGGAGAGGCGCGCTAGATGCCGACATCGTCATATTGCTGGTGGATGCCGCCAAGGGCATCGACGAGGACGTCGAGCGGATCCTTGAACGTCTCAAGGAAACTGACCGGCCAAAGATCCTGGCACTGAACAAGGTCGACCGCCTGAAACAGAAAGAAAAGCTTCTCATTCTTGCCGACGAGCTGACCAAACGCGTCCCGTTCGAGCGGGTATTCATGATCTCCGCGCTGACGGAAAGCGGGCTGCACGACCTGAGGTCCTATCTGGTCGAAGCCGTGCCGGTCGGTCCTTGGCACTTCCCGCCGGACGAGATCTCGGATCTCTCGGAACGCATACTTGCTGCCGAGATCACGCGCGAAAAGATCTACGATCGCCTGCACGAGGAACTACCTTACGCGATCACCGTCGAGACGACGGGCTGGAAGAACCGACGCGATGGTTCGGTGAGGATCGAGCAGGTCATCTTCGTGGAGCGGGAAAGCCAGCGTAAGATCGTCCTCGGCAAGAATGGCGCTGCCATCAAGCAGATCTCGATGGAGGCTCGAAAGGAGCTGGCCAAGCTCTTCGGCCACGAGGTTCACCTGTTCCTTTATGTGAAAGTTCGCGAGAATTGGGCCGACGATCCGGAGCGCTATCGCGAGATGGGGCTGGACTTCCCTAAGGAGTGAGGCTCCCGCGCGTCCGCGGCTAGACTATGAACTGGTTCGATGAAGGAATTGTCCTGTCAGTCCGGCCGCATGGAGAAACGGCTGCGGTCGTGGAGCTGCTGACGCGCGCTCATGGCCGGTATCTCGGACTGGTGCATGGCGGGCAGGGGCGGCGGCTGCGGCCGGTGCTGCAAATCGGCAATCACGTCGAAGCAACCTGGAAGGGGCGCCTTTCAGAACAGCTTGGATTCTTCACAATCGAGCTGCGCAAGGGTTACGCGGCCGAAGCGTTGGAACGTCCGCTGGCACTCACGGGACTGACGTCGCTTTGCGCACTGGCCCGTCTTCTACCCGAACGTGATCCACATCCGGATCTATTCGAGATTTCCTTGTTCGTCCTCAGCTATCTTGATGACGACAGCATATGGCCGGCGCTTTATGTGCGCTGGGAGTTGAACTTGTTGGCGGAGATGGGTTTCGGGCTCGATCTCAGCTCATGCGCGGCGACGGGGACCACCGAAAATCTGGTGTGGGTGTCGCCGAAATCTGGGCGGGCCGTTTCGGCGACCGCCGGGGAGCCCTATCGCGATCGCCTGCTACCTCTTCCGCAATTTCTCATCAAAAGCGAGGGCGTTCCAGCGACCCGTCGCGATGTTCTCAATGGCCTTGCCTTGACGGGCGCATTCATCTCCAAACGTATTCTGATCCCGCAAAATCTGGACATGCCGGAAGCCCGTCAACGGCTCGTTGCGGCTCTGTCACGCTCCGCGGACGATAACGTGCTTCAGTTCCCGAAGTCCTGATCGGGGACAACGGAGACGCCCCGGCCCCACTACCGCTGCAGCGCCGCTGCCTCGGTTCGGGTCACTTCGATCTCGATGCCGTTGTCCGATTGCTGCAGGACGAAGACGTCGCCGTTTCGCGCCTTATAGCGGCCCAGCACCGCGTTCTCGCGGGAGTTTCGGAAGGTGATTTGTCCCGGGATGCACGCCGAGTGCTCGATCGAGGTGCGAGGCTCCGCGTTGTACGTGTCCCCGAGAAACTCGTACGCGATTGTTTGACGTGACGTGTTTTTCACGCGGAAGGTATAGGCCAGCGTTTGCGGCCGGCCAAACATCTGGACCGACACATAGCGTTGGACGCCCGGCGTTTGAGCCACCGCCACGCCAATGTCGACCACATGTTCCGCCAGCAAGTTCTTGCGGTGGCCTGGTGATTTGAGCCAGCCGTCGACTGCTTCCCGAGCGAGTTGGCGAGTTTCGAACCCCCGCGTGTCGAGATTGGCCGAAAGATTTTCGGAAACAAAACACGCCTCATATCCGGCGGCTTCCGCACGGTCCGACGGCTGGCGGCCGTCGGCGCTGTGGGAGAAGGTCTTCGACGTCGCGAGATAACGCGCGTATCCCCGCGCTGCTTTGTCGAGCGCTGGGTTACGTCGGACAGCCGACAAATTGTGCTGCTGCCGAGCTGCGTTCGTCATTTCGACGATGGCGATCTCGACTTGTGGAAGGTCCGGAACAGGCATGTTGAGCGATTGTCTCCCTCGGCTCGGATGTGAGAATGGAGATTAAGGGAGAGCGGTGAGGGTAAGGACACTCAAACTCGCTGTCCAGACTCGCTCGGACTGTGACCACAACTTCGCCGCAGATCGTGGCAAGAAGGCTGCCGTTTCAGCCCGCGGGTGAGGGGGCCATGGCGACACCGCTTCGCAAGATCATTCCGTTTGTCATCGCAGCACTTGTTTCCGGCATCTTGAGCTACGCGACGGAGGGTATGCCCCGGCTCTCTCATGAGCTGCAGGCGCAGCTCACATCATATTTCATCAATCCGCAGCTTCTCCTTCCCGGGGTCTGGTATGGGCTCGTCTTGGCGGGACTGGCCTGGATCCTGGGGGCTCGCGGCATCCTTGGCGCCATCGCTGCGCTCGTCATGACCTGGGTGGGCTGGCAGCTTGCGGTTCAGGCGGGGATCGTGGCGTTCGACCGATTTGCGGCGGTCACACCGGACGAGACGACTAGGCTCACTGTCGCTGGCGCTGCCGGAGGTCTCGTAGGGGCCTTCATTTCCTTCGTTGGCGTGCGACTCGGCGTGCCGATGAAAGGGACGTTTCTGGCACTGATTGCCACGTTAATCGTTGGCGCGGTTTTTGGCCTTCTTCTGCCTTGGTCATCCACCCGGCAAAGCGCTGGTCTTCTGCTTTACGCGGCCTGGCAGCCCGCCGTCACCGCGACAATGGCATGGTTTGCAGTCGTTCGGCGTAAGCTTGTTTGAATTACGCAGCCAACCGATTTTGTGCCTGCACGCCTCTCGCAGCTCTAGGCTGGCAAGCGACTGAATGAACCCAATGGCGGCTGGAGCGTTTCACTCTGTACATCTAGATGGAGAAACAGCAGTGAGCATCCTGGCCTGGATTATTGTCGGCCTTATCGCCGGCTGGTTGGCTGAGCAGATTGCAGGAAGAAGCCATGGACTGCTGACGAATTTGATCGTCGGAATTATCGGCGCATTCGTCGGAGGCTTCCTTTTCAGCACGTTGCTCGGCTTCGAATACCGTCAAGGCTTCAATCTTGCCTCGATTTTGGTGGCAACCGTCGGCGCTGTGGTCTTCCTGTTCATCCTGAGCTTCTTCTCAGGAGAGCAGCGGCAGATTCGTTGAGGAAACGCCCACAACGAGGCGCCAGCCACATCGGCGGCTGGCGCATTCGTCTTTTCGATTGCTGCGATCGTCACGCAATTTTGATCGGCGAATCTCCACTCAATCTTCCTGGAATACCTCTTCACGCTTCCGACTGATGGCCGGCAGGAAAGCGATGATGATCGCCACAACCGCACAGGCCAGCAGCCCCGCGCTTATCGGCCGTTCGATAAACGTCATCGGATCTCCGCGCGAAAGGAGCAGCGCGCGACGCAGGTACTCCTCCATCATTGGCCCGAGAATGAAGCCAAGCAGCATCGGCGCCGGCTCGCAATCGAGCTTGGCGAACACGTAGCCGAGTACACCGAAGAGCGCGAGGAGTAGGACGTCAAACTCGGTATTGTTCAGGCTGAACACGCCGACCGCCGCAAATGCCAGTATTGCGGGGTAGAGCAGGTGATACGGCACCGTCACTATGCGGACCCACAAACCGATGAGCGGCAGGTTGAGGATGACGAGGAAGAGATTGCCGATCCACATCGAGACGATGACGCCCCAGAAGAGATCGGGCTGCTCGTCAATGACCGCGGGGCCGGGCTGAATACCCTGAATGATCATTGCGCCAATCATGAGCGCCATGACCGGGTTTGAGGGAATTCCCAGCGTGAGCATCGGGATGAACGAGGTCTGGGCGCCGGCATTGTTGGCGGACTCGGGCGCCGCCACCCCCTCGATCGCCCCTTTGCCGAACTCGGCTGAATACTTGGAGACTTTCTTTTCAACCGAGTAGGCGGCGAACGCGCCCAGGATCGAGCCGCTCCCGGGGAGGATTCCCAATACCGATCCGATCGCCGTTCCGCGCAGAATTGGCGCGATCATGCGCCTGACGTCCTCCCGCGTGGGGATCAGGCTTTCAATCTTGCTCGTGACCATCGTGCGGGTGGCTTCGTGCTCGAGGTTTCGAATAATTTCCCCGAGGCCGAACATTCCCATGGCCACGACGACGAAGCTGATCCCGTCCGCCAGCCGCGGATTGTCGAACGTAAATCGCAATGCGCCCGAATTGACGTCGGTGCCGATCAGCCCCAGCAAGAGCCCGAGGACGACCATCCCAAGGGCATGAAGCAGCGAGCCGCGCGCGAGTACGATTGCGGCCACGAGGCCAAGCACCATCAGCGAGAAATACTCGGCGGCGCCGAACATCAGGCCGATCTCGGCAAGTGGCGGCGCAAAGAACGCAATGATGACCGTCGCGACGGTGCCCGCGAAGAACGAGCCGATTGCCGCGGTCGCCAGGGCGACACCGGCACGGCCCTGACGCGCCATTTGGTAACCGTCGAGTGTTGTGACGACGGAAGCCGCCTCACCCGGCAGATTTACAAGAATGGCAGTCGTCGAGCCCCCGTACTGCGATCCATAATAAATGCCGGCCAGCATGATGAGGGCCGACACCGGGGGCAGGGTGAATGTAATCGGCAGCAGCATGGCAATGGTCGCCGTCGGCCCGAGGCCCGGCAACACGCCTATCAACGTGCCCAGGAAAACGCCGATGAAGCAGTAGACCAGATTGGTCCAAGTGAGAGCGGCTTCAAAGCCGACGGCGAGATTGTTGAGCAGCTCCATCGACCGTTACCCCCCGAACCAGGAGCCTACCAGTGGCATGGGGACCCCAAGTCCTCGGACGAACACCAGGGCGCAAAAGGCTGTTATTCCTACCGCCAGGAGAACAGCCGGCACTAGACGAAAGCGAACGCTGGCGTAGGAGCTGATCAGCAGCATCACGATCATGGAGACGATCATGCCGGCGCCGCGAAGCATGAGCCCGAAAAGCAAGGTTGCGCCGCAGATCAGGAGCGTTGCCTTGAGCGCCAGGGCGCCCACCGGCTCTCCGGGGACATAGAAAGACCGAACGAGCGACACGACGCCAATCAGCGCCAGAAATCCGCCGAGCAGCGTCGGGAAGTAGCCGGGGCCCATTCGGGTCGCGGTACCCATTTCGTAGTCCTGAGCGATGTAGACGGCGGCGAGACCTAGCACGACGTAGATCAGGCCGGCCCAGAAGTCCTTGGGATTACGGATCGACATTACCTTGGTTCTCGCCGCTGAAAGGCGGCATCAGCTATGGCGAACGACCAACACTTGCACCCAGAGCAAGCGGCCTGGACGCAAGCCCAGAAGTTTTCAGAGATGAGACCACGCCGTCGAAGATCCGGAGGCATCGACGGCGCAGTTCTTGTCAGTCGGCATAGGTCCCCGCAGCCTTGATGATCGGGGCCCACTTGTCGATCTCGGCCTTGAGAAAATCGCGGTGGGCCTGCGGCGTTGCCCGCTCCTGGGCTATCGGCTCGGTGCCAAGGTCGCCGAAGCGCTCAATCACCGTCGGATCCTTCAGCGCGACCTGCAAGGACTTGCTCAGCCGCTCAACGATCTCCTTTGGGGTGCCCTTGGGCGCATAAAGCCCGTGCCACACGGATACCTCGAGTTCGGGCAGCCCTGCCTCCTTGGTGGTTGGCACATCCGGGAGGGATGACACGCGGTTGCCCGTGGTGATCGCGTAAACCTTGATCTTGCCGCCCTTGATCTGGCTAGTGGTGTTCGTCGTCTGGTCGCACATGAAGTCGACCTGACCGCCGAGAAGATCATTCATGGCCGGGCCGGTGCCCTTATAGGGAACCGTGGTCACCTGCACCCCTACCGTCGACATGAAGAGGAGACCGCACAGGTGCGAGGCGGCACCGATGCCGGCGTTGGCGTAGGTGACCTTGTCCTTGTTCGCTTTGACGTACTCGACCAGCTCGGTGAGGGTGTTCGGCGGGAAGTCCTTACGGGCGACGATGGTCATCGGCACCTCGTTGATGAGGCCGATGTGCTCGAAGTCCTCCAGCGGATTGTAGCGGAGCTTGCGGTACAGCGTCGGCGCTGTCGACATGCCGATGTGATGGATAAGGATGGTGTAGCCGTCGGGCGCGCTGCGGGTCAAACGTTCGGGCGCGAGAGTGCCGCCGGCCCCGGCGACGTTTTCGACGATGACCTGCTGGCCGAGATCCGCGCCCATGGCTTGCGCCAGAAGCCGCGCGACTGTGTCGGTGGGACCGCCGGCCGAAAACGGCACCAGCATCGTGATTGGTTTCGTGGGATAGTTAGCTGCGTGAATCGCTGGGTTAGCCATTGCCGCGCCTAAAACGGTTGCTGCGGCAATGGCGAGATTTCGGAATTTCAGTTTCATGATGGTCACCCTTAAGGATAGTGAATTATGACAAATCCCTCAGGCGAACTTTGCTGAGTAGAGCTCTTGCATCTTGCACGCTCTTCAGCCACTGACAACCTGTGGCATACCAAGGTCGAATTTCTGGCGTGCTTATTGTGAGAACAATTTCCGAAATGCGCTTGGGTTGCCGGGAGATTCGACGGCGGGCCCGCCGCTAGCGTTCAGCTAGAGATTTTCCCATCCGCCAGGTGGCGTTAGCAACCGCGGCGAGCGTGCCCTCATGATCCCACATCCGGGCTTCTAAAAAAGAAATCGTTTGACCCTTCCGCAAGAAACGCGACTCGCAGACGGCGTGCGGCGGCCGTAATGGTGAAAGATACTGCACCTTCATTTCGAGTGTCGTGCCGGGAACGCCGGTCACATGCTTCAGCAGGTGGCCCATGGCCACGTCCAATGCGAAGGCAATTACGCCGCCGTGCAGCGTACCCTGCGGATTGAACATGAAGTCATGAATTGGAAACTCGATCCGGCAGGTTTCGTCGGTGTAGGAAAAAGTCAAACCAAAAAGCCGCGAGAGAAAGAACGTCTCAAAATCGGGACGCTGTGTCTCAACCGCTTTTTCGAAAGCGTTTCGTGCTGCCGCTTCGTCCATCCTCGTTCATCCAAGTTTTTTCGTGGATTGTGATTTCGAGACTGATCCCCGAACTGGGGTCGAAGCTTTCGATGGTTTTGAGGGGGCTTGTCAACTGTGCGCTGCACACAAGGTGCACTGCTGTGCGCACATGCGAAATTGCAGGGAACAGCAGTAGGCCTCGCGGAGGGTTGCCGCGCCGCTGGATGACTGGGTACCGGATTGGGCGCTCGCAGAACGCGAGGACGTCACTGAGTCGGAACGATGCAGTGCTTCAAATATCGTCCTCGTTGGCAGGCCGGCAACGCCAGCGGACGACTTTCCATTGGGGATGCTCTTCCGACCAGCGCGCGATTTGCAGCTGGGCAGAAAAGAGACACTGGACTGTCGAGACTTCCGCCGTGAGGGGAATGCGGTGGTCGCGGCAAATGTTAACGTTGCTCAGAAGGCAAGCCGAAATGATGAGGGTGATCATATCTAATTCTGCCTGTCGATACCTCTAGCCTACGGCGGGGGCGCAAGCTCGCTCCAGGAAACGCACTGCGTCCGAACGGCGAACCTTGCGCATCGCCGCCCAGACCAATTATTCGAATAGCTCGTCAAGCCCAAATTTCACAAATTCGTGATGTCATATTCACTGCGGAAGACCCGTTGTTTCCCGCAAGAATTGTTCATGCGCCCTTTCCGATTTATCCTGTCTCGGATCGAGAAGTCAAAAGTCGAGACCGGAATTCCAACTACGCGTTTCGTCGAGTTTCGGACCGGAGAGGAGAAGTGCCATGGGCAAACTCAGAGCGATGCTCGCCGCATTGGTGCTTCCAGCGACAGCGGCAGGTGCTATCGCCGTCGAATTGCCGACAAACGACTATCCCACCGAGGCGCGCGCAGACTACGTCTTCGCCTGTATGCAGGTGAACGGTCAAACAAGAGAAACGCTCCGAAAATGCTCTTGTTCCATCGACGTCATCGCCTCTTTGTTGCCCTATGAGCAATACGAGGAAGTCGAAACCATATTGAGCGTTCGCCAAAAAGGCGGCGAGCAGGCGGCGATTTTCTTCACTCCGCAAATGCGAGCCAAAATCGACGAACTGAGGCGCGCGCAGGTTGAAGCGGAGCTCCGCTGCTTCTGAAAATGCAGGCGACCGATTTTTCGGGTGTTTCGGCAACGATCAAATGTCCGAAAATTTCTCATTAGTGTTCGGAACGAGCAGGTTCAGCTTGAATGTTGGGCGAACCGGGCCTAGGATGAATTATTGGTAGCCTTCGCTCAAAGGAATGGTTGGATGGCGAACAAATGCCGCATTCCTTTCGCCGGCCTAGGATTGGGGCACCGGGGCTTGGCTGCAATAACGAGGCGAACGCTACCATTCCACCTGGGAAACGCACTGTGCAAGGAGTGGCGCCATGCAGAAAATTGCACTTGCGGGTGCAATGCTGGCGGTGGCCGCATTAGCCCCACCGACGGCAGCGAATGAGAGCGTTCTCAAAGAGTCTGCCAAACCCGAGCAATGGGTGCTGCAAACCGGCGACTACGCCAATACGCGATATTCAAAACTCGACCAAATAAACCGCGACAACGTTAAGGACTTGAAGGTCGCGTGGACGTTTTCAACGGGCGTACTGCGCGGACATGAGGGATCGCCGCTGGTTATCGGCGATATCATGTATGTCCACACACCTTTCCCCAACATCGTCTACGCCCTGGACTTGAACAACGAGGGGCGGATCCTTTGGAAATACGAGCCGAAGCAGGATCCCTCCGTCATTGGGGTGATGTGCTGCGATACGGTGTATCGTGGCCTTGCCTACGCTGATGGCATGCTCTTCTTGCATCAGGCAGATACCACGCTTGTCGCCCTCGACGCCAAGACAGGCGAGGTGAAATGGCAGGTCGTCAATGGTGACCCCAAAAAGGGCGAAACCAACACGGCCACTGTTTTGCCCGTCAAGGATAAGGTGATTGTCGGTATTTCGGGTGCCGAGTATGGCGTTCGTGGCCACATCACGGCTTACAACGCGAAGACCGGTGAGCTTGTCTGGCGCGCTTACTCGGTTGGTCCAGATGAGGAGATCCTGTTCGATCCTGAGAAGACGATGTCTCTCGGGAAACCCGTCGGCAAGGATTCTTCCTTGAAAACCTGGAACGGTGACCAGTGGAAGCTCGGCGGCGGCACGACCTGGGGCTGGTTCTCCTACGATCCCGAAACAAACCTGATTTACTACGGGACCGGAAATCCAGGCACGTGGAACCCCGTCCAGCGCGCTGGTCCGGATGGCAAGCCGATCGACCACAAGTGGACCATGTCCATTATCGCGCGAGATGCGGACACTGGCGTAGCGAAATGGGCCTATCAAATGACGCCGTTCGACGAGTGGGATTATGACGGCGTCAACGAGATGATCCTGGTCGACATTCCGGTGAACGGGCAGATGCGGAAAGCGTTGGTCCATTTCGACCGGAATGGCATCGCGTACACGCTCGACCGGGTGACTGGCGAATTGCTGGTTGCCGAGAAATATGACCCGGTAGTCAATTGGACGACCGGTGTTGTCATGGACAAGAACGACCCGCGGTATGGTCGGCCGGTGGTCGTGCCTGAAAAGTCGACATTCCTGAATGGCGAAGACGTCGATACGAAGAACATTTGTCCGGCAGCGCTAGGTACGAAGGACCAGCAACCTGCCGCTTTCTCGCCCCGCACGGGTCTGTTTTACGTGCCGACGAACCACGTCTGCATGAATTACGAGCCGTACAGGGTGTCGTACACGGCAGGCCAGCCGTACGTCGGCGCGACCGTGTCGATGTTCCCAGCGCCGGGCAGTCACGGCGGCATGGGTAATTTCATCGCCTGGGACGCCGGTGAAGGGAAGATCGTGTGGTCGAAGCCGGAGCGGTTCTCCGTCTGGTCCGGCGCTTTGGCGACCGCGGGCGGCATCGTGTTCTACGGCACGCTCGAAGGCTACCTGAAGGCTGTCGACGAAAAGGACGGCACGGAGCTGTTCAAGTTCAAGACGCCTTCCGGAATTATCGGCAACGTCATGACCTATAGCCACAACGGCAAGCAGTACGTCGCCGTTCTGTCGGGTGTTGGCGGCTGGGCTGGCATCGGTCTCGCGGCCGGCCTGACGAACCCGACGGAAGGCCTTGGTGCCGTCGGTGGATATGCCGGGCTGCGTGACTACACGGCTCTTGGTGGCACGCTGACGGTGTTTACGTTGCCGTAGGCGTAAAGAGAAATGTCGAACCGGCGCGAGATTTTCTCGCACCGGTTCGCTACAAGCGCTGAAAAAATTGAACAAAGAAAGAAGCTGGGATCCATCGTGCAAAGAGCTGGATTCGCACTCATTCTCGCAGCGCTCTTATTGTCTTTCAGTAGCCTTACGTCGGGCGCGGAAGAGAAAAAGAAAAACGTCGACGGAAAATGGGAAACGGAAGACGGAACCCCGACATACCACGTTGCTGAGGATGGTACGGTAGACTGGTACACATATTCCGGTTTTCGCAGGTATCACGCGGAATGCCATGTATGCCACGGACCAGACGGCGAGGGATCGACCTATGCCCCGGCTCTCGTGCAATCGCTCAAAACGATGAGTTACGATGACTTCATGCTGGTCGTGGCGAGTGGCCGTGAAGTCGTGCGGGCCGACAAGCAGAGCGTCATGCCGGCGTTCGGCACCAATCACAATGTCATGTGCTTTATCGACGATATCTACGTGTACCTCAAGGCGCGTGCCGATGGTGCAATTCCTCGAGGTCGTCCAGCGAAACGCGCCGACAAGCCCCAGGCTGCAAGAGATTACGAGAAGACCTGCCTTGGCGAAAACTAGGCGATTTTCCGTTGTTATCGGAGCTGTTCTCCTAAGCTTCGTCTGTGGTGGTACGTTGGCCGCTGAAGGCCAACGAGTAGATCTGGTGGATCGAACAAGCCTGCGCGTGTGCGCCGATCCGGCCAATATGCCCTTCTCAAGCGACAAGGGGGAGGGCTTTGAAAACAAGATCGCCGAAATCGTAGCCGATGAACTGGGCGTGCCGGTTACCTACACCTGGTTTCCGCAAGCCATCGGTTTTGTACGCAACACGCTTTTTGCGAAGCGCTGCGATGTCATCATCGGGTATGCGCAAGGCGATGAGCTTGTTCTGAATACCAATCATTATTATCGCACGGCCTACGCCCTCGTTTACCGGAAAAACAATGGTCTTGACGGCGTGGATACGCTCAGCGATCCGCGTCTCAAGGATCGTCGCATCGGTATCATTGCCGGTACGCCGCCCAGTGCGACGATGGCAAGGCTAGGCCTCATGACCCACGCCCGCCCTTACCCCCTGATGGTGGATCGGCGCTATGACTCGCCTGCAGAGAGAATGATTGCGGACATCCGCTCCGGTGAAATCGATGCGGGGGTTTTATGGGGGCCGATCGCGGGTTATTTCGCGAGTCGGAATGGAGAAAAGCTCGAGGTCGTTCCGCTCCTCAAGGAGACTGTTGGGCCTCGCATGATTTATCGGATCACCTTTGGCGTTCGCAATCTCGAGGATGAGTGGAAGCGGGAGCTCAACAGGATCATCGCCAAGCGGCAAGGCGATATTGATGCCGTGTTGCTAGACTATGGCGTGCCTCTACTGGACGAGCACTCAAATCCTATCACCAAGCCGCGGCACTAGAACTCACGCTATTCCGTCATGCGCGCACGAATTTCCTGCGCTATGGCGAAGAGCCGCTGTTCAATAAGAACGGGCACTTCGCACGCCAGCGGAATCGCTTGTTGCCTTTCTGAGAATACGCGCACAGCCCAATCGTAGGCCTGCTGCGCTTCAGCGACTTTGGCGGGGGACACGTCTTTAGAGGCGCGCAGGTCACGAAGTTCGGCGCTCTGCTTTTCGATTGCAACTGCGCGCTCGCGCTGACGCCGCTGAAAACGCTCGATGCCTGCCATAACGACAGCGCGGTCGCGATTGGTGGCATCCAGAACAGCGGCAAAAAGGAGCTTAAGTTTTTGGTCTCGTTGCTCCTCTGGCAGGGACTGGGCGAAGTCATCGATGGCTTTGCGAGCGTCGTCGATGGGAACCCTGCGGCTTGTCAGAACCGGCACGAGCTTTTGGATCGACTTGTCCTCTCGCCATCCAGTCAGATCCTCGACTGGCGGACCATCCCACATCTGGGCGGATGAGAGCCTGTCGACCTTGTGTTGAACGCAGGGCCATTCGGATTGATCCCTCGATGCCTCGGCGGCCAGAACCGTACTCGAGCAGGTCGCCAATGCGAGTGTACCGACAAACGGCAGAAGCCAACGGGGTGCTGGCATTTCACGATCCTCCATCGGCGGGCGCTTTTCGCCGGGCCATAAGCCCCTTGGAAGGATTATAGGCGAAAATCGCAGCAGCCAGAAAGAATAGGGTGAAACCGGCGACCAGCATCAGTGGTATAGGGGCCAATTTCGCATAAAGCGAAAAGCGAATGAGCTCTACCGCGTGGGTAAACGGGTTGAGCCGGCAAATTTCGTAGAGCAGGGGGCTCGATTCCCGAATGCGCCAGAGCGGATAGAGGGCCGAGGATGCAAAGAACATCGGGAAGATAACGAAGTTCATCACGCCAGCGAAATTCTCGAGCTGACGGATGACCGAGGATATGAAGAGGGCGAGAGAACCAAGCATCAATCCTGCAAGGACCAGGGCCGGGAGTAGCGTGAGATATCCGATGAGCGGGGGCTCGATTTCCCAGAAATAGGCGATGAGCAAAAAGGTGTAAGCCTGCAACACGGCGACAGCGACACCGCCCAGCAGCTTCGAAACCAGGAGAAATGAGCGAGGGAAAGGGCTGACCAGCAACGTGCGCATGGCGCCCGTTTCGCGATCGTAAACCATCGTCAACGACGACTGCATGGCATTGAAGAGCAGGATCATCCCGATGAGGCCCGGCGTGACGAAAACCTCGTAAAGCACGTACGTCTCGTAAGGGGGGATGATCGAAACGCCGAGGACCTGTCGAAAACCGGCTGCAAAAATGAAAAGCCAGACGAGCGGACGGACAAGCGCTGCAAGAAATCGCTCGCGCTGGTGCAAGAAGCGCAGGACTTCACGCCAGATGATGCCGCAAAAGCAAGCCCAATAGGCAGCGACACCAAGGCGACGCGGGGTAGATGCCGAGCTCATAAGGGCTCAACGGCCTCCGCTTCGGTCATTTGCATAAACGCAGCTCTCAGGCTGTCGGCCTGAGCCATCTTGATAAGTTCTCTTGCCGGCCCGGAGTATTGGATGCGTCCCTTGTGCAGGAGAACGAGATCATCGTCCGGATTGACTTCGTCGACGAGATGAGTGGCCCAAAGAACACCAACGCTTCTGTTCTTTACCAGCCCTCGCACAATTTCGATCACGCGCTCGCGCGACGCGATATCGAGACCGACGGTGGGTTCGTCGAGCAGCAGACAAGCGGGGCCGTGAAGCAAAGCACGCGCGATCTCGAGCCTTCGTGCCTGACCGCCCGAAAGGGTGCGCACCTTGTCTCGCGCACGGTCGGCCAATCCGACGCCTTCCAGAGCATTCTGTGCCAGCCGTCGACCTTCCCGTCGGCCAATTCCGTGGAGGGCAGCGTGATAGATGAGGTTCTGCAGTGCCGTGATGTCAAGATCGAGGCTGCGGCTCTGAAAGACGACGCCGAGCTGCTGCAAGGCAGCGGTTGAATTCCGCCGCACATCAAAGCCCATAATGCGAATTTCGCCAGTGACGTTGTCGTAAAGACGGGTGATGAGTGCGAAAAGGGTCGACTTGCCAGCACCATTTGGCCCGAGAAGCACAACAAAGCGGCCTCTCGGGACCGTAAGGGAAACATTCTCCAGCGCCACCTTGGCGCCAAACCTGTGGCTGACACCGCGCACTTCCAATGCGCTGGGTTCGGCTTCAGAGACCTGCTGTGCCGTTGCCTCCTGCATCACCTCACTTCACGATGAATTTGCCCGCCATGCCTTTTTCTTCCAGACCAGCACAGCTCCATTGAAAGGTACCTGGGCGAATTGGCACGAAGAATAATTCGGCTTCGCCTTCCTCTTCCATCTCGATTTCCTGCAGGTGGCTAGCTTTGATCTCCACCTTGTTCACTTCGACCTTGCGCAGCCACATGTTGTTGGCGAGCTGTGGCGCTCGCCATGCGCATTCCTTTGCGCCGGTAGATTTGATCTTGAGCTGGTAGGCCTTGCCGGTTTCAAGTTCAAAATCCTTTTGAGAAACGCCATAACCGGCGTCACCAAGGCCAATTTCCAGAACGGGTAGTTTTACGGGCTTTACGGCAAGATCGCCTGCAGCGCGAGCCATGTCAGGTGTTGCGATGGTAAGTGCGGCAAGGGCGGCGAGAATTGGCAACAGACGCATCGCGAGTTTCCTCCTAAAAAGGTTAAAACGACGCCACAACGACGCCCCAGGGATAGCGGCCGGTCTTGATCGAGCGGATCACCCGCAATTTTTCGACATCGATGACGGAGATATCGTTTGACGTGCCATTGGTGGTGTAGAGAAACCGCTCGTCAGGCGAGAAGGCGAGCTGCCAGACACGTTGACCGACCAGCAGGTACTTCTCGACTTCGAAAGTTTGGGCGTTGACCACGGCAACGCGATTGGCCGGACCCAGGGCAACGAAAGCCTTCGAGCGATCCTTCGTCACGCGGACACCAACCGGCTGAATCGCGTCCTTGCTGACCCCTGGAATGTCGAACGTAATCTTCGTGAGAATTTCACGGGACTTGGGATCGATGACCGTGACGGTGCCTCCAATTTCTGCACTGACCCAAACTTGCGAGCCGTCGGAGGTGAACTCCGCAAAACGCGGCCGGCTGTCGACGAGGACGTTATCGATGACCTCGAACGTTTCCGTGTCGATGAAATGGGCCATGTTGGTGGTTTCGGAGGTATTCACCAACAGTTTGCCGTCAGGGCTGATGCCCATGCCCTCCGGCTCCACGCCCACTGGAATCTCGGCAAGGACAGTACCTTTCTCGATGTCGACGACGGTGACGAGGTTGTCGTCCTCGTTGGCGATATAGAGCGGGTTGCCAGACGGATGGAGGATGAACAGCTCCGGATCGGGTCCGGAGGGCAGCGTTTTGACGAGCTCCATCGTCCGCGCGTCGAACACCTGCACGTTATTGTCGTCGCTCGCGCAGATCAGCAGCCATTTCTCGTCTTTGGAAAGCGTAACGCCGCGCGGCCTCTGACCAACGGGGACGGTCTTGATGACCTCGAGCGTCTTGCCGTCTATGACCGTGACAGAATTATCTTTTTCATTCGTCACAAAGACAGTTTGGGCAAAGGCCTGGGGCGCGAAGAGAAGAACCCCGGCAGCCAAGGCCGATACGGCGAAACGTTGCTTGCGGAACAAATGCTCCTCCCTTGGTCAACATTTCCTCGCCCTCCCCCCTTTTGATCCGTGTTTCTTAGCCCGCATAATTGCGGCATTTCGTTTCTGGCTGGTCGACACCGAGCGTGTCGAGATCGGTAAACTGATGAAGAAAACCGGGTTGCGGTGAGACCGTTACAGGCAGCTTGGCGGTAGATACGAGAATTGGTTGACGAAGCTGCCCATTCCAGGCCCGGAAAGACAGCTTACGCCCCTTGAAGCCCGCAACGTCGAAGCCGGGTGATTTGATGTAGGCGATAAGCTTTTCAGGATCGTTCGCGCGCGTTCTTGTTGCAGCTTCGCCAATCGATCGGACGGCAACCCAAATATCGTAATCGCGCGGCGTCATCGGCCGGTTGGCCAGTTTCTGGAACCGGCTTTGCAGCTGCGTTGCGCCCCATTGCTCAAGCGAGGGGTGCCAACTTTCGGGCACCAGGCCCTGCGTTCCGGCGACTGGCCGGGCTTCCCATGTGCGGAACGGGAGATAGCTTCCAAACTGATCCAGCTCATCGGCAACGATTAGTACATCGTAGTCAGGAGCGTTCTGGGTGAACGTTGGAATTTGCTGTTGGATCTGCTCGTGACCGCCATCCGCACGGCGATTACCGAGATCTACATTGAAAGGCCGCTCCTCGACGATTTTCGCGCCGAACCGTTTCGCCGAGCGCTTGAGCGCTTCCGCGTACGCGAGATCTTCTGGCCGGGTACCGTGGACCAGAAACCAGTTCCGCCAGCGTTTCCAGACAAGATATTGCGCCAATGCATCGGTCAGCATCGCGCGCGAGGGCGCTGTGTGGAGGACGTTCCTTCGGCAATTTTCCTCGCGCAAGTTGTCGTCGCTCGCACCTGCGTTGAAAATGAGGGCTGTCTCATCTCGCAGAGCATCGGAGAGGGCAAGGACTGTTTCTGCCCGCGCATCTGTCACGACGAAACGGGCTCCGGCCTTTACGCGTTCTATAACCTTTGAAACCAATTCTTCCGTCGAAGGTGCCTCGACAACTTCGAGCGAAAATTCCTGTTTCAGAAAACGGCCCGTGGTGTTGTTGTCTCTGATCGCGAGTTCGGCGCCGGCAATTCCTCTGTCTTTTGGCGGAAAGTCGAGAAGCGAAAGGGGAGGCGGCAAATTTTGCAGTTCACGCGCCAGCACAATATCGATGCGCTGGATTTCCGCCGGCTGAGATTCTCTCGTGTCAGTCTTTGTATCAGGCGTTTGGGCGATTGCCGATATTGTGGCAGCGCAAGGCACAATCAGGAAAGCTGCTGAACTGAGAAGCAAAGCGAGGCAATTCTTGATGCGGTGCGGCAAGCCCGCAATTCGCCTGCCTTTCATTCGTGGTCTCCCTTGGGCGACAGCTCTGCGGGGGAGTGCTGTCCTCAGTTTCCACGTTATGTTTTTTGGTTGGGGAAATGGTCGCGTGGAAAGCGGAGGTTGTCAAGGAACAGCCCGGCACCGGCAACCGCAAATTTCGCAAAAAATCTATTACGGGAGCAATTTGCAGCCGCAACAAAAGATCACGAAATCGCGAGCGGAACCGATTTCGTGGAATCGGAGGCCAAACGAATTATTTGGGATAACAGGGATCGAATTCGAAATGGTGCTGCCGGACAGGATTGAACTGTCGACCTCTCCCTTCATCACACCGGCGCTTTCGCGCCCGCCTCACGGCGTTTGTGCGCTGGACCATCCCTTCATCATAGGCCCATGGGGCCCTTAGATGCCGCCCGTCTGGCCTCTACACCTTCCCGGAGAACCGGGCTTGGCTCGGGATTGCCGTCGGCCGGACCGGACGGTTTCCCCGACTTTGGGCGGTGCGTGCCTGCCCGTTTCCGGGCAGGTGGGCAAGTTTACCAAGGGAGTGCTCTACCACTGAGCTACGGCAGCGTCTCCTTGCGTGGGCCCCGGTCTAACGCATTGCTTCCCGGTTCGCAAGCATGGCCGATGGTCCATCAAGCCGCTCGTTGTCTCAGGCGACATCCTCTGGCCGGAAGGCGCCCGGGGGGATGAGGCCTGGTGACACGTACGCATGGTGCAGGGCGTCGAGCTGGGCCCACAGGACGTTGCATTTGAAGCGCACGGCTTCGATGCAAAGCTCCTGCAACTCACGCGTCGTTGCGTGCCGCTTGACGTACTCGAGGGCAAACTGCGCGTCGCGCGGCGCCTGGGTCAGGCGGCGCCGGAAGTAGGCCATGACCTTTTCGTCGATGAAGTCGTAGTTCTCGAGCATTCCGGCGATGCGCTCGCGATGGATGGCCGGGGCGAAAAGCTCAGTCAGCGATGATGCGACGGCCTCCACCAGCGAACGCTCGCGCACGAAGTTGACGTAGGCCTCGACGGCAAATTTTGTGGCCGGCAGGGCGCCGCGCATCGAGGTGACGTATTCGCGGTCGAGCCCCAGACCATCCGTCAGCGCGAGCCAGCGCTCTATTCCACCTTCCTCATCACCATAGCCGTCGTGGTCCAGGATGCGGTGCACCCACTCGCGCCGCAGCTCGCGATCGGTGGTCCGACTCATGAGGGCCGCGTCCTTGCGCGGAACGGCCGCCTGGTAGCAGTAGCGGTTAAGGGCCCAGGCCTGCACCTGGCCCTTTGTGAGCTTTCCCGAGTGGAGGAGGCGGTGGAAAGGGTGCTTGTCGTGATAGCGCTCGGCGCCGACGGCGCGGATTTGCTGCTCCAGCTCTTCGGGTGACATCGGGTCCATCAGACGATGACCTCCATTCCATCACATGCAACTTCCCAGCCTGCGCTTTCGACCCACTCCCGCTCGGGTGAACTCTTCCGCAGCACCGGGTTGGAATTGTTGATGTGCGTAAAGATGCGCCGGTCGGCCTGGAGTCGCGCTAATGCGGCCACGGAACCATCGGGGCCCGACATGCTGATGTGGCCCATGCGACGGCCGGTTTTCTGCGAGAGGCCGAGCAGGATCATCTCGTCGTCCGAGTAAAGCGTGCCGTCGAACAGGATGACAGCTGCCCCTGTCATGCGGCGTATGAGGGCATCGTCCACGGCAGCGCAGCCAGGCACGTAGCAGGCAAAACGCCCGGTCCGCAGGTCGATGAGCTTGAGCCCGATAGTGTCGCCTTCGGCGGTGCCGAAATCCGAGCCGGCTTTTTCGTCTTCGAGGTAAAGCGCCACCTTGCCAGGGACGGCAAACGCCTCGATGCCGAGGCCCGGACAGCCCGCCGGCTCGAACATACGATCCCGTTGAATGGGCACGCGGGCTACGTATTCCTCATCCAGCACGTTGAAGATGACGTTCTGGGCGAGCGCTGAGAGCACGCGCCGGTCTGCATAAAGGAAGAGAGGCTGGTTTTCTCGAAGATTCAGTAGCCCGGCGACATGATCCACGTCGGCATTCGTCAAGACCACGCTCTTGATGGGGCTACTGCGTGGTGGATCCAGGCTTGCCGGGTTGAGCTCGGGCGTAGCGGCGATTTGCTGGCGCAGGTCGGGTGAAGCATTGAGCAGCGTCCAGTTGCGCCCATCGATGCTGACAGCCAGAGAGGATTGTGTGCGCGGCTCCAGTCCAGTGACGCCCCGGCGCACATCGGCACAGTTGCGGCAGTTGCAGTTCCACTGCGGGAAGCCGCCACCGGCAGCCGAGCCCAGGATCTTGATGATCATGGCGCCACCTTCGTTCCGGGCCACCACCGAGGAGGCTGGCCCTGCGATCTCCAAGCCGCCCGCTGAGACGCCGGGCGCTCCAGATCATCCTCCCGCGTCAGCGTGCCGCTCCTCGCGCGGCCCGTCAAGCGCACAGAGGGCCCTTGTTGGCCTATTGTGTAAGGGTTGCCGCTTGGCTCCGACGCAGCTAGGTGAATGGTAGGCAAGCGTAGCGGCAATGTAAGCGAACAGCTTCGATGTCGAACGAAACGCATCAGCATCAAACCCGGAAGGATCCTCGGGCCGAAAGACGGGAGCGCCTGGCGCAGGAGCTGCGCGCCAACTTGCTGAAGCGAAAGGCGCTTGCACGTGCGCGCCGCGCCCGGGTGCGGCAGACGACTGAGGCAGACGTCGAGGAAAAGGCTTCCTAAGTTAATCACGCCGCGCGAGCGAATCGCCTTGCGGGCAATTGTGGAGCTGCACGTTTCAGAAACCGCCGGGAGCTATCTTGATTTGACGCGATCCTGATTCGGGCGCATTTCGCCTGCACTAGGATTCGGCTCACGCCTCACTCACGGGAAGCCTAATGGACCGTATCAAGATCGTTGGTGGCCAGCGCCTCAAGGGAAAAATCCCCATTTCGGGCGCCAAGAACGCCGCCCTGCCGCTGATGATCGCGAGCCTGCTGACGCAGGATCGCCTGACCTTGAAAAACGTCCCCAACCTCGCCGACGTGAACCTGCTGGCGCGCATACTGCGCAACCACGGCGTGGATCATTCGGTCGACGGCAAGCGGGCGGGGAACAATCAGCATATCGGCGAAACCTTCCACCTCACGGCACGAGACATCGTCGATACGACGGCGCCCTACGAGATGGTGAGCCGGATGCGGGCAAGCTTCTGGGTACTGGGGCCGCTGCTTGCGCGCATGGGTGAGGCGCGGGTGTCCATGCCCGGTGGCTGTGCCATCGGCACGCGGCCGGTGGATCTGCACCTCATGGGCATGAAGGCGCTCGGCGCGGAAATCGACATTGATGGCGGCTACGTCGTGGCCCGCGCGCCGAAGGGGCTTCGGGGTAACCGGATTATTTTCCCGAAGGTGTCGGTTGGCGCGACGCACAACGTCATGATGGCGGCGACGCTGGCCAAAGGTGAGACAGTCATCGAGAACGCCGCGCGCGAGCCCGAGGTGGCCGACGTCGCAAACTGCCTGGTGAAGATGGGTGCCAAGATCGAGGGCATCGGCACCTCGACGGTGAGAATCCAGGGCAGGGATCGGCTGGAAGGCGCGGTCCACACGGTGCTCCCTGATCGAATCGAAACCGGAACCTACGCATTCGCCGTAGCGGCGACCGGGGGCGAGCTGTTCCTGGAAGGGGCGCGGCCCGAATTGCTGGAGACACCCCTGGATGTCCTCCGGCGCATTGGGGCCACAGTTACGATTGAGGAGGGCGGCATCCGGGTATCGCGGGATGGTGGACATCTTGAGCCCGTCTCGATCGAGACCCAGCCGTATCCCGGGTTCCCGACCGACCTGCAGGCACAACTCATGGCGCTGACCACGACCGCTCGTGGGACCAGCGTCATCCGCGAAACCATTTTCGAGAACCGCTTCATGCACGTGCAGGAGCTGGTTCGTCTCGGTGCCGACATTAAGCTCCATGGCGATACGGCGACCATCAGTGGGGTTCAGGGTCTGCGCGGGGCGCAGGTGATGGCCACGGATCTTCGGGCCTCAGTGTCGCTGGTCATTGCCGGCTTGATCGCGGACGGGGAAACGATGATCAACCGCGTTTATCACCTCGACCGGGGCTTCGAGCGGCTGGAGCACAAGTTGTCGGCCTGCGGAGCAATCATCGAGCGCATAACCGCTTAGGGTGACGCCGAGAGCAGATCAGCGCATCTCGGGCGTGAAGGCTTGCCTGCTGGTCAGCTGCGTCGCACCCGTTGCACCTCGGCATCGGCGCGGCTATCTCTCAGCTAGGGGAAGTCGCGGGCTGTCTGAGCTGCCCGGAGCGTAGGACACGCAGTTTTATGACTGATCTCAAGCTCGTGGCGTTCGACGCCGAAGATCTCAACGTGATCTCGGCGCACGTTCAGGACGCGGTGCTGCAGGTTGGTGACATGGCGTATTTGCCGTCCGCTCACCGGTTTGCAGCGATCGTGAACAGATTCGACTGGGCGAAGGCGACGGGGTGTTACGGAGAGGTTGGTCTGGAACGACGCCGAACCGCGGTTCGGTTTGAGCGGGTGCTTGAGGCCAAGTGTCAAGGGCTCGACCTCAAAGCCAAGAAGCAGTGCTTGGAGCTGCTCGCCATCAAATTCGACGAGGTCGACCCGCCTGGCGGGTATGTGACGCTTTTCTTTGCCGGCGGTCCGGCGGTCCGGCTCAAAGTAGAGTGTATCGAGGCCGAGATGCGCGATTTGGGTGCCGCCTGGACCGCGCGCCGCAAGCCCGAGCATCCGGACGTCGAAACCGTTTGATTCTTTGCCTCGTCAATTCAGGAGGACCGCCGTCGGGCGGTAAGCCGAATGCCGCACAGGCTGAACACCGCCGACGCGAAATTCGAAGAGCAATTCTCGGCTTTTCTCGCCACCAAGCGTGAGAGCGCCCCCGACGTCGAGGCAGCAGTCCGGGACATCATCAATCAGGTCATTGCTCGGGGCGACGAGGCGCTCATAGAGCTGACCCGCAAGTTCGACCAGCTGGAGCTTGCGCCCGAAACCCTGCGCGTCAGCGACGAGGAGGTCGAGCAGGCCTGGAAGCAGGCCGATCCAGAAGTCATCGCGGCGCTGCAGCTCGCCCACGAACGCATTCGCGCCTATCACGAGCGCCAGCGGCCTGAGGATGCGCGTTACACGGATGCCATCGGCGCGGAGCTAGGCCACCGGTGGACGGCTGTTGAATCTGTTGGCCTTTACGTTCCGGGCGGCCTCGCCTCTTACCCCAGCTCCGTGCTGATGAACGCGGTTCCGGCGCAGGTTGCCGGCGTCCCGCGTATCGTGATGGTCGTGCCTTCACCCAGGGGTGAGCTCAATCCGCTGGTGCTCGCGGCCGCGCGCATTGCCGGAATTCGCGAGATCTATCGGGTAGGTGGTGCTCAGGCCATCGCAGCACTCGCCTACGGCACGCAGACCATCGCACCTGTGGCCAAGATCGTTGGGCCTGGGAACGCGTATGTTGCGGCGGCAAAGCGCCAGGTCTTCGGCACAGTCGGAATCGACTCGATCGCTGGCCCGTCGGAGGTGCTCGTCATCGCAGATCGCCACAACAATCCGGAGTGGATTGCGGCTGATCTGCTGGCCCAGGCCGAGCACGACGCTGCCGCCCAGGCCATCCTGATGACCGATGACGCAGCATTCGCCGATGCCGTTTGCGCCGCTGTCGATCGCCAGCTGCGGGAGTTGCCCCGGGGCAACATCGCCGGGGAGAGTTGGAACACCTTCGGGGCTGTTATCCTGCTGCGCTCCCTGGACGAAGCTCCAGCCCTTGCAGATCGCATCGCTGCCGAACATCTGGAAATAGCCACGCAAGATCCCGACGCACTGGCGTCTCGCATCCGCAACGCGGGCGCCATCTTCCTCGGAGCGCTCACGCCTGAGGTCATCGGCGATTACGTCGCCGGTTCGAACCACGTCCTGCCGACGGCGCGCAGCGCTCGCTTCTCCTCGGGGCTCGGCGTGCTCGACTTCATGAAGCGCACGTCGATCCTCCGCCTCAACGCCGCCGCTCTGGAGCAACTCTCTCCCGCCGCCATGACGCTGGCGCGAGCGGAGGGGCTCGAAGCGCATCGGCGGTCTGTCGAGATCAGGCAATCCGGGAAAGACTGAAGTTTTCGGGATGAACGACTTCCAGCAGCAACCGAAAGCGGATACTGCCCGGCTGATCGCTATCAAGCTTGACGAGAAGTCGATCCGGCGCTGCAACCCGAATATCGAGCACGAGCGGGAAGTTGCGATCTACGACATCCTCGATTGCAATACGTTCGCGCTCGAAGGTCGCGATGACGGCCCATACAAGCTGACGCTAGGGCTGATCGAGGATCGGCTGGCTCTCAGCGTGGGCAACGAGCATGTGGATCCCATCGTCACCCATGTGCTGTCCCTCTCACCGCTCCGGCGTCTGATCAAGGACTACTTCATCGTCTGCGATAGCTACTACGATGCGATCCGCTCCGCGCCGCCCTCGCGCATTCAGTCCATCGACATGGGGCGGCGCGCGCTCCACGATGAGGGCAGCCGAATCCTCATGGAACGGCTAAAGGGGAAAATCAGGGTAGACCACGACACGGCGCGGCGCCTGTTCACGCTGATCTGTGCGCTGCACTGGAAGGGCTGAAATGGTCGGGGGGGCCGGGGTAGAGCCCAAGGCTGTACTGTTCGCCTGCACCATGAACGTCATCCGCTCCCCCATGGCGGCGGCAATCCTGAGGCACCTGGCGGGGTCGAGAATTTATGTGGAGTCGGCCGGTGTTCGGGCCGGGGAGCCTGACCCGTTCGTCCAGGAGGTGATGAACGAAATCGGCATCGACCTCAGTCGCCATCGCCCTCGAACGCTCCGTGAGCTCGACGATACGACGTTCGATCTGATCATCACACTGTCGCCGGAGGCGCACCACCAGGCATTGGAGCTGACCCGCACGATGGCCGTGGACGTAGAGTACTGGCCGACGCTCGACGTGTCGCTCGTGGCAGAGGTGGGCAATCGCGCGCAGATTCTGGAGGCCTATCGCTCCGTTCGCGACAGCCTTTTCAACCGCATCAAGGAACGTTTCCAACTGACCGGCGGACCTTCTGTCTGATTGCAATTAGGTCAGCATTGCTGACATACTTGCCCGACAGCGGAGAAATTTCATGAACGAGTCTACGGGGTGGGAGCCCCCGATATGCCGATCGTGCGGCTCGCGTGAAGGCATCCGAAAATCCGCGAGCTGCTGAAGCTGCTCAATCGACCTGACATCATCTCCTTTGCCGGTGGCATCCGGACCCGGCGCTTTTCCCGATGAAAGCGGCGCGGCGGGATGCAATGCTTGAGGCGCTCACCGACCATATGCCTCGGGCGTGAGTTGGAACGAGCCCAAAAGGGGGCCTTTTCGTTCGGCTAACGATCAAGAATGGGATCGATGCCGCTGCTCCGTTGGAAAGGGCAGTGAATGGGCCAGCGTCGCGTTTTATTCCGGATGCCGCCTTTTTTTGCCTGACGGCCGCGGGCGCAGCACGCTACGGCTCAGCTCTTCGCTGCCGGATGAAGCTACGATCCGTGAAGGCATCGCTCGGTTTGGTTGGCTGATTGCCGAGCTGTGATGCGATCCGCAGTCGCGAAATTCGACCTTAGGAAAAGAAGAAGCCCCACTCCGTTGCCGGAATGGGGCTTTGCCTTTCTGGGACAGCGAGCCGAAGGCTCAATTCAGGCGCCGTTTGACGTCGACAATGCCTTGGTCGACCAGCTGCGCGTTCACCTCCGGCGTCACCTTCTGGCGAATGATCCGCTCGGCTGCAGCAATAGCGGCATCGACAGCCGCGGCCCGGACCTCGTTGAGCGCCTGGGCCTCGGCCCGAGCGATCTTCTCCTCAGCCAGCTTGGTGCGCCGCGCGAGGCTTTCTTTCAGGCTCTGACGCGTCTCGGCGGCGAGGGCCTCCGCTTCACGCTTCGCCTGCTCGATGATGGCGTTGGCCTCGTCCTCAGCCTCGCGACGCTTGCGTTGATAGTCGTTGAGGAGCTGTTGGGCTTCCTCGCGCAGGCGCCGAGCTTCGTCCAGCTCACGGCGGATCGCATCGGCGCGCTCATCGAGCGCCTTCGTGATCAGGCCGGGAACCTTGTAGTAGACGAGCAGGCCGATGAACAAAACGAACGCGGCCGCAACCCAGAACTCGGCAGTGCTGAAGATTGAGCCGGTGTTGGCGAGCATCACAAGCATGGTGCCTTACTCCCCTGGAACCGGCTCAAGAGCGCGCCGAGCTTCGTCCGCACTGACCTGGGCTCCGATCAGCTTCTCGACGATGGAGCCGGCGGTCTCCGTCGCGATGTCGTTGACCTGAGCCAGAGCGCGCGCCTTCATCTCGCTGATGCGCTTCTCGGCCTCTGCGATCTTGGCGTTAACCTGCGCTTCGACCCGAGCCCGCTCCTCCTCGACTTCGGCGGCGAGCTTCTCGCGGGTCTCGCGGGCAATGGCACTGGCCCGTGCCCTGGCAGCGGCCAGTTCCTGCTCGTAGGCCGCCAACGCCTTCTCGGTTTCCGCTTTCAGGCGTTCCGCTTCATCCAGATCCCGCTGAATGCGGTTGCGCCGCTCCTCAATCACTTCCGCGATGCGCGGCAGTGACCAGCGCGACAGGATGAAGTAGAGCGCCCCGAAAGTTATGGCGAGCCAAACAAGCTGAGGCGAGAAATCAGAAGGATTGAGCTGCGGGAGCCCTCCACTCTGATTTGCCGCCTCCGCGGCTGCCGCGGCGAGCACGACGAGGCTAGCTAGCATGACAGTCTCCGGGCGGAGCGGATGTCGATCGCGAGCATTGCATATCCTCTAGGCGAGGATGGCGCCCGTGATCGACTCCCTCGATCAACCGAACAGAATGATGAGCGCGATAAGCAGGCCGAAGAGGCCGGTGGCTTCCGCGAGAGCGAAGCCGATCAGTAGGTTGGTGAACTGACCAGGCGCCGCGGACGGGTTGCGCAGAGCACCCGAGAGATAGTTGCCGAAGATGTTGCCAATGCCGATGCCGGCACCGATGAGGGCGAAGCAGGCGAGGCCCGCACCGATAAATTTGGCAGCCGTCGGATCCATTTACAGTCTCCCTTCAGAGGTCGCTTGAGTTGCAGAAAAGTACCCGGGAATGCAGGCACTCCCGTGGATCAGTGGTGCATGTTCACGGCGTCGTTCAGGTAGATGCAGGTGAGCACTGTGAAGATGAACGCCTGCAGGAAGGCCACAACGAACTCCAGACCCGTGAAGGCGATAGTGAACAGCAGGGGCGCGAAGCCGAAGATGCCGAGGCTGACCACGAAGCCGGCGAAAACCTTCAGCATCGTGTGGCCCGCCATCATATTCGCGAAAAGACGAACCGAGAGGCTGATCGGCCGAATGAGATACGAGATGAGCTCGATGGGCACGATGAGCGGCATGAGCCAGAAGGGAACACCCTCAGGCACGAACAGCTTCAGATAGCCGAGGCCGTGACGGGCGAAACCGATCGCCGTGACAACGACGAAAACCAGGGCCGCCAGCGCGAAGGTGACAATAATGTGGCTGGTGACGGTGAAGGAGTAGGGGATCATCCCGAGCATGTTCATGGCCAGGATGAACGAGAACAGGGTGAAGACGAACGGGAAGTATTTCATCCCGGCCGTGCCCACGTTCTCGCGGACCATGTTGGCAATGAACTCGTAGGCGAGCTCGGCAACGGACTGCAGGCGGGTCGGTACAAGCGAACGGCCGTTGGTCGCCAGCGCAAGGAAACCGACGATCAGCGCTACGCCGATAACCATGAAAAGCGAAGAGTTGGTGAAAGAGGCATCGATGCCGAAGATCTCGAACTCAGCGAGCCGATTGATCTCGAACTGATGCATGGGGCCATGGGCCCCTTCTGCCGCGCCAGTCGCCACTCTCTAGCCCCCTACCTATCGTCCTCTTCGTCCGGCTCTGTCACAGGCGATGCCGACCGTTGCAGCGGTTCGGATGCCTCCTGCATTCGCCGAGCGCTCCGAACCACATTGTTCAGGCCAGCCGCAAAGCCAAGCACCAGAAACAGCACCAACAGCCAGGGCCTCGAACCGAAATAACTGTCGAGGAACCAGCCGACCACACCGCCGAACAGCACCCCAACCACCAATTCGATGGCGATCTTGAAGGCCTGCCCGAGAGCAGCCCCACGAGCAGCATTGTCGAGCTGAGGCGCCCGTCTGGCCTTGACCTGCTCGAGGCGCTGACCCAGCCCCGCGGCGCGCCTTTTCAGCGCCTCTCGATCTTCCGGGCTGATCTCTCCGCGCCCCGAACCGTGGTCTGTGCCGTTGTTGGACATGGCAACACTCGCCCGAACTCTGAAGGGTTGGGCCGATGCACGGCGGGGTATTCGTCGGCGGGCACCTTAGTGAGGGGCCTTGGGGGTGTCAAGAAAGCGCCACACCAGTGCGCGGTTCAGCGGGTATGGCGAAACCGCGCAGGTAACTGGCAGCACGCGCGGAAGAGTAGCGAACGGACAGGCGGACAACAAACAAGCGTCACAATTTGTGGTGCCACTTTGCATTGAGCTTTGGCTCAAGAGATTAGGAAGATGTCGGCATGACCATTTTTCGATCAGTGCTTTTGGCCGCTGCATTCACAGCGGCAGCAACTGGGAACTGGCCCGGCTCCAGCGTCAAGGCGCAGGAGCGGAAGGGGCCTGCATTGGAAGGGGCGTGGCAGCTGGCCCAGGCCGGGCGCAGGGGCGATGCTGCAGAGGAAGACGAGCGGAAGCGCCGCCCCGGCAAGGAGCAGCGGCAGGAGGATCGTCGGGACGGCCCGAAGCACCCCGAGGCGCAGAGGAACGTCAAGCCACCGGTGAAAGTCACGCCGGCGCAAGGCGGCCAGGGGGCACATGGCAAGGGAGATGATTCCCGCCGGAAGGAGCCACCGCGCATAGAGGCTCGGCCGCCAACGCCTCCGAACGCGGTTCGGCAGGATTCGCAGCGGCGCCAGGAGGAGACGTCAAAGAAGCCTCCAGGGTTCGATCCGGCGCGCCCGCCAGTCATGCCCAAGGTGACCGGCGACCAGCTTCGCCGGAAGCAGGAAGATGACAAAGGGGGCAAGGATCGCCCTGCGGTGAAGCCACTTGTTCCGCCCAAGGTCATCGTGGAAGACCCGCGGCGCAAGCAGGAGCCGCCACCGCACAAGCAGCCACCTCGTAAAGAAGAGGTGCGGCCGTCCGTACCGCCCAAAACGATCGTTCAAGATCCGCACAAGGGCGGAGATCATGGTCGTAAGGAAGCACGCGATGAGCGCCGCGACGGTCGGGGCAGCCCATTCCGGCGGCTTGATGACCTGAAGGGCCTCCGGAAGGAGCGGGTCGAGCAAGGTGGCCGCAAAGTCATCGAGGAGCCCGACCGGCGCATTATCGTGAAGGAGCAGGGCCGCACGATCATCCGCCACGATGAGTCCGAGCGCTTCCGGCGGAAGTTCCGGGATGTTCGTGAGGAGCGGCGGAACGGCCTGAGAATCGCGACGTTCGTTGGGCCTGATGGCGTTCACATTATCTCTGAGTACGATGAACACGACCGGCTGGTGCGCCGTTATCGGCGGTATCGCGATGGGCGCATTGTCGTGCTCATCGACAATCGCCGCCCCCGCCATCACCACCACAGCGGACCAGGCTTCATGACTGGTCTGATCATCGGTGCCCTGCTCAACCTGCCGCCGCCGAAGATTCATATTCCGCGGGAGAAGTACATCGTGGAGTATGACAGGGCCTCCTACGAGGACGTGTACGAGGCGCTAACGGCACCGCCGGTCGAGGAGTTGGAGGACAGGTACACCCTCGACGAGATCCTCTACAACCATTCTCTGCGGGAGCGGATGCGGAGGATCGACCTCGACACGATCACCTTCGATTTCGGTTCCTGGGAGGTGGCACCGGAACAGTATCCGAAGCTCGAACGGATCGCGCGTGCCATCAACCGCATCCTGGAGCGAAATCCGGATGAGATCTTCCTGATCGAAGGTCACACCGACGCGGTCGGCTCGGAGGAGGACAACCTGACCTTGTCGGATCGCCGTGCCGAGACGGTCGCCATGATCCTCTCGGAAGAGTTCGGTGTGCCGCCGGAAAACCTCGTGACGCAGGGTTACGGCGAGCAATTCTTGAAGATTCCGACCGATGGGCCGGAGCGCGCCAACCGGCGCGTTGCGGTGCGACGGATCACGCCCCTGCTGTCGCGGGCTGATTACTAATTTTTTGCTCACAGAAAAAGGGCGCGAGGCTCTTCCGTCTCGCGCCCTTTATCATTTTGCGAGTTCCTGACCGAATGGTACGGAGACTGACTTCATTCGGGCCCCCGAATCGCCTGAAGCTGGCGGCAGGTGAAGGGCGTAGAGGACGCGCGATCATGTCGAATCGCATTCTCGAAAGAGGAAAACGCCGGGCCGCGAATGACGACCTGCCGCTCGCGCATCCCGGGCGGATGAAGCGAGCCGCTGGCGCACGGGCGGTTTTCGACAAGAAGACAATCGCGCTCGTTTACGATTTCGACGGCACTCTCTCTCCACGGCCGATGCAGGAATACACGTTCCTGCCGAAGATCGGCGAGGACCCCAAGGCCTTTTGGGCGGAGGCCAACAGGCTGGCGCGCGAACACGCGGCCGATCCGCTCATCACTTACATGCATCTCATGTACAAGAAGGCAAAGGCCAGGGGCGTACGCATCGACCGTGAGGATCTTGTTGCCCTCGGGCGCAGAGTCGAGCTGTTTCCCGGCGTCACCGAATGGTTCGACGCCATCGGCGAATACGTGAAGATCCGATCGGAAACGAACGGTGTGACGCTCCGGCATTACCTGATTTCTTCAGGGCTTACGGAAATCATCGAAGGCACGCCCATTTACCGGCACTTTCATAATGTGTTCGCGTCGGAGTATTGGTTCGATGCGTACGATCTGCCGTATCCAAAGCGGGTCATCACTGACACCGGCAAGACGCAGTACCTCTTTCGCATCAACAAAGGCGTGGAGGATCTGCGAGAAAGCATCAACCAGCACATGCCCGAAGAGAAGCGGCCCATTCCGTTCTCGAACATGATTTACTTCGGCGATGGCGAAACGGATGTGCCCTCGATGGCCGTGATGCGCAAGAATGGAGGCCACGCCATCGCCGTGTATCCGCCGGGGAAGTCAAAGGCGAATTGCGTCGAGCTTTTCAAGGCAGGCCGGATCGACTTCTTTGCGGCTGCCGATTATCGCCGGGGCTCGGATCTGTTCCGCCGCACCTGTTTGCTTATCGATCGCATTCTCGCGGATGTACGGGTGCAGGAAGAGGTCTGGCGGGTGACGCGTGAAGTTAAGAAAGGGAAGTAACCGAGAACGGTAGCCGCCGAGTCCTCCCGGACGAACTTGACTAGCCAAAGGCAGCGAACCGGTCGCCTTAAGTGGTTATGGTGCCCTGTTGGGGCACAAGCCGTCCGTCGCATCCCGCTTCAAGACTCAGGGCCCGCACGTATATCCTGTGGCGAGGCTGGAAGAAGCATCGTTTCGGGATAGGGAACCCAATGCCGCAATATCCGTACGCACTGAGGCCGCGTTTTGCCTTTCCGATACTTGCGGCGCTGCTTGCCTTGACATCGGCAACTGCTTCCCTCGCGCAACTGCGCGTGCCGCCGACCTCTCGGGAAGCCATTCAGTATTCGTACGCGCCGATCGTCAAACGCGCGGCTCCTGCGGTTGTGAACGTTTATGTGCGCGCCCGCGTACGGACGGAAATTCCCCCGCTTTTCGACGATCCCTTTTTCCGCCGCTTCTTCGGCGAGGGTTTCGGCATGCCGCGCGAGCGAATCCAGAATTCCCTCGGCTCGGGTGTGATTGTCAGCCCGGACGGCATCGTCGTTACTAACAATCACGTCATCCGCGGCGGTGAAAACGCTGAGATTCGGGTTGCGCTGGCTGATCGGCGCGAATTCGACGCGAAGGTCATTCTGCAGGACGAGAAAACGGATATTGCGGTTCTTCAGATCGACGGCAACGGTGCCGTCTTCCCCACGCTCGAATTCGCCGATTCGGATGCCGTTGAGGTGGGCGACCTTGTGCTGGCTATCGGCAATCCGTTTGGCGTTGGCCAGACCGTGACCAGCGGGATTATCTCGGCACTAGCGCGGACGGAGATCGGGCGTTCGGACGTACAGGTTTTCATTCAGACTGATGCTGCCATCAACCCTGGCAACTCCGGCGGCGCGCTGGTCGATATGCATGGCAGACTGGTCGGTATCAACA
The DNA here is from genome assembly GCA_002919265.1 of Hyphomicrobiaceae bacterium. Taxonomy (GTDB): domain Bacteria; phylum Pseudomonadota; class Alphaproteobacteria; order Rhizobiales; family Hyphomicrobiaceae; genus ZC4RG25. The sequence continues at coordinate 12,864 of PKEY01000071.1, read as the reverse complement.
CGGCCATTTATTCGCGCACAGGAGCCTCGCATGGCATCGGCTTTGCCATTCCGGCCAACCTCGTTCGCTTGTATGTGAACAGCGCTCTCACGGGTCAAAAGGTCGAAAAACCTTGGCTTGGTGCGCGCCTGGAGGCAGTCACGCGGGACATCGCGGAAAGCCTGGGCCTGAGCCGGGTGGCTGGTGCGCTGGTCCTCCGAGTTTATCCGGGCGGCCCTGCGGAACAGGCCGGCCTGGAGCCGGGTGATGTGATCGTGGCGGTGGACGGCTTCGAAGTCACAGACGCCCGCGCGATCTACTACAGGCTTATCACGGCCGGGATCGGCAATACGGCGCGTCTCGACGTAATCCGAAAAGGCCGCCGTATTTCTCTTACGCTGCCACTCATGGCTCCGCCCAAACCGACGCAGGACGACGTGCGCAACCTTTCGGGGCCGCATCCGTTCGATGGAGCGCGAGTTGCCAATCTTCTGCCCTCCATGGCCGAGGAGATGGGCCTGGACGATCAGGAGGGGGTGGTGGTCGTGCTCTCCGTGAGAAGCGGTTCCACGGCAGCCAACATCTTCCGGCCTGGCGACATAATCCTCCGCGTCGGAGATGAGGAAATCGACAACGTGAAAGATTTCGATCGTATTCTGCGGACGCGTCCGAGGGTCTGGCGGATCACCCTCAAACGGGAGGGGCGTGTCCTGCAATTCCAGTTCATGGGGTAACAAGTCTTGGAAAATCTTTTCCAGGCCGCAGGATTGGAAAAGCGCGCACCTCGCCCGCTGGCAGACAGGTTGCGGCCCAAGAACCTGAGTGAAGTCGTGGGCCAGGATCACCTCGTCGGCCCAGACGGTACGCTGACCCGAATGGTGCGCTCTGGCCGCTTGCAGAGCATGATCCTGTGGGGCCCGCCCGGCTCAGGCAAGACGACTGTCGCCCGGTTGCTCGCGAACGAAACGTCGCTCGAGTTCGAGCAGCTCTCGGCGATTTTCTCTGGTGTCCAGGATCTCCGAAAGGCTTTTGAGCGCGCTCGGGCGCGCCGCGCTGCCGGCAAGGGCACGCTACTCTTCATCGACGAGATCCATCGCTTCAACCGCTCGCAGCAAGACAGCTTCCTGCCGTACATGGAGGATGGGACGATCACGTTGGTTGGTGCGACCACGGAGAACCCATCTTTTGAACTCAACGCTGCTCTGCTGTCGCGGGCAACTGTGCTGGTGTTCCATCGGCTTGACGAGGCGGCACTGTCGGAGCTGGTACGCCGCGCCGAAGCTGAGGAGCGGCGGCCGCTGCCTCTCGATGAAGAAGCGCGTTCCGCCCTGATTGCCATGGCCGATGGCGATGGTCGGGCCGTGCTCAACCTTGCGGAGGAGGTTCTCGCCGCGGTCCCGGTCGGGGCGAAGCCACTGACGCGAGATGAGCTTGCCAGCCTCGTTCAACGCCGGGCCCCAATCTACGACAAGTCTCGCGATGGCCACTACAACCTGATCAGCGCGCTGCATAAGTCCGTCCGCGGTTCCGATCCGGACGCAGCGCTCTACTGGCTCGCGCGCATGCTCGATGCCGGCGAAGACCCGCTTTATTTGGCCCGCCGGCTGGTGCGCATGGCCGTTGAGGACGTTGGACTTGCCGACCCCCAGGCGGTGGTGCAGGCCTTGGCTGCCAAGGACGTGTACGATTTCCTTGGTAGCCCCGAAGGCGAATTGGCGTTGGCCCAGGCGACCATCTATCTTGCCGTTGCGCCGAAATCGAACGGAGCCTATGTCGCCTACAAGCGCGCCATGCGCGCTGCCAAGGAGAGCGGCAGCCTCATGCCGCCGAAACACATTCTCAACGCGCCGACCCGGCTCATGGCTGAGGAAGGTTACGGCGCCGGCTACGAATACGACCACGACACGCCGGAAGGATTCTCCGGGCAGGACTATTTCCCCGACGATATGCCCCGCCAGCAGTTTTACGACCCGCCCGAGCGAGGCTTCGAGCGGGAGGTTCGCAAGCGGCTTGCCTATTTCGCTGAGCTGCGCCGCCGTCGGCAGGAGAAGGAAAAATAAGATTTTAGCCGGGTGATCCCACGCGGGTCGCCGCAATCGGCTCACGACCCGCAGGGCCGATCAGTCTGCCGCTTTTCGAACAAAAAAGGTCTGGGAAACCATTGCCGTCGATCCCGTGCAACAATCCTCTCGTACTTCGATCAAGCGGCAAGAATTGCGTTCAAGGATCTTATAGACGTGCCGCTGCGGAAGGGGATGCATTTCCATATTTGGAGAACGCGGCGCGGCCAAGTAATCGGAAATTGAAAAACGATAGTTCGCGATGAACGTCGGTAGCTGAAAAACGGCGAAGCCGCCCGGGTTCAGATGTGATAGCAGCCGATCAAGAATGGCAGCAATGATGGGTGGCGGATTGTGCTGGAGTACGATGAACGTAACGAGCATATCAAAACGATCGAGCTGACTGATATCGTCCAACTGCCCGATCGATTTGAAAATGACATTTGAGATGTTTTGTTGCTGCTGCCGCTCAATGGCAATCTTCAAATGACTTGCTGAAACGTCAACTCCAATCACTTTCGCAAAGTGTGGAGCTAGTGCCAGCGTAATGCGCCCGACGCCGCAACCGAAGTCGAGGCACACGCCGTCCTTGGGGAATGCGTAGCCGCTTCGGCCAAATAATGCTTCGAGGAAGGCAACCTGATCGTGGCCGGTACGATAAAATTCGTCTCGTGTCTGATCTATCGAGGCGGCCTTGTATCTGTCTGATGTGAGCACGGACCAATGTGGCTCGGTTTGACCAAGCTCGCGCCATGTCTCGGCCGTTCTTGAGAGCATTTTCTCGAGTTGATCGGGGCGTGCAGAGACCTCGACATCACATTCGGGAACCCCAAGATGCAGGCCTACAGGGATAGTGACGGTGGCACCGGTGCAGTCGGCATATTTCTTCTGGAATTCATCGCTGCGCAGAAACGCCAGGCGGAGATCATCGACATTTTTCACCTGCAAGGCCTGCTCGATGACCGCCTCGCTTTCGGGCTCGCGCCCCAGAATATAACGGTAGCACGCAATAACATCTTGGGCGGTAACCGGCATGTCTCTTTTCCCCCAATTAAGGCCCGCTTTGCATGAACGATGTCCACCGCACTACCTGCAATGAGCGGAGACTTTATTTCGTCGCGCAATTCTTCCGAGCTGGTGATTTGATCGATGGCTCGAACTGCTACTGGCGCATGCTTGCGCATTGCTGGAGAAGCCTTCCGTGCGTGGATAAGTCGGCGTTTCTCACTCAACTCATTTGGCCCTCGATCGCGGCCGCAGATCCCGCCAGGCCAGCAAACACGACTGTTCACGCTGCGCGCAGATGGTGTAGTGTTCGCGTCACTGACAAATGGGAGGCACCATGGTCACGTTTCGGGACCTCTGGCTGGGGCATCCGATCAACGAGTCCGTTCAGTCACCGTGCATTGCGCCACGTGACCTGACGAACCTGGAAGGCACCAGCATTGCCCGTGGTTTCCCCGTATTCTCGAACCAGTGCGCTATCCGGATGGGAGTGGCGCTGAAGCGTGCTGGCGTGACCGCGAACCAGCTACCGGGATGCGCGCATTGCGCCGTGCACCCGCGGGATGAGATGCATTTCATCAATGCCACTCAGCTAGCCAACGCAATCAATCGAGCCAATCTTCCCGGCGTCGGCCCCCGCGAGGTCATCAGCGGCCCTGATGCAGCGAAGTTCTATCCGAAGATATTCGGCCGCACTGGAATCATCTTCATCCAGGACTACTGGCGCCGCAGCTCCGATCCGCCTGGCCACCCCTCCGGCGATCATATCGATGTCTGGAACGGGTACCGTTCATCCGCGAAGTGGCTGATGGAGTGGTTCTCCTGGCTCGGCTACTACTCCAACTACGCCGAGGCGCGCGAGATCTGGTTCTGGGAGGTGAAGTGAGCCCCGTCCATCCCGCAGCGGGACCCGCGTCATAAGGAGCATGCCTGATGCGCTATCTCATCGCCATGATCTTCGCGATTATCGCCGCCGCCGGAGCTACGGTGTTCATCAGCTCGCCCATAGCAACCTGGGTCGTCGACCAGTTCGTGTTCGAGAGCCCTGATGAGGTTGGCGACCTGCACGCGATCGTGTTCATGGCGGTCAACATCCTGAGCCTCGCCATCGGCTGGACCATCGGCTGGTGGCTCGGCGACTTCGAGAAGCCGCAGGGCAAAACCTGATCTTTCTTACCCCGCCTTTGCTCTCCAGAGCTGGGCCGCTTATATCTCGCCTGAGCAATCAGGACTGACTTCATGAAGCTGTTTCTGCTCGCCTGCGCAGGGGGCGCCCTGGGCGCTGGCGCACGCTATCTCGTCTACGCGGAATTCACCCGCCGTCTTGGCGCTGCCTTTCCGTGGGCAACGCTGGCGGTTAACGTTGGTGGGTCGCTGCTCATCGGCGTGCTCGCCGCGCTGCTCATTGAACGTCTGCCTGACACCGTCGGGCTTCGCGCATTTCTCATCACCGGGATACTGGGTGGCTTCACGACGTTTTCCGCGTACTCGCTTGACTTCGTTTCGCTGATGGAGCGAGGAGCAGTTCAAGGCGCGCTTTTCTACGCCACCAGCTCCATCCTCCTCTCCATCGCCGCTTGCTGGGCAGGCCTCGCCGGCGCGCGTGCGTTGCTGACATGAATTCCAAGGTCATGACAGAAATGTCCGAAAAATCCGCGTCCGATCGCGTCGAGACGATAACCGTGAAGCGCGATGAAGCGGGGATGCGGGTCGACCGCTGGTTCCGCACCCATTTCCCTGAGGTCACCTACACGTTCTTGCAGAAGCTGCTGCGAACGGGGCAGGTACGGGTGAACAGTCGCCGCGTTCAGGCCAACGATCGGCTCGAGCCCGGGGACCAGATTCGCGTGCCCAAGGTGGTGCGTATACCTGCAAAACGTGGCCCCTCTGTCGTGCCGCCGCCAGGGCTCTCCAAGGCCGATCGCGATTTCATCGAGCGCATGATCCTCTACGAGGATGACGAAGTGCTCGTGCTCAACAAGCCTTTCGGAATCGCCGTCCAGGGCGGCACCGGCACGAAACGGCACATCGACGGTTTGTTAGCTGGTATGGTCGACCGCTTCGGTGATAGGCCGCGACTTGTTCACCGTCTGGACCGGGACACGACGGGCGTTTTGCTGGTCGCCAAGCGTCGCGATATTGCCGCCAAGCTCGGCCGCGTGTTCCAGACCCGCTCCGCCGCCAAGACCTACTGGGCGCTGGTGAAGGGCGTGCCAAAGCCGCCGCAGGGCAAGGTGGAAGCGGCGCTCGTCAAGGCCACTGGTCCCGATGGCGACCGCGTGCGTAAGGCGCTCCCCGGCGAGCAGGACAAGGCCATGCATGCGACCACCCATTACGCGGTGATCGACCGTGTCGGCACAAAGGCTGCCTGGGTTTCACTGAAACCCGTGACTGGCCGCCAGCACCAGCTGCGCGCGCACATGTCGATCATCGGTCACCCCATTGTGGGCGATAACAAGTACGAAGGTGGCCTCGATCTGCCGGCTGAGGACATCGAGCCCAAGCTCCACCTCCACGCCCGCCGGCTCGTCATCCCGCACCCCAGCGGCGGCAAAATCGACGTCACCGCGCCGCTGCCCGATCACATGCGCCGTACCTGGGAGCTGCTGGGCCTTGATGAGGGGAAGTGGGACAAGTGACAAACGCCGTACAATCCTATCTAGCCGGCTGAAAATGTCCGATTACAGCTCGTTTCGAGGCTCGGTGGCGCTCCTTTTGATCGGAAGAATAGGGGGTTAAAAGAAAATATCTCACGCTAGCTCGCTTGGCGTGCAACTTGAACTACCGCGGCCCAACGCGCTGCGGGACAACCATTTTATCGTGCTTGCGTCTGGGCGTGATAAGCGCACTCGGTAGGCAAATGCTTTTCCTGGGTCGGAGTTCGTCTGTTGGCAGTAGCCGATTGGGATCCAGGCGGAAGCGGATCACGCCTCGACATTTCAGTGTCGGCTCAAATAAGACTTGAACTCGTCAGTACACCCTCAAACAAGCCTGTGGAATTTGCCCTCTGAGAAGGCAGGCAATGCCTACGATTCAGCGTTGTCGGAAGATGTAATCCTGACTAGCATGATGCTGACGGGTCTGGGTGCGCTCAGATACGAACGATAACAGGTTGGGAGGTTCGAGACACATGCTGCCATTTGGGCGATCAATGGGCAGCGCGCTGGCGGTCATGCTTGCAGCGCTGATAGCAAGCGGTCCCGTTGCGGCGCAAAAGGCGGGAGGAACGCTTGTCCAGATCACGCAACCAGAGCCTCCCAATTTGGCGTCTTACATTTCGACGTCGGGCCCTATCGGCCAAGTGACCGCGAAGATTTTCGACGGATTGCTTGAGTACGATTTCAACCTGAAGCCACAGCCATCACTTGCCGAGAGTTTCGAGGTCTCGCCCGATGGCAAGACGATCACCTTCAAGCTGCGTAAGAACGTCAAATTCCACGACGGCAAGCCTTTCACATCAGCCGACGTTCAGTTTTCGGTGCTAGAAATTTTGAAAAAGCACCATCCCCGCGGAATATCTACGTTCGCGGATGTGACGGCAATCGAGACGCCTGATGCCCACACCGCCGTCTTTAAGCTAGAACGGCCGGCGCCGTATCTGTTGATGTCGCTATCGGGCTATGAAAGTCCAATGCTGCCGAAGCACATCTATGGCGAAGGCGATATCAAGACACATCCGAACGCCAACAAGCCGATCGGAACTGGGCCGTTCAAATTCGTTGAATGGCGTCGTGGCGAGTTCATCCGCCTGGATAAGAATAAAGAATACTGGCGCGAAGGGCTACCGTATCTCGATCGCATCGTCGTGCGATTTATCGGCGACAGCTCTACCCGGACGGCAGCTATCGAAAAGGGCGAAGCGCATGTCGCCGGTTTCGGTGCAATTCCCTATAACGACGTAAAGAAGCTTGCTCAGCTGCCTAACCTTGAAGTTACGACGAAAGGTTACGAGATGATCTCGCCTATCGTCGAGCTGATTGTGAATACAAAGCATCCGCCACTTGATAACGAAAAGGTTCGGCAGGCAATCGCCTACGCTATCGATCGGCAATTCATCATTGACAATGTATTCTTTGGATTCGGCAAACCGGGCATGGGGCCCATAAGCTCCAATTTTGCCCCGGCAGGACTGTTCGCCCCTGGTGTTGATTACACCGTAGCCGACCGAGTTGAACGGGCCAACAAGCTGCTCGACGGAGCCGGGTTGCCGCGAAAGGAAGATGGTTTTCGTTTTGAAATTGTCCACGACATCTTGCCTTATGGTGAGGAATGGCAACGGGCCGGAGAAGCGGTGCAGCAACAGCTGGCCCAGGTCGGTATCAAGGTGACGCTACGGTACGAGGACGTGGCCAAGTGGCTGAAGCGTATTTATACGGACTATGATTTCGCGCTGACGTCGAACTTCGTCTACAACTTGGCAGACCCCGTGCTGGGTGTTCATCGGTTCTTCCATTCCGATCGCATCAAGCCGGGGACCGTGTTCGTGAACGCTGCGCGCTGGTCGACTCCGGAGACGGATAAGCTCCTCGACCAGGCTGCTATTGAAAACGATCCGGCAAAGCGCGGTGCGCTTTACAAAGAGCTCGTAGCGAAGGTCACGGAAGCAAGTCCCGAGATTTACCTGCTCGAGCTCAATTTCCCCACAGTGGTCAATAAGCAGTTCAAGAACGTCATCACGACGCCGCTGGGCATCTACGGGAATTACGCGACGGCGTACAAGGAATAGCTTGCACCACTTTTGTCAGCCGTGGAGCCTGCTCCTCGGCTGACCCACCCGGGTTATGTAGGTCGCAGCTTTAGGCTTTATGCGCGGAGCTCCTCTCCTCAAATACATTCTCCGCAGGTTGCTGCAGGTCGTTCCCGTTGTAATCGGGGTCGTCATTCTCAATTTTTTGCTGCTGCAGCTTGCGCCCGGCGATTTGGCGACTGTGCTTGCCGGCGAAGCAGGAGGAGCGCCGCAGGAATACATTGAACAGCTCAGACAGCGCTTTGGCCACGATCAGCCGGTGGTGGTTCAGCTTTTCCACTACCTGCGCAACCTCTTGACGCTCGATCTGGGTTATTCCTTCCGCCAGAGCGCGCCGGTGCTCGATCTATTGCTCGACAGATTGTGGCCGACACTGCTGCTGATGGGGACGACGCTCGTTTTGTCTCTCGGCATCGGCATTTTGATGGGGCTTCTTGCAGCGCTCTGGGTGCGCACGTGGAAGGATCACGCCATTTCGATTGCAGCGGTCATCTTTTACGCGACGCCGCTATTCTGGGTGGGCCTGATGCTAATCCTGGTCTTCTCCATTCACCTCGACTGGTTTCCAACTTCGGGAATGGAAGACGTGGTGGCGTTTTATGAAGGTTGGGATCGTCTCGTCGACATCGCGCACCACCTGGTGCTGCCGTCAATCACTCTGTCACTTTTTTATCTCGCCCTCTACGCGCGTCTAATGCGTGCTTCCATGTTGGAGCAGCGCGGAATGGAGTACGTGACGACGGCGCGCGCCAAAGGATTGACTGAGCGTCAAATCACCCTTCGGCACGTACTGCGCAACGCACTGTTGCCGGTGATTACGATGGCAGGCGTGCAGGTCGGAAGTCTCCTCGGAGGTTCGGTCGTCGTTGAGACTGTCTTTGCATGGCCGGGGTTGGGACAGCTTGCCTATCAATCATTGTTCGCCCGAGACTTCAATCTGCTGCTTGGAATTTTCTTCATGTCAGCCTGTTTGGTCGTGGTGGTGAACCTGATCGTCGACGTGATTTATGTGCTGCTCGATCCCCGCATCAGGATCGGTTGAGGGGTACTCATGAAGAGCTTTCGCGAGCGCTTCCTCGGTAATCCCCGTGTCCTCGTAGGGTTGGCATGGTTGGTGTTCGTGCTGATTCTTGCCCTCCTGGCCAATATCCTTGCGCCAACCGATCCGTTCGCCATCGTTGGCCAACCATTTCAGCCCCCGGGTGGGAATTTTGTTCTTGGCACCGACAGCTTGGGCCGTGATGTCCTCGCCGGGCTTATTCACGGGGCGCGGACAACGCTGCTGGTTGCTGTCCTCTCCACCTTGGCGGCAGTTGCATTCGGCACCCTCGTTGGAGCTGTTGCTGGCTACTACGGCGGCATCATCGATGATGCGCTGATGCGCATGACCGAGTTCTTCCAGACCATTCCGTCGTTCTTGTTCGCCATCGTGCTCATCGCCATTCTGTCGCCGTCGGCCACCAATCTGGTGATCGCCATCGCCGTCGTCAGCTGGCCACCCATCGCGCGCATTGTGCGGGGCGAGGTGCTTTCCCTGAAAGCGCGCGAATTTGTTCAAGCAGCCGTCATTGCCGGCCAGAGGGACAGTGCCATCCTCGTTTCGCAAATCCTGCCAAACGCACTCTCGCCTCTGATCGTTACTGGCTCGCTGATGGTCGCGACGGCCATTCTCGTTGAAAGCGCGCTGTCGTTTCTCGGTCTCGGCGCACCAAATCAGATGAGCTGGGGCTTTATGATCGGTGCAGCACGCTCCTTCATGCGCGAGGCATGGTGGCTCGTGACCATCCCGGGATGCATGATCCTGCTTACAGTGTTGTCGATCAATCTGGTCGGCGAAGGCCTCAACGACGCGCTCAATCCAAGGTTGGCCGACTTATGAGCGGCGTCGTTCTCAATATCGAAAACCTGACGGTTGAGCTGCCCTCCTGGTCGGACCGTAAGCACGCCGTGTCCGGCGTATCCCTGGAAATCCGGCGCAACGAAATCCTGTGCATCGTGGGCGAATCCGGCTCCGGCAAATCGGTCATGGCGAAGTCGGTCTTGCGCCTGCTGCCGGAGCCTCATGTGCGCGTCACAGATGGCCGTATTCTTTTCGAAGGCAAGAATCTGCTCGCCTTACCGGATGACGAGGTTCGCGCCATACGCGGCGGCCGGATCGCGATGGTGTTTCAGGAACCGATGGTCGCTCTCAACCCGGTGATGAAAGTCGGGCGGCAAATCGACGAGGTGCTGGAAGTCCACACCAAGCTCAAACCATCTGAGCGGCGTCAACGCATCCTCGAGCTGATGCGGGACGTGCGACTGCCCGATCCCGAACGGATTATCCGCAGCTATCCGCACGAGCTTTCCGGCGGCCAGCGTCAGCGGGTCATGATCGCCATGGCACTGGCTGTGGAACCCGCGCTCATCATCGCTGACGAGCCGACGACGGCGCTCGACGTGACCACGCAGGCCCAGATCCTGCGCCTAATCAAGGAGCTGCAGCAGGCCCACGGTACCGCGGTGATGTTCATCACGCACGACTTCGGCGTCGTGGCGGAAATCGCGGATCGCGTGGCCGTCATGCGCCACGGCGAGCTCGTGGAGCTCGGAACGGCCGCCGAGGTTCTCAACCGGCCGCGGGCGCAGTACACGAAGGACCTCATCGCTGCCGTCCCGACCCTCACGCCGCGGGTGCGTGAACCGGGCCCGCCGCCACCACCGCTGCTCGTCGTACGCGATCTCGTGAAGACCTACGGGGCTAGCAGCTTTCTCGGATTCGGCAGTGGTCCGAAGGTCAAGGCGGTACAGAACGTCAGTCTTGAGATCGGGCGTGGACGATCGCTCGCGCTCGTCGGTGAGTCAGGTTCCGGAAAGTCGACGCTGGCCCGTTGCATCATCGGCCTCGAAACCCCTGACTCCGGAGAAATCCTGCTCGACGGTGAACGTGTCTCAGGATTGAGCCGGCGGGAGATGAGACCACTGCGACGCCATTTGCAGATGGTTTTTCAGGACCCATTCGCCTCGCTCAACCCACGTCACCGCGTCGGCCATATAATCGCACTGGGGCCGATGATCCAGGGCGTGCCCGAGGAGCAGGCCTGGGAAGAAGCGCGCGAGCTCCTGAAGCTCGTGGGACTGAAGCCGGAAGCCGCTGACCGCTATCCGCACGAGTTCTCCGGAGGACAACGCCAACGCATCGGTATCGCCCGCGCACTTGCCGTAAAGCCGAAACTCATCATTGCCGATGAGCCCGTTTCAGCTCTGGACGTCTCTGTGCAGAAGCAGGTGCTCGAACTTCTCGATGAGCTGCGGCGCACCCTCAACCTCTCCATGCTGTTCATCACGCATGATCTCCGCGTAGCCGCAACGGTGTGCGAAGAGATCGCCGTGATGCAGAACGGACAGATCGTGGAGCGGGGAGCCACGGCAGATATCTTCGCTCGTCCGCAGGCGGCCTATACCCGCGCACTTCTCGATGCGGTTCCAGGCGTGGCGTGGCAGAAGGCTGCGGAGTGAGGACGGCGCTAGACCCCCATCTCACCGCATCTCGAACAGCTCCTGGTGGAAATCCTCCGCGGGGAAGCCGTGGGTAAGGAAGTCGGCGCGGAGGATTTGGCCGAATTTGGCAGGGCCGCAGAACCAGATGCTGGCCTCGCGCCAGTTGGGAACAGCTTCACGGATGCGGTCGCCGGTCAGATAGCCGTCCCGCTCATCGACCAGAACGATAAGCCGCACATTCGCAGCCTTGGCATCGGCGGTGAGCTTGTCGATCGCTGTCTGATCATACACCGCCGTCGGATGGAACAGCACGATTTCCCGCTGCTCCGGCGCATTGGCCAGATGCTTCATGCGGGCGATGAAGGGCGTGACGCCAATGCCGGCGCCAATCCAGATCTGCACCGGGTGGTCGCCGTCGAAGGTGAAGCAGCCGTAGGGGCCCTCCACGGTCACGGGCATGCCCACCTGCAGCTGCTCGTGCAGCTTCTCGGTGAAATCGCCGAGCGCCTTGGCGATGAACACGAGGCGCTTCTGCTCATTCCAGGCGCACGCGATGGTGAAGGGGTGCGCGCCCTCGTTCTTGTGTGACGTGACGAAGGCGAACTGCCCCGGCTTATGGCCGCGCCAGACCGCATCCTTCAGGCGGATGGCGACCTCGATGACCTTCAGCGCCGGGTAGCGGATGATCTCCTCGATCTCACCGCGTGCCTTGCGCGTGGCCCCGATCAGGCCGAAGAGCGAGAGCAGCGCCGCACCCGTGCCTGCCGCCAGGAGAGCCGCGACCACCCATCCGACCGGCTGAGCCCAATATTCGAAGTTGGTCAGCACGATCGTGTGGAACACGAGCACCAGGTACACCACGCTGATCCACCAGTGCGTCTTGGCGAACCAGCGGTAGGGGAACCGCTTCCACAACGCCAGCACGATCAGCACCACGGCCGCATAGAATGCCCACTCGCCGAGCCCCTCGGCCAAGCCCCGCTGCGTCCTGAGCCACGCCTCGATGGCGCCGACGTCCGGCATTTGCCCGCGCGGTTGACGCTCCGGCCGCGCGAGCCAGCCCCAGCCGACCATCCACTTCGTGCCCTTCGCCCACCACCAGTGGACGAGGCCGACGACCAGCGCGCTGATCCCCAGCCACTTGTGGAGCCGGTACATCTTGTCGAGGCCGTGGAGCCAGGGCTCCATCCACTTGGGCCGCGCGGCGAGCACCATCGCGAAGCTCATAGCGCCGATGGCGAGGACGCCGGTGTACTGCACGAACACGGACCGGAACGAGAAGTACGTGAACGGCGACGGCGCGAGGGTATCGGCCAGCAGCCAAAGGGCCGTGAGCAGGAGGAAGAACGCGGCGAAGGCCACTCGGATGGGTTTCATCGATTTTTCCGTGCCAGGGGCAGAGATACCGCGGTATCGGCCGCCGAAACTTTCGTGGACCGTAACGACGGAACGCAGGGAAGGTCCCTGGCGCGCAGTATGCACGTGGCCGCTCTCGCCCATTTGATTTTTAACAATTTTAAGGGACGTGCGGCAACAGGGCGTCTCAAGATGCCCCGCGCCGACGCAAAGGCGCGCGGAGTCGCTGGAGCTGGA
>PKEY01000069.1 GCA_002919265.1 Hyphomicrobiaceae bacterium | reverse complement strand
GCCCACGCACGTCAGGTGCGCCGCGGGCGACAGCGTCGTTTCACGGACGAGGCGGGAAACCGTCGCGTGCGTGCGCTCACGCGTGGAGCCACCAGCCCCGTATGTCACCGAAACAAACGCAGGATTGAGTGGCTCGAGACGCCGCACGGCAGCCCATAACGCTTCCTCCATCTTTTCGTTCTTCGGCGGAAAGAACTCGAAGGAGACGGTAATCTCCCCGTTGCCAAGGAGCCGGCTTTTGCGCTCGGAATTCATAGAGAGGACTCCATTGACTGACGGGCCACCGACCTTCTTGCCAAGCTCCGCTCTCGCACGACAGGACGGGTGGCAAGCCAAAGAGATACCGTGAGCTTACCGCTTTCCGAGCCCGCGGGTGGGGGTAAATCGCGGCTCGATACCAGCGCCAGCCCCGCTTCCGATAACCATTGGCCGACCTGGGCCGACGAAAAGCCCAGCCGCTCATGGGCAAACTCATCACGCAGAAATTCGAGCTGGTGCGGAGCGAAGTCCACGATCAGCAGACGGCCGCCGGGCGCGAGAACGCGGCCCGCTTCTTTGATGGCGTAGCCAGGATCGCTCAGGAAATGCAGGACCTGATGCATCACGATGGCATCGGCGATGCCATCAGGAAATGATAAGTTGTAGATATCGCCATGCCGGACCTGCACATGGTCCAGTCCAGTGCGCCTTAGCTTGGCGCGGGCGTAGGCCAGCATCGACTGGTTGAGGTCGATGCCGATACCGCGATCGTAGATGTCCGAAAACAGCTCAAGCGTCCGGCCCGTACCCGTGCCGAGGTCAAGCAACAGCTCGACCCGTTCGGTGCCCAGCGCTTCCCGCATGGCCGCCTCGACCTCGGCCTCGGACACGTGCAAAGCACGGATGCGATCCCAATCGGCTGCGTGTGCGCGGAAATAGGCTTGGGCCGCAGCCTCGCGCTCGGCCTTAACCTCCTCGGCGCGCTGGCGGTCGCGGACATAAGTGGGATCCTCGACGTTCACCGACTGCACCAGTGCGCGGGCGAGAGCACCTCCCGGCCCGTCAGCGAGCCGACAAAACACCCAGCTCCCCTCGCGCACCCGCTCGATGAGGCCGGCTTCTCCGAGAAGCTTTACGTGTCGGCTGATGCGCGGCTGGCTCTGGCCAAGAATGTTAGTGAGATCTTTGACGTTGAGCTCACCTTCTGAGAGCAGCAGAAGAATGCGCAAGCGAGTGGAATCCGCGGCCGCCTTCAGGCCTGCCACCGCCTTCTCGATCTCCAGCTCGCCCGCAAGCGCCATCCGATGCCTCCATACCGGAGGTAGCATATAAAGATATCTTTATATGCGTCAAGAACAGCTATTCCCGGATTTCTGTTCCGTCGGTAACAGGTGAGCAACCGCTCGCCTGCTATGAGTCCCGCCCGGCGCCGTCGAGCGCTTCTTCAAAACCCCCATCCCAGCCGTTCTTTAGTCGATACTGTCGCCCATGAATGCTGCTCTGCCTCATGCCGATCCTTCAAATCAGGCACAATCGCCGCGGACCAGCCGTCTTCTGACGACGCTTCTCGTCCTGCCTGCGGCAACGGTGTTGCTGTCGCCATTCGGGATGGTGGCGGTTGCTGCCGCCGCGCAGCCGGAAATGCTCAACGTGCTTGCCGACAAGCCCCTTGCAGCCGCGCAGCTTACTGGCGGCCTCTTTATCTCGCTCCTCTTCTGCCTCCTGCCTTTCAGCAAGTGGGCTACCCTTCCGGTCCGTGCGTCCGGAAACACGGCGAGGGACGAAGGTTAAGGCCAGTCGGCTGTCGAGCGAGTTGCGAGGGGGCCTCAGCGCCCCCTCATTACGTCAGCGGTCTACCTTTCCCGCCAGAGCCGCGGCGAAGGCCGTGCTGAGCTCTGGCGCGGCCCGCGGATCTCGCGGCTGCCAGGTGCCGCGGTCCACACTGGTCAGGAAACGCTCCACGAGCCAGGAGAATAGAGCCGGCTCCTCATGGTTGATTGGGTGCCCGCAGCCCGGCAGCATGGCGAGCTGAGCCGTCGGCATGATCCGCTTCATGAAAAGGTTGACGTCGAGGCAAGGCTCGTCCTCGTCGCCAACGATGAGCAGCACCGGCACCTTCACGGCCGCCAGCTCCGCCTCAAGGTCGTAAAGGGACGGACGTTTGCCCTGAACGTTCCGTAGCACCTTCGCTGAACCCTTCGGCGGATGGCTGGCCAGGTGCTCCACCATCATCCGCCAGCCGAGCTCATCCTTGTTCTGCAGCTGCACGCGGACGGCGCTCACACAGATTTGCTCGGCATCGATCCGCGTTGCCTTTTCCATGACGTCAGCCGAGGCAGCGGCATCGCGCAGGAACTGATCGCGGGTCGCCCGCTCAGAGCCGGTCCCCGCCCCAGCGGCAACGGCGGAAAGCAGACGATTGGGGAAGTAGATGGCAAGTTGCAGAGCCGTATAGGCGCCCATGCTGAGGCCGACCACGTGAGCCTTCTCCACGCCCACGGCATCGAGCACGGCAATGACGTCGCGGTTGGCGATCTCCTGGCCGTAGGCCGTATCGTTGTCCGGCACGTCAGAGGGCGGATAGCCGCGGGCGGCCATGGTGATGCAGGTGAAATTGCGGCTTAGTGCCCGCACCTGCTCGCGCCAGCTCCGGTGGTCGCCTGCAAACTCGTGCAGAAAGATAATCGGCGTCCCTCGCCCGGTAACCTCATAGTAAATACGAATTCCTCCGGCGTCCGCGTAAGGCATTTTTTCATTCCTTTTGGCAAAGTCGGTAACGGTTTGTACACTGTGACCGTGGAGACATGAAGGGTGCCCGGACTCCACCGGTTCACACCGGCGAGAGTTGACGGGGAAAGCAACGACTGCAAATTGATGCTGATGCCTGGCTGCTCGAGGCCCGGAACATGTTGATGTCGGTCCGCTTCTTGTTCGGGAGATTTGGTATGGCCACTCAAGTCGCCACGCGAAAAACGATGTCTCGCGGCCGGCATAGCTTGATTGCCCTCTTCTCGGTGCTGTGGCTTCTGATCATCGGCGCGCCCGCCAAGGCATCGTCCGATGCCGCCGCGATACAGTTCATGAAGGATACAGCGCGGGAGCTCATTGCAGCTGCCCGCAGTGGCTCACAGCGCGATTTCATGGAGGTGATCCAGAAGCGCGGGCACGTCCCAGCCATCGGGCTTTATGCGCTGGGCAATTACAAAGCCCAGCTTCCGGCATCCCATCGGGATACCTATTACGGCGGCATGGTCCGGTTCATCGCCCGGTATGCCTCAACCGAGGCGCCCAAGTATCCGGTCAGCCACGCCGAGATCCTCTCACCGGTCGTCCGCGAGGGTGATGCCATTTACGTCGACAGCCGTGTGCATCTGCAGAACGGCTCCGTCTACGACGTGCGCTGGTTGCTCATCCCACAAGGCAACTCCTTCCGCATCCGTGACGCGCAGGTCATGGGCTTCTGGATGAGCCCATTCCTCAAGAAACTGTTCGAGGACTACATTGGCGAGAACGGAGGAGATCCGCAGGCGCTCGTCATCGCGCTCAGCCGTTAGGCGAAGATAAGCTCTTTATCGGGAATTCAGGTCGGGCGCTGGCGTGATCGTCAGCGCCCTGCTTGTTTTGAGTGTCAGATCAGCCGATCAATGGTGATGGCCGATCTGGTGGCCGATCGATTTCGCGTTCCCGAACTCGTGGCACTCCGACGCGCGCTCGATTTCAAGCGTGGTATGGGTCACGCCGAAACGCTCGCGGACCAAAGCCCTAATCCGGTCTTTCACCGCCCTCGCGTCCGGCGCGATATCGTCCGGCACGACGATATGTGCCTCGAGGGAATTGCGGTTCTCGTCGATGGCCCAGACGTGAAGGTGATGGATGTCCTCGACACCATCGACTTTCCTAATGGCATCCATAAGCTCCTCGACATCGATACCCGGAGGCACGCCGAGCATGAGAATGCGCACAACATCGCCAACCTCGTTGAACGCCATCCACAGAATGTAAGCGGCGATGATCAGCGTCACGATCGGGTCGACGATGTGCCATCCAAACAGCAGAATGAGCGCGCCCGCGACGATTACGGCGATCGACCCCAGGGCATCGGCGACGTTGTGAAGAAACGCCGCACGAATGTTCGCACTCGTCTTGGAGAGGGAATACGTCAGCAGCGCGGTCACGGCGTCGATCACCAGCGCGATGGTGGCGACGATCACCACCGTCCAACCCTCCACCTCCTCCGGCGAGAAGAACCGAAGGATGGCCTCGTAAGCCAGATAGACGCCAATCGCGATGAGGGTTGTATAGTTGATCAGTGCGGCGACAAGCTCCGCCCGCACATAGCCGAAGGTCATGCGCTCATCGCTTTGGCGGCGGGCAATCTTGCGGGCGAAGAATGCGATGCCGAGAGAGACCGCATCGGAAAAGTTGTGCACGGCATCGGCGATCAGCGCGAGGCTGCCCGCGAGAATCCCGCCGACGAGCTGCGCGATGGTGAGGCCCACATTGACCACCACGGCGATAAAGACGCGGCGATCTCCGGCCTCCGCGTCTATGTGCACGTGCCTGTGGCTATGGGCGTGGGTATGCGAATGTCCTGCCATCTCGCCTCCCCGGCCAACTCCAGCCGGAACAGGCTTTGACCGAGCAGGTTCCGGCGCCCCGCCGGGACCAAGCCCGGCGGGGAGTGATCTTAATTATTCCGCTCGAACCGTTTGAACTTGATCCGATGCGGCTCGACGGCAGCGTCGCCGAGGCGGCGCCGCTTGTCCTCAAGATAAGCCTGGAAGTTGCCCTCGAACCACTCGACGTGGCTGTCGCCCTCGAAAGCCAGAATATGCGTGGCGATACGATCGAGGAAGAAGCGATCGTGGCTGATGACGACCGCGCAGCCCGGGAAGTCCTCGAGCGCCGACTCGAGCGCCGACAGCGTCTCGGTGTCGAGGTCGTTGGTCGGCTCGTCGAGGAGCAGCAGATTGCTGCCTTCCTTCAGCATCTTGGCGAGATGCACACGATTGCGCTCACCGCCGGATAGAAGCCCGACCTTCTTCTGCTGGTCCGGCCCGCGGAAATTGAACCAGCCGACATAGGCACGCGACGGCACCTCGCGCTTGCCGAGCTGGATGACGTCCTTGCCGTCCGAGATCTCCTCCCAGACCGTCTTGTTCGGGTCGAGAGCGTGGCGAGACTGATCCACGTAGCCGAGCTTCACCGTATCGCCGAGGCGGATCGTGCCGGCATCCGGCTTCTCCTGGCCCGTGATCATGCGGAACAGGGTCGTCTTACCGGCGCCGTTGGGGCCGATCACGCCGACGATGCCGCCGGGCGGCAGCTTGAACGAGAGATTCTCGATGAGAAGCTTGTCGCCGAAGCCTTTCGTCAGGTTCTCGACCTCAAGCACGACATTGCCGAGACGCGGACCGGGCGGAATCTGGATCTGAGCGTGGTTGATCTGCTCACGGCCCGCCTCCTCGGCCAGCCGCTCATAGGCCTGGATACGTGCTTTCGACTTGGCCTGCCGGGCCTTGGGGCTGGACCTGATCCACTCCAGCTCGCGCTTGAGAGTGCGCTGCTTGGCCTCTTCCTGGTTCTTCTCGATTTCGAGGCGCTTGGCTTTCTGCTCGAGCCAGCTCGAGTAGTTGCCCTTGTAGGGCACGCCCTGCCCGCGATCGAGCTCGAGCGTCCATTCCGTAATGTTGTCGAGGAAGTAGCGATCGTGCGTCACGAGGATGACGCAGCCGGGATATTCCTTCAGATACCGCTCGAGCCAGGCCACCGTCTCGGCATCGAGATGGTTGGTCGGCTCGTCGAGCAGCAGGATGTCGGGCTTCGACAAAAGCAGCCGGCACAGCGCCACACGGCGCTTCTCGCCGCCGGAAAGCTTCGTCACGTCGGCATCGCCCGGCGGGCAGCGCAGGGCATCGAGCGCCTGCTCCACCTGCTGATCGAGATCCCACAGGTTCTGCGCGTCGATCTCGTCCTGCAGGCGCGCCATCTCTTCGGCCGTCTCGTCCGAGTAGTTGGCGGCGAGCTCATTGTAGCGGTCGATGAGCGCCTTTTTCTCGGCGACGCCCTCCATGGCATTGCCGAGCACGTCCTTGGTGGGATCCAGCTCCGGTTCCTGCGGCAGGTAACCGACGCGCACACCTTCGGCGGCCCAGGCCTCGCCCTGGTAGTCGTCGATCACTCCGGCCATGATCTTGAGCAGCGTGGACTTGCCCGCACCGTTGACGCCCACGACGCCAATCTTGGCGCCAGGCAGGAAGGACAAGGAAATGTCCTTCAGGACTTGCTTGCCCCCCGGGTAGGTCTTGGAGAGCCGGTGCATGTGATAGACGTATTGCGGCGTTGCCATGTCGTTTGGCGCCTTCTCAAACCTGACTGATGGGAAGTTGCGTGCGGTTCTAGACGAAACCTCTACCGGTCTCAACTGACGACCGTTGCCGGCGCTGTGCACATGCAGCCGGATCACCTGAAGATAGGTAGGCCCTCCTGACCGTCCAAGCCGCTCTTCCGCAAGCCTTCCGCGGGTATGACGTCGCGGACCATCGGCGGTCCGCCACCGGCGTTCCCGAATGTGAGCGGAAGCGAAGCTAGGGCTCTAAATCGAAATCCCGGTGAAAAAGAATTGTCCCAATCCCACCGTGAAAACGAGGCAACCATAGAGACTGTGCTCAAGCCAGACGGCCCAAAGCGATCGCGTCACATCATAGCGGTAGGCAAAAAGCAGTCCCGAGAAAAACGTGCCCACCACCGCGATCCAGTTCTCAAAAATGATATGCCCGAAAGAAAACAGGGCTGCGTTTGTGAAAATGGCGAGCCAGCGGCGATCTCCGAATAGTGGGCCGTAGCGGTGAAAAAAGAAAGTTCGGTAAACGAATTCCTGCGCCAGGACCGACAGCAGCGGATAAAGCACCATAATTGTGAGCCAGAGCCGTGGCGCACGGCGGGGAAATGAAAGAAACGACCACGGAAAGAGCGCATAGGCTGCATAGGCGATTGCGCTGCCAATGACGGCAAACGTTCCAAGAATTGCAAGAAGTTGACCGAGCGAGAAACCCTGCGCCAACTCCCGGCGAAGAAAAAACGTCGGGTCCCACATCAGGTAGAGGAAAAAGCCCAGAAGAATGGGCTGGAGCACGACAAAAAGGGGCAAGCGGAACGTTTGGAGGACGTAACTGACGAGGAGCGGCGCCCCGACAAAAAAGATGAGTATTTCGAAAACCAGCCTTACGCGCCGGGCGAACCCCGGCAGAACAATGGCCTCATCGCGCGGCAGTGTCCCTGCCGCGCACAGGCCAAGCATGGCCTTCATCCACTCGCTACTCCGCCGCGACGAGCTTCTTCAGGGTGGCGGATATGGTGTGCCGCACCTTGTGAAAACCCTTCGAGCTCTCGCTGGTCATCCAGTTCATCTGCAAGGACCGGCGCGGCCCCTCGTAGGGAGGGTGTCCGTGCCAGGACCTCTCCGAACGTTTGAATACTAGCAGAGTTCCGTTGTCGGGCGATACTTCGGTGACATAATCGTTGAGATCGTTACCGCTGCGGAGAATGCGCAGCCGTCCTCCGGCATGCGGCCACGACTCGTTCAAATAGAGCAGGACGGTGATGATCTTATCGCGCGAATCCGTGTGAATTTGACCATCCTTGGTCCGCGTATATCCGCGCAGTGAATACATCTTCGGCCGGCCGCCCAGGTCGACCCCAAATTTCTCTTCGATGATCGCCTGGAATTCCGGGCCATCAAGCTCGTCAATAACTTCCTTAATGGTCATCCCTGCATCGAGGGCCTCGACGGGATAAGACCCACCGCGATCAATCCGCGGAAAGGTTTCGTTGATCCGCCGCAGGCTCTCGGCCGACAAAAATCCAGGAACAATCAGGAATTCAAAGGGATCGGTCTCGAGCTTCGCGGCGCGCAGCCGATCCAAATTGAGATGTGGCAAGGCCTCATCACCTTTCTCTCCCCCCGAAGATGCCGAACCGCGGTGATCTGCCTGTTTGTTCTTGTTCTTCTTCAGCGCTGCGAATTGCGAAAAAGCAGATACCGCCGCTCCACCTCCTTCGCGATCACGGACGCGGAGTCGATGGGAGCGTAGCTCCAATCTTCAAGCCGCTCGGGATTGGAAGGCAAGAGACGTGTAGCGCCTATCCCCTGCAATCTTTGGTGGAACTTTCGGAACTTGGTGCTGCCCCGTGAGGGCTCGAATACGTAGACCGGCCGCCCGGTGGCGCAGGCTTCTCCCGTCATGTTGACCGAGTCTGCGGTCACGACGAGGTAGTCGGCTCCCGCAAGGAAATTGGGATAAGGATTTGGGCCGGTTCCATCCCAGAGGATGCGCGGCCGATCGCGCGTCGCCTCGTCGGCCACGCGCAGCAGGCGGTCATGAGTGCGCCGGGACGGTGTAATCATGAAGCTCGCGCCGAGCCGGCCCAGCGCAGCGAGGGCCTTGGCGAAACGCTCGTCGTCGGCGTCCGTGAATTTGTAGCTGCCGTTCTTGCCTCCCAGCACCACGGTGATGCGCGGCTGAGGCAAGGCGAGGATCTCGGGCGGCAGCGCGCGCCGCAACCGTTCGAGCCGCTCCGGCGAATAACTGTGGGGCGAGGTCACGGTCACCACGACGTTGTCGCCGCGCAAAGGGTCGTGCTCAGGAACCCAGATGAGATCGGCAACACCGTTTCCAATGCGCGGATCTTGCAAGACAATAGTGAACGTTTCACCACGCGAATAATGTTTGATCGCGCGGATGTAAGGGATGCTCGCCCGCCCGCAAGCGATAGCAATATCTGGCCAAGGTGGCGTAAGCAGCGCACCTGGGCGTCCCGGACGATCAGATGGCTGCACCGGCCCGTAAGGTGCAATTAGGCGCCAGAACCCTCGGGTCTCCACCTGCTTCAGCTCGTAATCCAACCCCAGCGCGTCGGCCACGCCCTTGCACGGCACAACCATGCCGGCCTTGCCGTCAGTGATGATCCATGCGCGCAACCCTTTGAGCGCGCCGGCCGGTTGAGATGCTGAGGATGGATCTCGCTGCTGCATGCACGCCTTCTCGTCGTTTGGCGCACATCTGTCGATGCTGCCAGCCGCCGCACGGGATCGGCTCCACGACTTTAGCAGAGACCGCGGTTGCCATCTGCCGGCAACGGTCCTATCCACCATAAGTGCGCCCCTGCCAAACCCACTTCGTCACACGAGCTTCCCATGCGTGCCCGCCTCGACGTCATTGATTGGCGCATTCTCAAAGAACTGCAGGCTGATGGCCGCATCACAAACGTGGCGCTCGCACAGCGTGTTGGCATCAGCGCACCGCCCTGCTTGCGCCGGGTGCGTGCCCTGGAGGAAGCGGGCGTCATCACCGGCTATCATGCTCAATTGGATGAGCAGATGCTCGGGTTCGAGTTGACGGCCTTTGCCATGGTCGGATTGCATAGCCAGGCCGAAGCCGATCTCCGCGCTTTCGAGAACCGCGTGCTCGGCTGGCCCCTGGTACGCGAAGCCTACATGATGTCCGGTGAGATGGACTACGTGCTGAAGTGCGTGGCGCCGGACCTCACCACTTTTCAGAACTTTGTGCTCCGCGAGCTCACGGCGGCGCCAAACGTCGCCAGCGTCAAGACGGCCCTCGCGATCCGCCGCGCAAAACGTGAGCCTGGCGTGCCGATCGGATACGTGCGCTCCTGAGGCGAACCGCGCGTTGCTTTCCTACAACATTGGGCCTCACCATCGGCCTGAAGGTGCACGCCCTGAAGATCATCCGTTGTGAAGGTCACAATGCTGGCCAACAGATTGGGCACGCATTTTGTGTTCGCCGGATGAATCGCTGCATCTGCAGGGCTCGAACGGCCTGCCGGTTGCCCTATATTGTGCCTTGGGCGACAGAACCTGGAGACGAGACATGGTCAAGGGTCGCAGAGTGAGTGCAAGCATGCCGCTGATGGCGTTGGCTGGCACCTGCACGGCCATCGGCGTGCTGGCAGCGACCGCGTTTCGGCCGGAAGTGATCATCGACCGCGGGGTTGAGGCGGCTTTGGCCCGTTTCAACGAAACCACCGAGCAACGTGTCATTGAGACGGCAGAGCAGCGGCGCGAGCAACCGGCCCGCCGTCAAGCGCTCGCTGACAGCCCCGCTTTCTGGCTCAGCAGCCTCGAAGACGGTGACTCGACGGAACTGTCACAGCCGCTTCAGGTCGGCGATCGCATCGACATCACAGGTCGAAGCGGGCGCAAGACCCTCGAGGTGGTGGATATCCACCAGATCAGCCCGGATCTGACCAGGGTGGAACATGCTTCCGGCCCCCGGTATCTGCTCGTCACCTTCCGGGAGGTTGGCCCCGCCAAGCCTCGCCTCATGAGGATCATCATCGAATCTGACGAGCCGGTGTCAGTGGGCATTGGCGAGGCGCCGCGCACGCTGTAAAGAGGTGGGCTGACGGTTCCAACAGGGGCTTGCCATGCGGCTCAACCCGCCAAGCATCGGAGTGTTTTTGATCTCGCTCGTTCTGGCGGGGCTCGCCGTTGCCACCAAACTCGGTTTCTTGCACGTTCCGCGCTATCTACCCCACCAAGAATATTGGCTGGCCATCGTTGCCTATATAGTCCTGATGGTCGGCAACCTCGTTCGTGGGCTGTAAATTCGGACTTACTCGCGTTCGTCAGCCCCGCCCGGAAAAGATCAGACCTGCTCCCGCGGCGATCAGCGCGAAGCCGAAGGCGTGTCGCCACGTCAACGGCTCACCGAGGTAGAGCACCGAAAAACCCGCGAAAACACAAAGCGTTATGACTTCCTGCATCGTTTTCAACTCGGCCGCCGAGTAAACCGAGTGGCCGATGCGGTTTGCCGGCACGGCAAGGCAATATTCGATGAAGGCGATCCCCCACGACACCAGGATCACCACCAGGATTGGTGCTGACTTGAACTTGAGGTGCCAGTACCACGCCAGCGTCATGAACACGTTCGAGGCGACAAGCAGCACAAGCGGCGCGACGTGAGGCCACGACACGGAAGGAGCGGCGGGCATGTAAAAGTCCTGAGCAAAACGGCCGCATGCGATTAGGGCTTCGCCTGCGTCTTGTCCAGAGGCTTGCTGTCGCTCCTGTCCGCCCGCAATTTCCGTTGCATCGGCTCAGCCGCTTCACTATCACCTCGCCTTCATGCGCCGCCTCCAAGCCGATCTTCTGCTCCTTCTTGCCGCCGCCATCTGGGGCGTCGCTTTCTATTTTCAGAAGACGGCGATGGCCCACATCGGGCCCTTTCTCTTTATCGCTGCGCGTGGGCTGATAGCGGCGACGTGCTTGCTTCCGCTCGCGTTCGTCGAGCACCGGCGCGTCCGAATTCCCTGGTCAATGGGGCTGGTCAAAATCGGACTGGCTGGGGGCGTGGCGTTCCTTGCTGGCGCAGCACTACAGCAGACTGGAATGGTGACGGCGACGGTCACCAACGCCGGCTTTCTCACCGGCCTCTACGTCGTTGCGACCCCCATCGTCAGCTGGCTTTTGTTCAAGCGGCGGCCGGAGAACTACGTCTGGCCAGCTGTGGCGCTTGCGTTCGTTGGAATCTGGCTGTTGGGCGGCGGTACGCTGAGTGGGTTCTCCTTCGGGGATATGTTGATTGCCTCATCCTCCCTCGTCTGGGCCGTCCATATGCTCGTCACGAGCCTCGCCGCACCCTACGGCCGGCCCGTGGCTTATACGGCAATGCAATTCGCCTGCGTCGGCACCGGCGCAGCCGTCATGACGGTGTTTTTCGAGCAGAACACCTTCGAAGGCTTCGTGAATGCGCTGCCGTCGATCGCCTATGTGGGCGTCCTTTCGAGTGCCGTGACCTTTACCCTGCTCGCAATCGCGCTCAAAGCCACGCCACCGACCGTTGCCTCCATCCTGATCAGCATGGAAATGCTGTTCGCGGCGGCAGCCGGCGTTGTTTTTTTGGGTGAATGGCTGCCTCCCATCGGGTGGCTCGGCGCAGCGCTCATGTTTTCGGCGACGCTCCTCGTACAGATCGGCCCGATGTTGAAAAAACACCGTACCGAGACGCTTTGATCACGGCCTGATGCCTGCTAACCTGCGGGCATGGGGTAACCACGCAAATCTCGCATTGCGCTTCCATCGCAGTCGCTGCGGTGACGGTGTTTGTCGCGCCGGGCGAACCCCGAAGCCAGCCGGCCCAATCGGCCCCCACGGACCCGCGCATTACGCCGGGGCAAGTCATCGATGGCTGGACCGGCAGGCCGATCCCGTGTCGTTGCCGCTACCAGGGCCGGTTTTACAATCTCGGAGACGTTGTCTGCATGCACACGCCGCGTGGAACGGTATTCACCCGCTGCGAGCTGTTCCTCAACAACACCTCCTGGATGCCGACGGACGAGCCTTGCACCATTTCGCAGCTAATGATGGATGACCGGCCACGCGAGTGATCGAAGGCCTCCTCTAGCCGTGTAGCACGCCCCGCTTCTTTCCTCCCGGTTCGGTGATGAGCACCAAACCGGACACGAGCGCGCCGAGTGCCGCCGCCACAAACGCGCTCTCATAGCCGAACGCAACGATGAGGCTGCCGAAAACGGGTGGTGTCAGGGTGTAGGTCAGGAAGACGAAGAAAGTCGTGCCCGCAGTCGCTTCGCTGACCGAATCCGGCGGAGAAAGGCTCGCCGCCTCTGCAAGGTAAAGGCCGTTCCACGTTGCAACCGAGAGACCGGCCAGCATCGCGGCACCAAACAATGTCACCGAGCCGAGACCCGGCTCCAGCGCAGCTGTCATAAGCGACGATGCGCACGAGCAGGCAGCGAGCAGCATCAGCACCAGACGCCGCGACCCGACCCGGTCGGCCAACAATCCGAAAAGGATCCTTCCAACAACGCTGGCAAACTGGAGGGTGGCGAAGAGTGTGCCGGCCAGAGTCAGGCTGTAGCCGAGGCCATCGTGCAAATAGATGACGAAAAACGAGAAAAATGCGCTTTGGACGACCGCAAAACCCACGCACGCCATGGCGAGGCGAACCAACCCCGGCGCCAGCCCCAAGGCCCGGAATGGCCGCAGCAAGTTCGAGGGCGAAAACAGCGCGCCCAAGCGGAAGGGCTGGAGCGGCCGGCTCGTGTTGTAGGAGCTCGGCGCCAAAAGAAGGGGCGACGCCAGGATCAGGCAGGTCAGGCAGATCAGCAGGTAAGCTGGATGCCAGCCGAGGGCAGCAATCAGCCAGCCTCCAAATCCACCAGCGACAACGCCTCCAATGGGAACACCCGCCTGCCTTAGGGAGAAAACGGTCGCCCATTTTCCTTTCGGCGTGTGGTCTGCGAGGATCTGACTGCCTGCAGGGGTGGACGTCGAGTAGCCGAATCCGAGTAGGACCGCCCCGACGATCATCGCCGGCAACCAGGCTGTGCCTAGAAGCAGCGAACCCGCGACTGCAATCAAAATACCGATGCGCAGCGTCCACAGCGGACCGAGGGTCGGCGTGACCCCATGATTGGCCATGTAGAGCCAGATGGAGCCAACTCCGGTCGCTCCGGCAATCCAGCCGTACGTGGTGGGCTCCAGCCCCGCTGCAGCCATAAGCAGCGGCGCAACAACCGGGAGAAACAGGTGCAGCGAAGAATTTCCGATAAGCGGAAATAAAACCACCAGGAGAGGTCTGAGTGGAAACTTCATTGCAGGGAAAATGGCTCCGGGCAGGTTCGGCGCAGTGTTTCAGCTCAGGCTCGTGAGAGCAAGTGCTAAGATCTGATTTTCATTCTTGGCGTCTGTTCCCTGCGAGACACTTTCCGCCATCGGAACCCCGGCATGGCCGGCGTGTTGCCTGTCGACAGGTGTGCCGATCCCGCTTGCCGGCCCGTGCAAGTGCCCCTATAGAACCGGCCTTGATGACCAGCGCCGAACCTATTGCTGAAAGCATTTCGTTCCCCCACCGCCATCTCTTGACCTGTGAGAATTTGACGGCAGGGGAAATCACCGCCCTCCTCGACCTCGCTGACAAGGCCGCCGAGATCAATCGGCAGGTCAACAAGAAGCGCGATGTGCTGAGGGGGCGCACACTCATCAACCTTTTTTTCGAAGCCTCCACGCGCACACAAAGCTCGTTCGAGCTGGCCGGCAAACGGCTGGGCGCCGACGTCATGAACATGAACGTGTCGACTTCGTCCGTGCAGAAGGGCGAGACGCTGATCGACACGGCGATGACGCTCAACGCCATGCGGCCGGACATCATCGTCGTCCGCCACTACGCAGCTGGCGCCGTGGAGCTGCTGGCGCAGAAGGTCGATTGCTCCGTCATCAATGCGGGCGACGGCGCCCACCAGCATCCGACGCAGGCGCTGCTCGACGCGCTCACCATTCGTCGCGCAAAGGGACGGATTGAAGGTCTCACCGTGGCGATCTGTGGCGATATTCTCCACAGCCGTGTCGCCCGCTCGAACATCCATGTTCTCAACACCTTGGGTGCCCGCGTTCGTCTGGTTGCGCCATCTACGCTGCTGCCTGCCGAGCCGGAGCGGTTCGGTGTCGAGGTCTACACGGACATGTGGAAGGGGCTCGAAGGGGCAGACATCATTATGATGTTGCGCCTTCAGCGAGAGCGGATGCAGGGTTCGCTTGTGCCCTCGGTCCGCGAATACTTTCACTTCTTCGGACTCGATCACGAAAAGCTGGCCCGGGCGAAGCCGGACGCGCTCGTCATGCACCCGGGTCCCATGAACCGGGGCGTCGAGATCGCATCAACGATCGCCGATCACTCGCGCAGCCTTATCCGTGAGCAGGTCGAAATGGGCGTCGCCGTGCGGATGGCCGTACTCGAAGCCCTCGCCCGCAACCTTCCGAACTCATGAGCCCGCTGATGCGCGCCACCGATAAGAAAAAGGCAGGAACGGCCACGCGGACGGCATTCATCAACGCGCGGCTCGTTGACCCGGCAACAGATCGCGACGAGCCGGGCGGCCTGCTGGTCGTCGAAGGCGAAATCGCCGACCTTGGCCCCCATCTGCGGCGGAACGCGCCGGAGGATGCCGAAGTCATCGACTGCAAGGGACATGTGCTGGCTCCCGGCCTCATCGACATGCAGGTGTTCACCGGTGAGCCAGGTGCCGAGCATCGCGAGACGCTGAAGACGGCGAGCCTCGCCGCCGCTGCGGGTGGCGTGACGACCATCGTGGTGATGCCGGACACGAACCCGGTGATCGATCAGGTGGCCCTCGTTGATTTCATCCAGCGCCGCGCCCGCGACAATGCCGTGGTGCGCGTGCACACGATGGCCGCGCTCACCAAGGGGCTTGAAGGGAAAGAGATTACGGAAATCGGG
The DNA here is from genome assembly GCA_002919265.1 of Hyphomicrobiaceae bacterium. Classification (GTDB taxonomy): domain Bacteria; phylum Pseudomonadota; class Alphaproteobacteria; order Rhizobiales; family Hyphomicrobiaceae; genus ZC4RG25. Next base: position 37,182 of record PKEY01000069.1, on the reverse strand, counting down.
CTGCTGAAGCGCGCCGGCGCAATCGCGTTCACGAACGGCAAGAACAGCGTCGCTGACACCAAGGTCATGTACAACGCGCTGCTCTACGCCAAGGACTTCGGCGCGCTCATCGTGCACCACACGGAGGATCCGTACCTCAGCCAAGGCGCGTGCATGAACGCGGGGCATGTGGCGGCGCGGCTTGGTCTTCCGGGGGTGCCGAAGGCTGCCGAGACCATCATTCTTGACCGCGACATCCGCCTGGTCGAAATCACTGGCGGCCGCTACCACGCAGCCGCGATTTCCTGCCGCGAGAGCCTGGACATCATCCGGACAGCCAAGGCCGCCAAGCTGCCGGTCACATGCGGCGTATCCATCAACCACGTCACGCTGAACGAGAACGACATCGGCCCTTACCGCACCTTCTTCAAGCTGCGCCCACCGCTGCGCGCCGAAGAGGATCGGGCCGCGCTGGTGCAAGGGATTGCCTCGGGCGACATCGACGTCATCGTCTCGAGCCATGATCCGCAGGACGCCGATGTGAAGCGCCGCCCGTTCGCCGAGGCCGCCGATGGAGCTATCGGTCTCGAAACGCTGCTCTCGGCCGCGCTGCGATTGCACCACACGGAAGGCGTCAGCCTCACCGTCCTGCTGCGGGCGATGACCAGCAATCCGGCGAAGCTGCTGGGTCTGCCTACGGGTCGACTGGAGAAAGGTGCGCCGGCGGACCTTGTGCTGTTTGATCTCAATCAGCCGTGGGTCGTTGACCGCGAGGCGCTGCGGTCGCGGTCCAAGAACTCGCCGTTTGACGAGAGCAAAATGCAGGGGCGCATTCTCTTGACGATGGTTGCCGGGGATATCGTCTATCAGTACCCTGAGCCGCCGCGGGTTTGAGGCGCATCGCCCGCTGACCTCGCCGAAGAGCGTCCCATGACGGAAATCGATACCATCCCGGTCCTTCTCTCTCTCGCCATTGGCTATTTGCTGGGCTCGATTCCCTTCGGGCTTCTGCTGACCCGCTTGGCGGGGTTGGGCGACATCCGCAACATCGGCTCGGGCAACATCGGCGCCACGAACGTGCTGCGGACGGGGCGCAAAGGGCTTGCTGCGGCCACGCTACTGCTCGACGCGCTCAAGGGCACGGCCGGCGTCCTGATCGGCAGCGCCATCGCCGGGCCTGTCGGGGGAATGGCAGGCGGGCTTGGTGCCTTCTTCGGCCACATCCTTCCCGTGTGGCTGAGCTTCAAGGGTGGCAAAGGAGTGGCCACCTACATTGGAATTCTGTTGGGCCTGAATTGGCCGGCGGCCCTGGCCTTTTGCGCGGTGTGGCTCTGTGTTGCCGTGCTAACGCGCTACTCATCACTTTCGGCCCTGACGGCCAGCGTGACTACACCGCTGCTTCTCTGGTTCTTGGGCGAGAGCCAGCTTGCGATGCTCGTCTCGGTGCTCACCGTTCTCCTTTTCATAAAGCACCAGTCGAATATCCAGCGCCTCATCGCCGGCACGGAAAGGAAGATCGGTGCACGGGCATAATGACTTCGGGAGGCGTCGGCCGCCGCTACCCACCGCCCGTCTTGACGATCACCAGCGCCTCGCCTGCCTTCGTCTAATTCGTTCGGAAAACGTCGGACCCGCCACATTCCGCGCGCTCATCAATCACTTCGGCGGAGCTCGCGCAGCCCTGGAGGCATTGCCAGAGTTATCGAGGCGCGGGGGCCGAAGAACGGCTATTCGTGTCTGCAGCGAGGCCGAGGCTGAAGCCGAGCTCAAAGCCGCCCGACGCATCGGGGCGCGGCCGGTGTTCACCATCGAACCCGGTTATCCCGCCGCCCTGGCTGTGGTCGAGCAGGCGCCGCCGCTCCTTTACGTCAAAGGCGACGACCGGCTGCTCAATCGCCCTTCCATAGCGATCGTCGGATCGCGGTCGGCTTCGGCAGCCGGCCAGCAATTCGCTCGCCAGCTCGCCGCCGGCCTTGGGCGCGCAGGATATATCATCGCCTCCGGACTGGCGCTCGGCATCGACACTGCAGCCCACCACGCCGCCCTTGAGACCGGCACCATCGCCGTGCTGGCCGGTGGCCTAGACGTGATCTACCCTCCCCAGAATGCGGATCTCCACCGCGCCATCGGCGAGCGCGGCTGCCTCGTCAGCGAGATGCCGCCTGGCTTCAAGCCGCGCGGAACGGATTTCCCGAGACGCAACAGGATCATCTCGGGCTTGTCTCTAGGCGTTGTGGTCGTGGAGGCGGCGCGCCGCTCCGGATCACTCATTACCGCCCGCAGGGCAGCCGATCAGGGGCGCGAGGTCTTTGCCGTGCCCGGTCATCCGCTCGACCCGCGGGCCGAAGGAACCAACCAGCTCATCAAGGAGGGGGCCACGCTCGTCACCTGCGTCGAGGACATCCTGCAGGCGCTGGAGCCATTCGGTCGGGCGCCGAGGATCGACCGGGATGATGGCACAGCAAGCTTCAGCGAATCCTCCGACGGGCTCGAAACCCCACCCGAGCCGCTGCCGCTCGTCGAACAGGATGACCGCAGCCTGATCCTCACGGCGCTTGGCCCTGCCCCGGTGCACATCGATGAACTCGCTCGCGCGACGGGGCTTCCGATCCGGGTTGTGCAGACGGTTCTTCTCGAGCTGGCCCTCGCCGGCCGGATCGAGCACCACGGCAACCAGCTCGTTTCGCTGGCTGCCAACGCCCAGAGCTGATTACACTGGTTCCAGCCAGCTCAGCCGCTTGGGCCGCGCTCGCCGTTCGCGGTCGACCTCCCGGTAGGCGTCTTCCAGCAGGTCCGCCACCCGAGTGCACCCCGTCTGCCAGGCCAGGACTTGCATATGCCGGATGGTATTCGCGAGGTACTCCAGTTGCGCCCGAATCGAAGTCGCTCGTTCTGGTTGCTGCTTCACCAAACCGTCGGTATCGTTCCTTGCGTAAGCCAGCGTCAGCTTTGGCCTTTTTTCCGGACCCGGTTCCTTGTCCATGCTCTTGGAGAATCTCAAGTTTGCCGCTCTTCACACAGTCTCAGGCATACACTATGCGCATTAAGTAGACAATCTTCATTTTTTGCATATTCAGGTGATTTGACTTCGCCTCGACCATCACCCATCTTCCCCCACCTGAGCGACGACGGACCTGACGTGGCCACGCAGAGGCGCCTGAACCCGGAAGGGACACGCGGCCGCGACGGGGGGATCCCGGGAAGCACATGAACATCGTCATTGTGGAATCGGCTGCGAAGGCCAAGACAATCAACAAGTATCTCGGTTCGGGATACAAGGTGATCGCGTCCTACGGGCACGTGCGCGACCTGCCCGCGAAGGATGGCTCTGTCGAGCCGGACCGCGATTTCGAAATGCATTGGGACGTCGATCCCAAGGCCACAAAGATCATTCGCGAAATCGCCGATGCGGTGAAAAAGGCCGACAAGGTCATCCTCGCCACCGACCCTGACCGCGAAGGCGAAGCGATCTCCTGGCACATCCTCCAGCTGCTCGACCAGAAGCGCGCGCTGAAGAAGGGCGTCCCTGTCGAGCGCGTGACATTCAACGCCGTCACCAAGGACGCCGTGCTGGCGGCCATGAAGAACCCGCGGTCGATCGATGCGCCGCTGGTCGAGGCCTACCTCGCCCGCCGTGCGCTCGACTATCTCGTGGGCTTCACGCTGTCCCCGGTCCTCTGGCGAAAGCTGCCGGGTGCCCGGTCAGCCGGGCGTGTGCAGTCGGTCGCATTGCGGCTCGTCTGCGACCGCGAAGCCGAAATCGAGGCCTTCAAGTCCGAAGAATACTGGACCATCGAAGCCCTGCTTGAGACCAGCAAGGGCGAAGAGGTCCGCTCGCGGCTGGTGGCGATCGGCGGGCAGCAGCTCAAGAAGCTCGATATCAAGGACGCGGCCAGCGCCCATGCCATCAAGGCAGCAATTGAGGGCGGCCGGTTCACAGTAACGTCAGTGGAGAAGAAGGCAGTCCGCCGCAATCCGGCGCCACCCTTCACCACGTCGACGCTGCAGCAGGAGGCCTCCCGCAAGCTTGGCTTCTCGGCCAAGCAGACCATGCAGCTCGCCCAGCGCCTTTACGAAGGCGTTGATGTCGGCGGCGAGACGGTGGGCCTCATCACCTACATGCGTACTGACGGCGTGCAGATCGTCCCGGAGGCCATTTCCGAGATCCGCCGCGTAATCGAGAAGGAATACGGGAAACGGTACACGCCGTTCGCGCGCGAGTACAAAAGCAAGGCGAAGAACGCGCAGGAAGCCCACGAGGCCATTCGGCCGACCGACCCACGCCGGCATCCGAAGGACGTCGCGAAGTATCTCGATAAGGAGATGGCGGATCTTTATGAGCTGATCTGGCTGCGGACGATGGCCAGCCAGATGGCTTCCGCTGAGCTCGAGCAAACGACGGCCGAAATCGAGGTGCATGGCAAGGACGGCAAGACGTACGGCCTGCGCGCTACCGGCTCTGTCGTCGTGTTCGACGGGTTCATGCGCCTCTACTCCGAAGGCCGTGACGATCCGGAGGACGATGAAGACAGCCGCCGGCTGCCGGCGCTAACTCGCGGCGATGTCCTCAAGGACAAGTCCGTCGAGGCCAGCCAGCATTTCACCGAGCCGCCTCCTCGCTACACCGAGGCCACGCTTGTGAAGCGCATGGAAGAGCTGGGCATCGGACGCCCCTCGACCTACGCCACCACCCTCGCCCTGCTGCGCGAGCGCGGCTACGTGCGCCTCGAAAAGAAGCGCCTCATCCCTGAGGACAAGGGGCGGCTGGTGACAGCCTTCCTCGAAAGTTTCTTCCGCCGGTATGTGGAATACGACTTCACGGCCGACCTCGAGGAGAAGCTAGACCTCATCTCCGACGGCAAGCTGCAGTGGAAAGACGTTCTGCGGGATTTCTGGCGCGACTTCACGAAGGCCGTCGACGAGATCAAGGACCTTCGCGTCAGCGAGGTGCTGGAGGCGCTTAACGAGATCCTTGGGCCGCACATCTTCCCAAACCGTGCTGACGGCGGAGACCCACGGACCTGTCCGGTTTGCAGCTCCGGCCGATTGAGCCTCAAGGTCGGACGGTTTGGAGCGTTTATTGGCTGCTCCAACTATCCGGAGTGCCGCTACACGCGGCAGCTCGTCGAGCCACAAAGCATGGACGCGGAAGTGACGCCTCCGGAGGGTAAGCTGCTGGGCTACGACCCGGACACGGGCCTTCCCGTCACAGTGCGTACGGGCCGTTTTGGTCCATACGTCCAGCTGGGAGATGCGGAGGACGGCGAAAAGCCGAAGCGCGCCTCCATCCCGCGTGGCCTTGATGCGGCGACCATCGACCTGGAGCGCGCCTTGCAGCTCCTCTCTCTGCCCCGGGAGGTCGGGCTTCATCCCGAGACCGGAAAGCCGATCACAGCGGGCATTGGCCGCTACGGGCCCTTCGTTCACCACGAGGGCACTTACGTTAACCTTGAGAGCGTCGAAGACGTCTTCACCATCGGCATCAACCGGGCGGTGGCGCTCATCGCCGAGAAGGAAGCTGGTGGCAAGGGCAAGTGGTCCCGCCCCAAGGCACAGGTTCTGAAGGAGCTCGGCGAACACCCTGACGGCGGCAAGATCGAGGTTCTGTCCGGCCGATACGGCCCCTATGTGAAGTACGGCTCAGTCAACGCGACCCTGCCGAAGGACAAGGATCCAGCGTCGCTCACGCGGGAGGAAGCGATTGAGTTGCTGGCTGCCCGCGCTGCCAAGAACGGCACGCCCTCGAAGCGCAGCAAAGCCACTTCCAAGAAATCTTCGGCTAAGAAGGCTGAGGCCCCTGAGGAAGAGACCGAAGGCGAGGCAAGGAAAAAGGAGACAGCAGCGAAAAGGAAGGTCTCCGCCGCAGCCAAGAGCTCAGCCGCAACGAAGAAGGCGAGCAAAACAACCGCTTCTGCCAAGAAGCCGGCGACAAAGAAGTCCGCTGCCAAGTCGCGCGCCAAGACACGCGTGCCTGAACCGGCTGCGGAATAAAGTAGGCGTGAAGGTGATGACACCGGGTCGTGGAATCGTGATTTGGTGCGAAGCACAGCGGAACTTCACACCTCTTACGAATTTACGATTCCACGACGCCTGGATCGCATCACTTCACGCACGAAGGACCTGAACGACCGTGGCCCGCAAACGAGCAGCCCAGACCAGAGCAGAAGCCGTCCGCGGGCTGCCTACAAAACAGGAGATCCTAGAGTTCATCAAAGGATCTCCTGAAAAGGTCGGCAAGCGCGAGATCGCGCGGGCATTTGGCGTTAAGGGTAGCGATCGCATCGAGCTGAAGCGGCTTCTGGCAGAGCTCAACCGAGAAGGCGCTCTCGTCGGACGGCGGAAGGAGCTTCGGCCGACGGGATCGCTACCTCCCGTCTCTGTGCTCGAGATCATCGGTCGCGACGACGACGGAGACCTGATTGCTGAGCCTGTAATCTGGGACAATAAGGAGGGTCCACGGCCGCGGGTATTGCTCGTGAAGAGCCGCCGCTTCAACGGCGCTGAATCCGTCCTCGGCATCGGCGACCGCGTGCTGACCCGTGTCCGACAGCTCGAAGATCCGGACGTTGAAGGCTTCCGGTTCGAGGGCGAACCGCTGAAGAAGCTCCCCCGCGAAAAACGTCGGCTGCTTGGCATTTTCCGCGCGGACAAGAAGCGCGGCGGCGGAATGATCGCCCCGGTTGATCGCAAGGAGCTGCGTAGCTGGCCGGTGCTGCCCGGCAACGAGGGGGACGCCGAGGACGGCGATCTCGTTCGCTTCGATTTGCCCCGCGCCCACCGCTATGGCGTGCCACAGGCGCGCGTTATCGAGTCCCTGGGCAACCCAGAGGATCAGCGGCGCATCAGCCTCATTGCGGTGCATGCGCACGGCATACCGGACGACTTTCCCGAAGGCGTGCTTGTGGAGCTCGACCAGCTGGAGCAACCCTCTCTCGCGCATCGCGTGGATTTGCGGCACCTGCCGCTCGTGACGATCGATCCCAAGGACGCGCGTGACCATGACGACGCCGTCCACGCGGAGCCCGATCCGGATCCGAGGAACCGCGGCGGCTTCATTGTCACGGTCGCTATTGCCGACGTCGCTCACTATGTGCGCCCCGGTACGCGCCTCGACCGCGAGGCCCAGCTCCGCGGCAACTCCGTGTACTTCCCGGATCGGGTGGTTCCGATGCTCCCGGAGCGCATCTCCAACGATCTTTGCTCGTTGCGGGAGCATGAGGACCGGCCGTGCCTCGCCGTGCGCATGGTCTTCGACAAACACGGCGAAAAACGCCGGCACACCTTCGTGCGAGGCATCATGCGCTCCGCCGCGAAGCTCAGCTATGAAGAAGCGCAGGCGGCCTTCGACGGCAAACCTTCGCGCAAATGCCGGGACCTGATGGAACCCGTGCTCGAACCGCTTTGGGCCGCCTACAGCATCCTCGCGGAAGCGCGCAATCGCCGACAACCGCTCGACCTCGACCTGCCCGAGCGCAAGATCATCCTGGACAAGGAAGGCCGCGTGGAGCGCGTGGTGATCCCTGAACGGCTCGAAGCGCACCGGCTAATCGAAGAGTTCATGATCCAGGCCAACGTGGCCGCAGCAGAGACACTTGAGGAGCACCGCACGCCCCTCGTCTACCGGGTCCACGCGCCGCCTTCGAAAGAGAAGCTGTCGGCGCTCCGTGAATTTCTCGACAGCCTCAAGCTCCGGCTGCCTCCCGGCGAGCTGAGGCCGGCCCACTTCAATCGCGTGCTGGCGCAGGCGAAGTCGTTGCCCACGACGGATCTCGTTAACGAAGTGGTTCTGCGGGCTCAGGCGCAAGCCGAATACAGCACCGATAATCAAGGGCACTTTGGCCTCAACTTGCGGCGCTATGCGCATTTCACCTCGCCAATCCGCCGATACGCGGATCTCATCGTGCACCGCGCCTTGATCCGCGCGCTGAAGCTCGGCCCGGATGGCCTGGCCGATGAGGAAGCAGAACGCCTGGATGAGGTGGCCAAGTCCATCTCGGAGGCGGAGCGGCGCGCCATGGCGGCCGAGCGCGAGACCATCGACCGGCTGGTCGCCGCGTTCCTTGCCGACAGGGTTGGCGCGGAGTTCGAAGGGCGCATCTCCGGCGTCACGCGATCGGGTCTTTTCGTCCGGCTCAAGGATACAGGAGCGGATGGCTTCGTGCCTGCCTCCTCCATGATCGGCGACTTCTACCACTTCGTGGAGGAGCAGCACGCTCTCGTGGGCAGCCGCAGCGGCGAAGCCTATCGCCTGGGGGATGAAGTGCGCGTGCGGCTTGTGGAAGCCATTCCCACGGCAGGCGCGTTGCGTTTCGAGATGCTATCAAAAGGCAAACGGGGCCACGTCGTCCTCTCGAAAGGCTGGCGTAACCGGAACTCGAAGCGGGGAAAACGGCGGGCAGGCCAAAGGGCGTGAATGCGTCGCTTCGGCAGGTTGACGGACAGCCCCGGGAGGGCGACCTATTGCTCGATATCCCTCACCGGGAGGCCGTAGATCGGCAGGAACATGTCTGTAACCACCAACAAGCAGAAGCGGAATCTCTACGACGCCATGATGCGCGGCGCCCGGCTCAAATGCCCGGCGTGCGGACATGGCCAGCTCTTCAGGGCGTATCTCAAGGTTGCCGACACCTGCCCGAGCTGCCGCGAAGAGCTTTTCCACCACCGCGCGGATGACGCTCCGCCTTACCTCACGATCGTCATCGTAGGTCACCTGATCGTCGCCGGCGTCCTTGCTCTCGAGCAGGCGATCGCACCGCCGCAGTGGGTCCACCTGGTGCTGTGGCTGCCGCTCACGGTGATCCTGTCGCTCGCGCTCCTGCCAAGCATCAAAGGGTCGATCGTAGGCTTGCAATGGGCTAATCAGATGCATGGGTTCGGATCTCGACCCGATCCCGACGACCCGGTGCCGGAGCACTCTTCGGTGCCCAACCAATACTGACGCGAAAAGCAACGCGAGATCTGCCAGACGATGACCGGAAGCGCCCCGCCCGGAGGAGCTGATACTAGCAGCGCACCAATCCTTCAGCCGCGGGATGCGGCGACCCTCGTAATTGTGGACCGCGTGAAAGGCGTCCCCCGCGTCCTCATGGGCCGTCGGCGGATGGACGTCGTGTTCATGCCGGGCAAGTACGTCTTCCCCGGCGGCCGTGTCGATGACAGCGATCACAAAGTGGAGAGCGCTGACGAGCTTCGCCCCCTCGAGGTCGCGAAGCTTCTCATCGACATGAAGGAGCAGCCCGGTCCCGAGCGCGCCCGGGCTCTCGCCCTCGCCGCCGTCCGGGAAACATTTGAAGAGGCCGGCCTCGTCATTGGTGCGGCCACACAGACTCCGACAACCGTCGAGGCACCTGGCTGGAGCGAGTTTTTCGGCTGCGGCTTTAGACCCAGAATCGGCCCGCTGACGCTATTTGCCCGGGCCATCACGCCACCCGGCCGCCCGCGGCGCTACGACACTCGGTTCTTCTGCATCTCGGCCGACGAGATCAGCCATGAGGTCGAGACTTCAGACGGGGAGCTCTCCGGCCTGCATTGGCTCACGATCGAAGAGGCGCGCAGCCTCGACATTCCCGCCATCACCCGCATCATCCTCGAGGATCTGACGGACTTCCTCAAGGCTGCAGGCACGGACTCTTCGCACGCACCGATTCCTTACTACCACTTCAAGGATGGAAGCTTTTGCCGCGAGCTTCTAGCGGTCGACGAGGCAAGTCTACAACTTGACAGCGCGCTCCACCCGGGTATGGTGCGCGCAAATTCCAATGAACATGCGCCGAAGCGCTGAAATCCGCAGGGCAACATGGCCAAGCCGGTAACACAGAAGATCAAATTGGTTTCGACCGCGGGCACTGGTTACTACTACGTGACCAAGAAGAACCCGCGCACGAGCACTGAGAAGCTTAGCTTCAAGAAGTACGATCCCGTCGTGCGCAAGCACGTCGAGTTCAAGGAAGCCAAGATCAAGTGATCTGCTGGTTGCCGCTCTCGTCTCGGGCGGCACCCTAACTTTCCCTTTCGATCTTTTTCCCGAGAAAGTCGATTTGCTCCAGGCCTCAATTAAGAGGTCGCGGGGCTTGTTTTGGCTTTGCGGAAGGGAGAGGCCTCGGTCAGGGCCCGCAACGGATCTCGGCAGCGGGGTAGAAGTCCGAGGCGTCGCAGTCCCTGACCTGATAACCAAGCAGCCTGCCAAAGAGGGCGTTGGCGTGCGGCTTGGTGTGATCGGCCGATTGCAGCCAAACGAGGAGGCCAACTCCAGCTGCAGGCCGATCTATGTCCGAGCGTACCAGGAGATGCGGCGGACCTGAGACGCTACGGACAATCCCACCGGCGGAGACCTCACGAGAAAGATTGTATCGAGATCTGCCGCCAATCCCAGTCTGGTAGATATCTCAAATATGATCTTGACAGATCATCTGAGCGTTTGCAAGGCACGATTCGTTAAATTGCAAGGATCGTCAACACGCTGCGCCAACGAGTGAAAGTTTTCTGCAACCGAAGCGCGAATTGTTGCGGCGGTTCCTCGATCTCGTGGGCTTCATTCCTCCGACATAAGTCATTCATTTCACTTAACATTATGGTTTGTTTACGCTGCGTCGACAACGACCCGGTTCCGACCCGATCGTTTCGCAGCGTAGAGGGCGCCGTCCGCGCGCCTGAACAACATTGCCGGCGTGTCCTGCGGCGACTCGACCGAGGCAACCCCAACGCTGGCGGTGATCGGCAAATGCTGGCCGTCCGGCAACCTGAACGGCTCGGCCGCGATACAGGCCCTCAGTCGCTCGCCAACCTGAAATGCCCGCGGAGCATCCGCGTTCGGCATGACCACGACGAACTCCTCGCCCCCTAATCGGCAAACGAGATCGACGCCGCGCGTGTTGCGACGGAAGCGGCTGGCAAATTCCTTCAGCACTGCATCGCCGGCATCGTGGCCATAAGTGTCGTTGATGCGCTTGAAGTGATCGATATCGGCAATGAGGATCGACAGCGGTCGTCCCGAATTGACCGCCTGATCCACCAGCGACTTCAGGTGGCTCTCCATGTAGCGCCGGTTGAACAAGCCGGTGAGCGCGTCCTTGATCGACAGCTCAACGCTTTCGGCAAGGCGCGTCCGCAGATGGTCTGAATGGCGTTTGCGCCGAATCTGCGTGCGCACCCGGGCCATGAGTTCGTTCTGGTCAATCGGCCGAATGAGGTAGTCGTTGGCCCCCAAATCGAGCCCGCGCAACAATCGTCCCTCATCGGACGGATCGACGAGCATGATGATCGGCAGATGGCGCGTGCGGTCGAGCGATCGGATTTGGCTGCACAGCCGAAGCCCGTCCGCATTGGCGAGGCTGAGACTGACGATCAGAAGATCGAAGCTGCCCTCCGCCGCAGCGATCAGCGCTGTTTGCAGGTCGCGCTGGACCACTGTCTCATGCATGCGCGACAGGATCTCGACGATGCGTTGCGCCGACCGCGGACTATCGTCCACGAGCAGAATGCGCCCGCGCTCATTTCGGTGAAGCTCGATAACGCCGCTGGAAAGCCCCATGCGCTCGCGCGTCTGCGCGCGCATGAGGATCTCGTCGTTGAGCATTTTGAGCCGGCCGAGATTGCGAACGCGCGTGATAAGCGCGATGTCGTCGACCGGCTTCGTTAGGAAATCATCAGCGCCCGCCTCGAGCCCCTGAATTTTGTCGGATGGCTGATCGAGCGCCGTGACCATCACGACGGGGATATGCTGTGTGACGGGATCCGCCTTGAGTTTCCTGCAAACCTCAAAGCCATCCATCCCCGGCATCATGACGTCGAGCAGCACTACGTCGATCTGCTGGCGCGAGCAGATCTTCAGTGCCTCCAGCCCGGAATAGGCGGTGAGAACATCGAAATACTCAGCCGACAGACGTGCTTCGAGCAGCTTTACGTTGGCCGGAATATCGTCGACCACCAGGACGCGAGCAGTCATTGCAAACCTACGCTCAACTCTTGGGCAGACCCGACTCCCCGATGAATCGGCGAACTGTCTCGAGAAAACCGTTCACGGAAATGGGTTTGGAGATGTACGCCTCGCATCCGCCCTGTCGGATGCGCTCCTCGTCGCCCTTCATGGCGAAGGCTGTGACGGCGATAATCGGAATGCTTCTCAGCTCATCGTCATCCTTGAGCCACTTGGTCACCTCCAGCCCCGAGACCTCGGGAAGCTGGATGTCCATGACGATGAGGTCCGGCCGATGCTTTCGCGCCAGATGCAGCGCCTCGATGCCGTGCCGCGTTTGTAAAGTGGCGTATCCATACGCATCCAGCAGATCGCGGAAGAGCTTCATGTTGAGCTCGTTGTCTTCCACGATCAGAATAAGCTTCGCCGGCCGGTCCACGAGCTGCAGACCGTTGATGGCCCCATTCAGATCCTGGTAACTCATGGATTGGCCAGCCTGCCCCTTACCCCACTCACTTTTAGACTCGTATTTTATGATCCCCCTTCAGGCTCAATGTGCCCCGAAAGCTGTAACCAACAGTTTAAGGTGTACAGTCACGGTTTCTTAACGCTGATGTTGCCGGGTACACACGTTCATGCGCCTCAAGACCAAGCTGACTGTTGAAGATGCGGAAATTATCGGCCTTAAAGCGCTGACATTCCTGGCCGAGGATGAGGGGCGGTTAGCCAAATTTCTCGCGTTCACGGGACTTGATCCGGCCGACCTGCGTTCCCGCGCGGGCGAACCCTCTACACTTCAGGCGGTGCTCGAGTATCTGGCGAGCGACGAGTCCCTGCTTCTCGTTTTTGCTGCAGGTGCGAACCTGCCACCGGAACATATCGGTACCGCCGTAACATTGCTTGAAACCGCCGGCAGCCGAGCCTGAATTGGGAGATACGATACCGATGACCAACCTGGAGCAGGAGCCGATCCGAATTGGCATCGATCTCGGCGGGACGAAGATCGCAGCCGTGGCTCTCCTGCCGGACGGGAGCGTGACCGAAGAAATTCGCGTTCCCACGCCACGCGAGGATTACCAGGGAACGCTCGAAGCCATTCGGCAGCTCGTGCTCCAGCTGGAGTCCATCGCCGGCTCGCGCGGGACTGTTGGCGTTGGCATGCCGGGATCGATCTCTCCGTATACAGGGCTGGTGCAGAACGCGAACTCCACCTGGCTCATTGGCCGGCCGTTCGACCGGGATCTCGCCGATCACCTTGGCCGCAAGGTGCGCGTCGCCAATGACGCGAATTGCTTCGCGTTGTCCGAGGCGACAGACGGCGCCGCTGCAGGGGCGCGCTCCGTATTTGGTGTCATCCTGGGGACGGGCTGCGGCGGCGGTATCGTCTTCAATGGTCAAGTGGTGGAAGGGCCTCGCGGGATTGCTGGTGAATGGGGCCACAATCCCCTCCCCTGGCCCGAGCCCGACGAGTATCCCGGCCGGCGCTGCTGGTGCGGCCGCATGAATTGCATCGAAACATGGGTGAGCGGCCCAGCGCTCGAGTCCGATTACACCCAAATCACCGGCGAGCGACTGCCGGCAACCGACATCGGGGCACGCGCATCCGCTGGCGACAAGGCAGCGCAGGACACGCTGGCCCGCCACGCTGGCCGTCTCGCGCGCGGGCTTTCGCACGTGATCAACATCCTTGATCCAGAGGTGATCGTGCTGGGCGGCGGCCTGTCCCGCCTCAGCCATCTCTACGACGTGCTGCCAAGTCTCATGGCCCCTTACGTCCTGGCAGACCGCGCGCAAATTGACATCAGGCCACCGAAATGGGGCGATGCCAGCGGGGTTCGTGGAGCAGCCTGGCTCTGGGGACGAGCTGGCTAGGACACGGTATTGCCCAGCGCTATTGCTTCTTGGTCGTCTTGCACTGCTCCGGTTCGAGCATTGTGAGGTTCTTCAGCTCACCGCGTATCGAGAAATTTCCGTAATCGATGTACAAGCGGCGAGACACGCCGTTCTCGAAGAATATGAACGAGATTTCGTAGACTGGAAGGGCGTCTTCCTTTTCACTCCCCTGCTCGTAGTAGCTGAGAGCAACTGGCCACGAGACCAGTTCGTCGAGAACTTCCCCGTTCTCGGCGGGTGGTAGGGACTTGTTGAAGCCAGGCTCGCGCCGCGGCGCAATGTAAGCGCTTGTCGAGTAGACCTTTTCGCCTCTCTCCGAGGCGTCGTACAGGTCGACCGAGAAGACCGTCTCCCCTTTCCGCGCGAGCTCCAACATGTGCCGGGAGTGCTGGACGGGAAACATGACGTGCGCAGGGATCTTGAGCACCCGCTTTTTCGGCTTGGTCAGCTCCACCCTGACGCCGCCCGGGTTCTTGCCGCGAACGGCCTCGCCGACTGTCTGTTCGACGCGGCGTTGATCCCGATATTGGCTGTTGTCGAAACGAAAGCGGTCTCCGGTGCTGTTTTCCCAGGTCGACGTCCTGAGATCGGTGATGCTGACGTCGCCTTCCTGGTTCGTCGAGCTGGTGACAAAGCGCATCTTCTGTGTGTAGCCGGCGCATTCGGAGCCGGTCAGCTCGTACACCATCCGGCCTGTCAGCTCCGAGATCCCTGCGCCGGGCAAAGCCTCGACAAGCGAAATGTCGTAGACAGCACGGTGGGGAGCGAGCCCGGCCACCTGTTCAGCAGGCGCGGCCACCACCTCTGGTGCCACTACGGCGAACACCAAACATGCTGCGACCCGGCTCGGTCCGTTTCCCATCAAATCTCTCCAGCGTGCGCGCACTCCCCGTCGCCGTCGAGGCAAAAAGCCTGACGCGGCAGGTCCTGGCTTGCAAACCCGGTCCTCCCACGTCTACCAGATTGTAGCTTCCTGCTCCGTAAACGACTTCTGGCGAGACAATGTTCGATCACGGATGCGAACGCGTGAGGGCAGAGTTCCTGCGGCCGATTGCCCATCGCGGCCTGCATGATGCAGCAAAGGGGCGGATCGAGAATACGGCCCCGGCCTTCGAGGCCGCCATTGCAGAAGGCTTTGGTATCGAGTGCGATCTGCGACCGGCCAAGGACGGCACGCCTTTCGTCTTCCACGATGCCACGCTCTCGCGGCTCATTGATGCCGAGGGCGCAATCGCGTCCTACGGGCCGGAGGAACTCTCCGCCCTGCGCTACCGTGGTCAGTCGACGCGCCTGCTCACCTACGCGGCGTTTCTTGAGCTGGTCTCCGGAAAAGTTCCGCTTCTTGTCGAGATCAAGAGCGACTGGGATGCGCCGGATCAGCGTTTCCTGTCCGCAATCGCCCAGCTTACGCTCGCCTATCAGGGCCCCATTGCCTTGATGTCATTCGATCCGGCCGTGATGGTCGCCATGCGAAGCCTCGCGCCGCAAATTCCGCGCGGCATCGTTTCCGGTATGTACGAGGGCCGAGACTGGTTACCTCCGGCCATCGATCGCGAGCGCGCCTTTCGGCTTAGCCATTGCCTTGAAGCGGGCGACGCTGCGCCGAGCTTCATCGCGTATCACGTGAACGACCTGCCCACACCCGTCATGCGCTTCGCACGCGAAGTCGTGAGGTTGCCCCTTTTCGCATGGACGGTCCGCACGCCTGAACAGCTCCGCCTCGCGCGGCAGTGGGCGGACGCTCCCATATTCGAAAATTGCGATCCGCGCCTTCCCGACGGGAGCTCGACTTGATCCTTGATATGAGCCCCCTAACTTGTCGACTTGGACAGCCCGTGGGGACGACCTCACAGCCAAGGGGCATTGGCAGGGACGACCTTGCCTTTCGCAGGAGATCTCCATGGCTTGGGTAATGCTGCTTGTCGCCGCCCTGCTGGAGGTCGCATGGGCCATTGGCATGAAGTTCACGGAAGGCTTCACGCGATTGTGGCCATCGGTCTTCACGGTGCTGGCGATGGTCGCGAGCATGTATCTGTTGGCGTTGGCCGCACGAACACTGCCCATTGGCACGGCCTACGCCGTGTGGGTCGGGATTGGGGCGACGGGAACCGCCATACTCGGCATAATCCTTTTCAACGAGCCCGCGACCGCCGGGCGGATTGCTTGCCTTGGGCTCATCATTGCCGGAGTGCTTGGCCTTCGCCTGCTCGAAACCCATTAGAGACGTGCCGCATTTCGGTGGCGCCACGGCCAACCTTGAGAAGAAGCACTCCGCAACGCGGAGCGTGAGCTTCGGGAGCGATGATGAAACCGAATGAGACCGCAGTCGTGCGCGTCGCCAGTTCGATCTCGGAGGTCGATGCGGCGGCGTGGGACGCGTGCGCCAATCCGGATCCTTCCCGCCACAATCCGTTCGTCAGCCACGCATTCTTGAAGGCTCTAGAAGATGCAGGCACCGTGGGCGCCCGACCGGGGTGGCTTCCTCAACATTTATTGCTCGACGGCCCCGACGGCCGGCTTGCGGGCGCCATGCCCTGCTATCTCAAGAGCCACAGCCGCGGCGAGTACATATTCGACTGGGCCTGGGCCGATGCCTATGAGCGAGCGGGCGGCAACTATTACCCGAAACTCCAATGCGCTGTCCCCTTTACGCCTGTTCCGGGCCCCCGGCTGCTCGTGCGACCGGCACCAAACCGGGACGAGGTTGAGCGAACGCTTGCGATTGCTGCCGTCACGCTGGCCCAGAAACTCGGTGTTTCCTCCCTGCACATCACGTTCCTGACTGAAGGCGAATGGCAGCGGCTCGCAGAGCTGGGATTTCTGCAGCGTACGGACCAACAGTTCCACTGGCATAATGCCGGATACGGATCATTCGACGACTTCCTCGCCAGCCTCGCTTCGCGCAAGCGCAAGACCATCCGCAAGGAGCGGGCCCAGGCCATCGCCCCGGGCATTGAAATCGAGCACCTCACGGGCTCCGACATCCGCGAGGAGCACTGGGACGCGTTCTTCGCGTTCTACATGGACACCGGCTCACGCAAGTGGGGCACGCCGTATCTCAACCGACGCTTCTTCTCACTCTTGGGCGAGTCCATGGCCGATCGCTGCCTGCTCATCATGGCGAAGCGGAACAGTCGCTATATCGCTGGCGCGCTCAATCTGATCGGTGGCGATTCTCTCTACGGCCGCTACTGGGGCGCCATCGAGCACCACCCGTTCCTGCATTTCGAGATTTGCTATTACCAGGCCATTGAATATGCCATCGCTCACAAGCTGCTTCGTGTCGAAGCGGGCGCGCAGGGAGAACACAAGCTGGCACGGGGGTACATGCCGGTGCCCACCTACTCGCTCCATTGGATCGCCGACCGCAATTTCCGCCGCGCCGTCGCACGTTATCTCGAGGAAGAGCGGCGCGAGATGGCCGAGCACCGGGAAATCCTGGCCGCTTATGGGCCGTACCGGAAAACAGCAGCCGCCGAGCCGGAAGATGCGTTCTGATGCTGTATCCTAATTCGCGATCATTATGCTTGCCTGCTCGGGGCCAAGCCTGAAGATAAAGCCAAGACGAGAGGACAACGCATGAGCTACGACAACAACAACGTTTTTGCGAAAATCCTTCGGGGCGAGCTGCCAGCCCACAAGGTCTACGAGGATGACCAGACGCTCGCCTTCATGGACATCATGCCCCGGGCAAAGGGACATACGCTCGTCATTCCCAAGACCCCGGCGCGAAACGTGCTCGACGCCACGCCCGAGCAGCTTTCCGCGTGCATCCAGACGGTCCAGAAGATCGCGCGCGCCGTGATGAAGGCCTTCGATGCGCCCGGAGTGACAATCCAGCAGTTCAACGAATCGGCCGGCGGCCAGGTTGTCTTCCACCTGCACTTCCATGTGATTCCGCGCTGGGAAGGCGTTCCGCTCGGCCCGCACACGGGCAAGATGGAGGACAAAGAAGTCCTCGAGGCCAACGCGGAGAAAATCCGGCAAGCCCTCGCGAGCTGAGCAACGAAATTTGCCGGGCGCGTAGGGCGCCCGGCAATTTCATTGAATTCGGAAATCTGAGGTCGCCCAAAGTTTCTAGCGGTCGACAGAGGGTCTCGATTGGACAATTGCCGCCCTACCGCCCAGCAATCCCGCCAAGAGAAATTACCGCGCTTTACTCGATCCAGCTAATGAGCGCGCTTCAGCATCCGAGCGGCGCGGACGTGGTGCATTTCTAGTAGGAGGTCAGAATTGGAAATTGCGCCGCAAAAAACGTCGATGCTGATTCAGTCTTTAGGATCGAAAACCGGTTCAAAAAGCGAGGTCGCTATCGCTCAAAGCAAAACAAGCGCCTTATTGTTCAGGCCAAAAGAGAAAGGCCGAGCCACCGGTCAGTGACACGGCCTTGCAGTAGCTGCTTGCAGCTCTGCCCCGATTAGCGAGCAACCTCAGTCGTCGCCGGAACAGAAGCGCCAAGCTTCATCGGCTCGTAAGGAACTTCCTTACGGCACGCCCCCAAAGCAACCGCAGCAACAAGAGCCGCGACAACGATAGCGCCCTTCATGTCCATTCTCCTGATGAAGTTATAGGCCCCCACCGAACTTCTAGCGAGCGACCTTCTCGGCCACAGGCACCTCCGCACCGAGCTTCATGGGCTCGTACGGAACCTCGCGACGGCACGCGCCTAGCGCGACAGCCGCGATGATCGCTGAAATAACGATCGCGCCCCTTACACCCTGCATGGTCATCTCCTAATGGCTTCGGCGGTCGCCGAATACTGGGGTACCGGTGTGGACAACGCAGATCAAGAACCGAGGGGATCTGACGACTGTTTTCCCTGGTTGTTGATGCGATTTTGCCACTCCGTGTGACTTGCTCGATAGCTTCCGCACGCAACGAGAACTTGCGGAAAAACTGAGTACTTCTTTGAACCTCCCCCGAAAAACGCCGCGGGGAGTCCGAGCAAGCAGAACACGATTTCACTTACCGATTCGTAAATCCGTGTTCCACTGGTAGATTAGCTGAGAAGCGGCGACCACGCAGGGTCCGATGCAAACGACGGCGTGGGAATCAATCTCTCGTTGTAGCCGGTGAGATCGATCGAATAGATTCGCGGCCCCCCTCTCGGCCCAGGGTGCTCGCGGAAGAACATCAGCACCCGGCCATTGGGTGCCCAGGTTGGCCCTTCGTTATGGAAACCTTCCGTGAGGATCCTTTCACCCGAGCCGTCCGGCTTCAGCACACCGATCAGGAACTGGCCGGCATACTGCTTGGTAAAGGCGATGTAGTCGCCGCGCGGCGACCAGACGGGGGTGGAATAGCGCCCCTCCCCGTAGCTGATCCGGTGAATGTTCGAGCCGTCCGCGTTCATGATGTAGAGCTGCTGGGTGCCGTCCCGGTCCGATTCGAAGACGATGTAGCGGCCGGTCGGGTCGTAGCACGGCCCTGTGTCGATGGCGTCGGTGCGGGTGAGCTGACGCGACCGGCGCGAACGCAGATCCATCTCGACGATGCTGGAGGCGCCTCCGGTCTGGAAGCTCATGATGATTCGCTGCCCGTCGGGCGAGAACCGGGGTGCGAACGTCATGCCCGGGAAATCGCCGACCACTTCCGTTTCGCCAGTATCGAGGCGCATCAGCATCACCCGCGGCTGATCGCGGGTGTACACCATGTAGGTGATCTCCTGGCTCGTTGGGCTGAAGCGTGGCGTCAGAACGAGCTCCCGGCCCTGGCTCAGCAGGCGGACGTTGGCGCCGTCCTGGTCCATGATGGCAAGGCGCTTCAGTCGCTTGTCTTTCGGGCCAGTCTCGTCGATGAAAACGATCCGGGTGTCGAAGTAGCCTTTCTCAAGCGTCAGCTTTTCGTAGACTTGGTCGGCGATGATGTGGCCGATTCGCCGCCAGTTGGCCGGGATGGTCGAGAATTGCTGCCCGGTCAGCGGTTTGCCCAGAACCACGTCCCAAAGCCGGAATTCGGCCCGCAGCCGGCCGTCAGACAACCGACCGACACGCCCGACGACGAGCGCCTCGGCGCCTACGGAGCGCCAATCCGCAAAGCGCGGAGCTATGTTCAAATCGCGGATTTGCTCGATGAAGGCAGCGCGATCGAGCGGACGGAACAGGCCCGAGGATTCGAGATCGTTGCTGATAACGGCAGCAATGTCGACCCCGAGCTTCGGATCCTCACTCAGGAAATCCGGAATAGCGATCGGGCGCGGACGGAGGTTGGCCTCGTCGACCGTCACCCGGGTCTGGCTGAAGGCATGCGGCGCAACGGCCATGCCCGCGCCGAGCAGCCCCATCTGCAGGGCTGCGCGGCGTGTAACGCCGCTTCTCTCCTTGGTT
The DNA here is from genome assembly GCA_002919265.1 of Hyphomicrobiaceae bacterium. Classification (GTDB taxonomy): domain Bacteria; phylum Pseudomonadota; class Alphaproteobacteria; order Rhizobiales; family Hyphomicrobiaceae; genus ZC4RG25. The sequence goes on along the minus strand of PKEY01000069.1, from coordinate 17,070 downwards.
CCGGTCATCGTCCTATCTCTGCCATGTCTCAGCCCACGAGCCGCGCATCGGCCGAGGGATTGTGTTTCCTTTCAGAACATTCGCTGCGGGTCGAATGTGACCACCATATGGTCCCATCCGCCCTCGTAGAATTCCGGAGGCAAATCGTACGGCTCACACTGGATGAGCGCGCGGATGGCGCTGTTGGCCGCGTCGGTGAACAGCGGTCCGTAACCGGAGTTCACCACCCGCGGCGGCTGCATCAGCCGGCCATCCGGTGAAAGGCGTACCTCGACCTCCACGATCACCTTGTCGATCCCATCGAGCCCGCTGTTGATGTTCCAGCAGCGGCTGACGGCGCGTTTCATCATCAAGCCAAGCAGCGACCGCTGACTGGCGGTGAGCTGCGTATCGCGGCCCTCGGGAGCGCCGGCAACAGGTCCGCGCGCCTTCGTTTGGGTCAAAGGTGGCTCGGGCGCACCCGCCGGCGCGCTGCGGTCGGGCACCTTATTGAGCAAGGCCGCGATGCGATCGGCATCGAACTGCTTTTTCTTCGCTTCCTCAGCCTTGCGCTTTGCTTCCGCCAGACGCTTCTGCTCGGCGCGCTTCTTGGCCTCTTCTTCCTTTTTCTTCTGCTCCGCGCGCCGTCTTTCTTCGGCGCGCTTCTTCTCTTCGGCCGCTTTGCGCTCCTCCTCCGCTTTTTTTCTTGCCTCCTCGGCTTTCCTGGCCTCCTCAGCCTTTCTCGCCGCCTCTTCGGCTTCCTTCTGCTTGATCTCTTCCGGTGACGGCCCCTTCGGCTCGGGCAACGCCGCGAGCTTCTCCGCTATCGGATCACGACGCGGTTCTTCCTTGGGTGGAGGCGGCGGCTCTGTCTTGGCCGTCTCTTCGGGAGGCGGTGGCGGTGGAGCAGATGATGGCGGCGGTGGCGCAGCAGCCTCGAACTTCGGCTTCGGCTGCTCCCTCTTCTCCGTTTCCTTCTTCTGGTTCTCCGCCTGCTGCGCTTCCAGCTGCTTGGCGTCGCGATTGCCCTTCTTGAGGCGGACGATGTCCTCGTCCGTCACCAACGCGACCTCGACAGGCTCAGGCTCAGGCATTCTGAACGGTTCCGGCGACTGAAGCGAGAGAAACGCCCAGGCCAGAATCGCAAGATGCATCAGGATCGAGACTGTGAGCCCCAGTTGCACAGCTCGTTCATCCTCCGCTTTCCACCTCGGTGACGAGCGAGAGTTTCCTGAAACCGGCTTCCTTGATGCGTGCCATCACCCGCGCAACGGTACCGTATTCGACAGAACGGTCGCCGCGCACGAAAATGGGTTCGTCCATACCCCCGCGCGACTCGGCGATGACCTTGAGCTTTGGGCCAAGCTCATCGAGCGGAATCGGCGTCTTGTCCTCCTGGCCGAGGAACAGCTTGCCGTCACTCGTGACCGAGACGACGACTGGCTCCTTGTCCTGAGCCTCGAGCTGATTGCCCTTTGCCTGCGGCAGCTCCAGCGGCACGCCGGAGGTGAGAAGCGGCGCGGCCACCATGAAAATGATCAGCAGAACGAGCATCACGTCGACGAACGGCGTGACGTTGATCTCGCTCATGGGCACATGCGAGCGCGTCCTGCGCCTGCGTCCGCCCCCGCCGCCATTGATGTTCAGGCTGGCACCCATTGTTCCGCTCAGCTCCGTACGTCGATCTGGCGCGAAACGATGGCCGAAAATTCGTCAGCGAACGCCTCGAGCCGCTGACCCAGACGCGTCGAATCAGCGGAAAACTTATTATAGAAGACTACGGCAGGAATCGCGGCGAGAAGACCCAGCGCCGTCGCGAAGAGCGCCTCCGCGATACCCGGCGCAACCACGGCGAGGCTTGTGTTCTTGGAAGCCGCGATGGCCTGAAAGCTCGTCATGATTCCCCAGACGGTGCCGAAGAGACCGACGAATGGGGCGGTCGAGCCCACGGTCGCCAGGAAAAGAAGCCTGCGATCAAGCCGCTCCATCTCCCGCGTGATCGTGACATCCATCACCTTCTCGACGCGCATCTGAATTCCGCCGAGGGCGCGAATATTTCCTTCTACGGAGCGCTTCCATTCCCGCATGGCCGCCACGAACAGAGCCGCCATCGAGATTGTCGGTCCGCGGGAGAGGCCGAGATAAAGCTCCTCAAGAGACTGGCCGGACCAGAACATCTGCTCGAAGCGATCCGCCTCGATGCGTGCCCGGCGAAAAGCGAACAGCTTTTCAATGATGATGGCCCAGGACCAAACAGACGCGAGCACCAGCCCGATCATTACGATCTTGACGACGATATGCGCCTGAAGGAACAGCTCCAAAAACGAGACACCGCCAGCATTTGGCGCCATGGTGCCTTCCAACATATCCGTTATGCCTCGCATCTCCAGAAAATGAGCCGTTCCGTGCAGCCAACAGCAAACGGGCCGGCACATGCCCGCGCCCGCCTGTCAGCGACGGTGAAATTCGAGGTGCACACCCCGGCTCTAAGCCGCATGTGCTTTGCCAATTTGACCAAACTACGGCTCGGCTCTGCGACTCAGCGGTAGCCACTCCCCGAGGGAGGAATCGTATGCGAGCAAATCGCCGGTTTCCATAACGTAAAGCCAGCCGTGCACGCCTAATTTTCCGGCTTCGACCCCTTCTCTCACGCGCTTGTAGGTGAGCAGGTTATCGACTTGAAACTGGATGTGGGCCTTGATCGCCTTAAGGAGCCTTTCAGGTTCGGGCACGCGCGCCGCAGCGACGAGCCGATGGGCTGGAAGGGTGAAGCTGAGCCAGCGTCCCAGATGATCGTCTGGCGCTGCGCGTGCGCCGTCCATCAGCGCTTGTATGCCGCCACAGTTGGTGTGACCGCAAACGACGATGTCATCCACGCCGAGATGCCCGATAGCATATTCAATCGCCGCACCGACCGAATCGTCGGCGGCTTCCGCCGGTGGTACGACGTTGGCGATGTTGCGGATCTCGAACAGTTCTCCCGGGTCAGCCGAGGTGATCTGCGCCGGCACGACGCGGCTGTCGGAGCAGCCGATCCAGAGGAGTCGCGGTTTCTGCTTGCGGGTCGCCAGGCTGCGATAAAAGGCTTTGTCGCGCTCGAACTGTTGTTTGAAGCGCTCATGCCCCTCAACGGCGTCCTTGATGTCCGGATCATTCCAATCCGTGCTCCGCATCGTCACGGCCCTCCCCGTCCCTTGCCGGCGCGTTTACCGCGCTCTCATCCCGGCTTATCGCAAGCACTCTGGTTCGTCAGAATGCTCAGAAGTTGCAGGTCGGATCAAGGAAGACGAACGGCGGATTCACTGCGGGAGTTCAGGTGGACGCCAGAGCGTTGCGGATCGTCTGCGCAACGCGCATCGGTTTGCCGGACACGCTGACGAGGACGACCATCACTTCGGCTTCGAACAGCGGAACGCCATCGCGGGTGATGGTTTGAGTAAGGGTCAAACTCGCTGCGCCAACTTCCTTCACACGCGTGTGGACCTCGAGCACCTCGTCGATGCGGGCAGGCTTCAGGTATTCGAGATGCATACGCCGCACGACAAATGCAGCGGGCTCTCGGCCAGTGCCACCCGCGATCAAGGCCCGGTGGTCATTACCGAGCAACCGGAGAAAATCCGAGCGACCGCGCTCGCACCAGCGCAGATAGCTCGCGTGGTAGACGACGCCTGAAAAGTCCGTGTCCTCGAAATACACGCGGATGGGCAGCACATGCCTGCGGCCGGATTCATCCTCGATGATGCGGCCCGCGAGGTCTGGCCAGGTTCTCGTCTCGCCGGTCATGTCGCCTTCGCTTTTCCCCGTCACAACGCGCGAGCCGCGCTTCTAGCACAAGTAAACGCGGACGGGAGTGTCGCGCGAAGGTCAGCGTGGTCCTCCGAGAGAAGAACGCGTCCATTCCTGCGTCCAGTCCGGCACCGTGTTTTCGGAGAACGCAGCAGCCGTCGTGTCCGCCAAGCTTTCCGGTGCAGCCGTTTTCTTGGACGCTGTCGTTTCGGCTGAAGCCGGTTTTGCCGGTCTTGCGGCAATAGCCTGCTTAGACGTGAACCCCATCGGCCCCTCGGCGACATTGCCGTGCATACCGGCCGATGCCGCCGTCGTGGCACGAGCCCTTTCATCCTCGGCATCTGCCAAATTCGACGGTTTGAGCAACGTCGTCGTCCGCGCCAGAAGAGCGTCGTCAGCCGCGCGCAGCTCGGCAGTCAGCTTGCGCTGCTCCTGCCCAGGCAAAGCGTAAGTGGTCAGCTTGACTTCACCCGCTTGCTCGGCGGGGACCACCCAAGTCCCATCCGCCTGCGGCTCGCCAGCGGACAGAGCCGCGTGTTCGGGCACTCCGGTCAGCACGATCCGGGCCCCGGAGGGAAGCTGATCAATGCCGGATACCTCGAAGGGGAGATCGACGGTCTCTCCGGGGGCCGTGTCGATGACCTGCTTGGTGGTCAAGGCATAGATGGCGGGCATATCGGGAACAACTGGCCCTTCACGTACGTCGCCCACCATCATGGAAACGAGTACTGGTTTTGCCGCCTCCGCGAGCGCCGCGAGCCGTTGGACCTTCTCGAGATTGCTTTGCGAAACCTCCTGCCATGACAACCGCGTTTCGGCGAGCGCAGCCGGCTTTACGGCGAAAGGCTTGGAGAGCTCTGCCTGCACCGTGACATTCTTCGGTCCGACCTGATGCGCGAGGCTGGACCAGTTGACTGCAGGAAGTTCCAGGAACGGCAATCCAGCGCACAAAGCACCCACGCCTGCGGCCATCACCATCGTCAGCCGGGGGCTCCAGCAGAAAGCTGCAACCGCCGATCTGTTGTTCTCGGTCGGTGTGTCGTCCTGTTCAAATTTATTGTGTTTGCCGAGGTCCCCAGGCGCTTCGGCCGGCAGCTGGTCATATCTGGCTACAAGGGCTGTACTCGAGGAAAGACGATCAGCAGTCCACTCAAGCTCTCTTTCTTCGGCCGGCCAAAGCTCGTCTTCCTCATCGATGGCCCGAAGAATGTCCCGCAGCGAGCCATAAACTACGACACGAGTGCCCTGCTCCGTCATTCAACCCCCACCCGGCTTTCGTTCTTCGCTCCTGACGGAGCGTCGGAAGAGCCGAAGCCTCCCGGACAACGAGTTCGCACGATGGCCGCCGGCGCCTTTCATCCGGGCATTCATGGCCCTGGCGCTTCGAATTCATAAAAGCGTTAACATCGTCCGATAACACATGGAGCTAGAAGGGTTTTGTGTCGAAAGAGCGGCGCACAAACGATTTAACGTCTCAGCTTAGGAGTGAATTTGGTTCCGTCAGGCCGGCGCCATGAGCCGTAATGATCTGAGCCCTACTACCCTTAATTGAAAAAACTATGACGTTATCTGGTCCCGATTTCGTGATCGGTGGGAATCCTCGAAACAGCGCGGCAGCCTGAACTTCTGCCTTGAAAATGCCACCGAGCCGGGTGTAATGGGCGCCAAACTAAAACGAGCGTTCGTTTTGCTAATAGGGAGCATGACTGGCGCTCTCCAGGACGGCCGACATGCCAAGACTGAAACCCGAGACCCAGGCCCATCGGCGGGAGCAAATCCTCGATGCGGCGGAGCGCTGCTTCGCCCGGGCGGGCTTTCATCGCACGACCATGCAGGACATCTGCAAGGAGGCCAGTGTAAGCCCCGGAGCGCTTTACCTTTATTTTGCCTCCAAGGAAGAGCTTATCGCCGGCATCGCGGAGCGGGACCGCAAGCAGCTCGCAGAGCAGTTGCGGGAATTGTCTTCCTGCGGAGATTTGCTGGAAGCCTTGCGGCGGCTCGCCTCGCACTACTCGATAGACGAGCCGAGGCATAAGCGGGTGCTGTGTATGGAGATTGCCGCGGAGTCGACACGTAACCCTGCAGTGGGGGAAATCTTTCAGTCAGTCGACCGCTACGTGACCGAAAGCTTCACCCGCATTTTCAGGGAGGCGCAGGAAGCCGGAAGGATCGCCCCCTCACTGCCACCCGATTTGCTCGCGCAGGTCATCGTTCTGATCGGGGACGGCCTGTTCTGGCGACGGGCCGTGGACCCCGACTATGACGCGCCCGCGATGCTCCCCGTCCTGATGGACGTCGTAACGAAACTGATCAACCCCGTCGCCGAAACGGCTGCGGTCCTCCGGGCCGGCAAGCCGAAGAAGGCGCGCCAAAACTCGTGACGGAAAGGACGAGGTTCGAACATGAAGCGCGCCGGCACGGTGCTGATCCTTGGCGTCCTTGGCATTGCGGGCGGGCTGGTGGCAACGGGCTACCTGTCGATCTCGGAGTGGACGTCGCGGCCATCGGCCGAGGCGCGTGAGCAGCCCTCGCAGCCAGCGTCTGCTCCTGCCATCAGCGTCATCAAAGTGGCGCCAGCTGAGTTCATCGAGACGGTCCTGGTCACGGGCACGCTCGTGCCGCGTGAGGAAATCCTGGTCGCGCCCGAAATCGAAGGCTTCCGGGTGCTGGAGGTCCTCGTCGACGAAGGCGATCGCGTAACTAAAGGCCAGGTCCTCGCCAGGCTGGCGCACGACACCCTAGATGCCCAGCTTGCGCAGAACGAGGCGATGATTGCGAAGGCGAACGCCGCCATTGCCCAGGCGCGCAGCAACATCCTTCAGGCGGAAGCGAACCTCAAGGAAGCCAAGAACGCTCTGGAAAGGGCCAAGCCACTTCGGCAGTCCGGACACCTTTCCGAAAGCGTCTATGACCAGCGAGAGGCGGCCTTCAGAACCGCGGAAGCGGCGCTCATCTCCGCCCGCGATGGCTTGAAGGTGGCTGAAGCGGAGAAAGCGCATCTTGAAGCCCAGCGGCGCGAGCTCCAGTGGCGCCGCGCAAACACGGATGTGAAGGCGCCGGCGGATGGCATCGTCAGCCGGAAGAACGTGCGCGTGGGTTCTCTGGCCACGGGCGCTGGTGACACCATGTTCCGCATCATCGCCCGAGGCGAGGTCGAGCTGCAGGCCGAGGTGCCGGAGGAGCAGCTCGCGCGCCTGAAGCCTGGACAACCGGCCGTCGTTCACATCGCCGGTCTGGGTGAAGTGACCGGGAAGGTCCGCCTCGTCTCGCCTGAGATCGATCGGGCAACGCGGCTTGGCCAGGTACGCATCAGCCTTCAGAGCACCGAACCATTGCGGATCGGCGGTTTTGCCCGCGGCACCGTGGTGACGGCCAAAGGCCGTGGCCTGAGCGTTCCCGCCAGCGCCATCCTCTATAACAAGCAAGGCGCGACGGTGCAGGTCGTCGCCGACAACCGCGTTTCCACCCGCAATGTGAAGACAGGACTGCGTGCGGACAGCCGCGTCGAAATTACGGACGGCCTCGACGAAGGAGATGTGGTTGTCGCTCGCGCGGGCACCTTCCTGCAGGACGGTGATGAAGTCCGGCCTGTGTTCGAGCCTGTCGGAACCGTCAGCGAGGTGCACTGATGTCCCGCCTCAATATTTCGGCGTGGGCGATCCGGCGCCCTGTGCCCCCGCTCGTGCTGTTCATGGTGCTGATTGCGCTTGGCGTGTTCAGCTTCCAGCAGCTGCCGATCACGCGCTTCCCGAACATCGACGTGCCCATCGTCCAGGTGCTGATCACCCAGTCGGGCGCGGCACCTTCCGAGCTCGAAACTCAGGTCACGAAGCGTGTCGAGGATTCCATCGCCGGCGTGCCCGGCGTAAAGCACATCACGTCGACCATCGTTGAGGGCAGCTCGGCGACGCTCGTCGAATTCTATCTCGAAACGCCGGTGGACCGCGCGGTCAACGACGTTAAGGACGCGATCTCGCGTATTCGCTCCGAGTTGCCGCGAACCATTGACGAGCCCATCGTCCAGCGGCTGGACGTCGAAGGATTGCCCATCGTCACCTATTCGGCGCGCGCGCCCGCCATGACGCCGGAGGAGCTGTCGTGGTTCGTCGATGACACCGTGGCGCGTGCCCTGCAAAGCGTGCCGGGCGTTTCGAAGGTCGAGCGTGTCGGCGGCGTCGAAAGGGAAATTCGTGTTGCGCTGAACCCTGATCGGCTCCTCGCGCTGGGCATTACCGCCGGTGACGTCAACCGTCAGCTCAGGGCGACACAGGTCGATGTCGCGGGCGGGCGCGGGGAAATTGGCGGTCGCGAGCAGGCCATTCGCACGCTGGCCGGCAAGCCGTCGGCGGAAGAGCTGGCGCGAACGATGATCGCGCTCCCCGGCGGCCGATGGGTTCGCCTGGATGAGCTGGGCACGGTCACCGATACGGTCGAAGAGCCGCGCACCTATGCCGAGCTCGATGGCAAACCCGTCGTTGCGTTCGCCATCACGCGTAGCAAGGGCGCGAGCGACGTCACCGTTGCGCAGGGCGTTGCGCAAAAGCTTGAAGAACTGAAACGTCAGTATCCCAACGTCGAGATCAAGCAGATCGACTCGACGGTGGAGTACACGGTCGGCGTCTATGACTCGACCATCAAGACGCTGCTGGAAGGCGCCGTCCTCGCTGTTCTCGTCGTGATGGTGTTCCTGCGCGATTTGCGAGCGACCATTATCGCTGCCATCGCGCTGCCGCTCTCCATCTTCCCGACATTCTTCGCGATGGAAGCCACCGGCTTCTCGCTCAACATGGTGAGCCTCCTCGCGATCACCATCGTGACGGGCATTCTGGTCGACGACGCCATCGTCGAAATCGAGAACATCGTCCGGCACATCCGGATGGGCAAATCCGCCTACCGTGCTGCTCTCGAGGCGGCCGACGAAATCGGCCTCGCCGTTATTGCGATCACCTCGACGATCATTGCGGTGTTCGCGCCCGTTAGCTTCATGGGCGGCATTGCCGGCCAGTATTTCAAGCAATTCGGGCTCACTGTTGCCTTCGCCGTCTTCTTCTCGCTGATAGTGGCGCGGCTGATGACGCCACTGCTCGCCGCGTATTTCATGCGCGCCAACGAGAACCACTCCGATCGCGAAGGCTTACTGCTTAAGTCCTACACGCGGCTTCTCGATTGGTCAGTGCGCCATCGTTTTATGACCGTTGGCCTTGGCCTGCTCTTTTTCGCACTCTCGATCGCCAGCGTTCAGCTCCTGCCCTCCGACTTCCTGCCGCAGGAAGACAACGGGCGCGTGATGCTTGCAGTCGAGCTTCCTCCGGGCTCCCGCCTCGCCGATACGCAAAAGGTGACAGCGTCGCTGACCGAGCGCCTGTTGCAGCGTCCGGACGTGACGAGCGTTTTCGTCAATGGTGGCCGAATCCTCGGCTCGGGCGACGAGGTGCGCAAGGCCACGCTCATCATCCACCTTGTGCCCAAGGAGCAACGGAAGCTCAAACAGCACGAGGTCAAGGCAGAGATCGCGCGCGATCTCGAGCGCATTCCGGACATCCGCTACTGGTTCATCGAAGAGAACGGCCAGCGCAGCTTCCAGATGGTCGTCGTCGGAAGGGACGGCGAGGCCGTGAACAGGGTCGCTGCCGACATCACGAGTCAGATGAGGCAGCTGCCCATGCTGGCGCTGCCGGTGTCGACAGCCGAACTCGACCGGCCCGAGTTGCGTGTCATACCGGACAGCGAGCGCGCCAGCATGGTCGGTGTGACGACCGAGGCCATCGCCGAAGCCGTCCGTATCGCCACGATTGGTGACGTCGGTCCCGCGCTTGCCAAACTTACTGTCGGCGACAGGCAAATTCCCATCCGTGTTCAGCTCATCGAGGATGCGCGTGCAGATCCTCAGATCCTGGAGTCGCTGCGTGTAGGGACCGCATCAGGCGGTGCGGTGCCTCTGTCCTCTGTCGCGAAGTTCGAGATTTCGCAGGGCCCCACCTCCATCGACCGCTACGACCGGGCTCGCCGCGTCACGCTAGGTGCAGATCTCGTCGGCAATACGCCGCTCGGCGAGGCCGTCGCCGCCGTCACGAACCTGCCCGCGGCCCAGAACCTGCCCGAGGGCGTGGAGCTGAAGCAATTCGGTGACGCGGAAATCATGGGCGAGGTGTTCGCCAGCTTCGGCCAGGCAATGGCGGCCGGCATCATGATGGTCTACGCCGTGCTGGTCCTGCTATTCAGCCGCTTCCTGCAGCCGATCACCATTCTCTTCTCACTGCCACTCTCCGTCGGCGGCGCGATCCTGGCTTTGCTGATGACGAACCAGCCCATCAGCCTGCCGGTCGTGATCGGCATTCTCATGTTGATGGGCATCGTCACCAAGAATGCGATCATGCTGGTCGACTTCGCGCTCGAGGCGATGGATCAGGGCGTGCCCCGTAGGGAGGCCATCATCGACGCAGGGCGGAAGCGTGCGCGGCCGATCATCATGACCACTATCGCCATGTGCGGCGGCATGCTGCCCTCGGCATTGGCGCTGGACTCCGGAGGCGAGTTCCGCTCGCCCATGGCCATCGCGGTGATCGGCGGTCTGATTTCCTCGACGCTGCTGTCGCTCGTGTTCGTGCCAGCTGTGTTCGTGCTGATCGACGAATTGGGCGACTGGTTGTGGCGGCAGTTCAGCCGTTTCATTGGCACGCCTGACGAGCCGGAAAACGACCCTGCAGCTTCCGCCCGCGAGCCGAAGCCATCCGCCGCGGCGAAGCCATTGAATGACGCGGAGCCTCAGCACGAGCTGCCGTTGATGACGCCGCAAGCGGCTGAATAGCAACGAAGAACCCGATTATCGACAGCCACAGATGGAGGGAAGCAAGCGGCGATGGGTTGGCTCTGCCCACATCTGCCCAGGACACAGGCCCTCGCCCGGAGGAAACGAAGTTCTCCAGACGGCGTTGGGTGGATGGAGCAACAGTTCTCCTGCGTGCTTTCAGTTGTAGGGGGACCATAGAAGGATCAGCAAATGAAAGCACTCATCATTGCGCCGCTCGCGAGCGCCTTGGCGCTAATCGTGGCCCCCGCGAGCACGAAGGCAGTTTCCGTGCTGCCTCAGCTCGAGAAAGGCAGCGCTGTGCACCTCATTCAAGGGCGTGACAGAGGCGGCTTCGGCCGCGGTGGCAGTCCCGGCATGGGTGGCGGCGGCTTCCGCGGAGGCGGGCCGGGCATAGGAGGTGGCGGATTTGGCGGCCGAGGCGGCTTCAGTGCCGGGCCACGCGGAGGTGGTCCCGGTCCAGGCTTCAGCGGTGGGCCTCGCATGGGCCCCGGTCCGCGCTTCGACAGCGGTCCGCGCATGGGATCGCCGAACCGCGGCTGGAGCGGCCGTGCCCCCGGGCAACGCCTCGATCGCGGACCTGGTCGCGGCTTCGGTGGTGCTCCGATCGACCGAGGCCGCCGCGCCTGGCAGCGTCGTGGCCCCGATTTCGAGCGGAGAGGTCACCGTCGCCATGTGGAACGTCGGGGTCGGCGCGGACATTGGCGGCCTGGCTACTACTGGGGCGGGATCTGGATCGCTCCAGGCATCTACTACGCTGATTGCGAGTGGTTGAGGCGTCGGGCCTACCGCACCGGCTCACGGTACTGGTGGAACCGATATTACCGCTGCGTCGAGCTGAACTACCTTTGAGTTCAGGTTCGGCAATTGAGTCTCCATGCGAGGGCAAGCATTCGACGCTTGCCCTCCGATCAACCGGAGGGCGCGTTATGGACAGCAATCGCAGCCCGGATCAGACAACCGATCGTGACCGGCTGGAGCGCGCGCGCCGACGGGTCGAGGCCTTAAAGGGGTTTTATACCCATCTGGCCATCTTCGTCGCCGTTATAGCCTTGTTGTTCGTCATCAACGCTACGACCGGCGGCGGCTGGTGGGTTCAGTGGGTCGTGTTCGGGTGGGGCATCGGAGTGCTGGCTCACGCCCTTTCCGCCTTCGGTAATACAGCCGAATTCGTTTCCCGCTGGGAGGAACGCAAAACCCGCCAATACATGGACGACGATCGCTAATCGTCCAAGCAGTTCATAAGCTTATGTTCCCCAACGGATAACCCGCCTGAAGTGCGGAATACGGACGAGCACACGCAATCGTTGCCGAACGCGCTTTCGCACGTGCTGCTCAGTTCACGTCCTCATCCCCTCTGCTATAATGTGGCCTAATTCTCTCCTCTCTTATGCCACTCGGACGTACTGCAACAATCGGACGGGAGACGGGTTTCGTGCGTCGCGTTGTATTGTGGGTTGCGGGAGGCGTGGGGGCTTTGTCTCTCGCGGCCGGGGGTGCGTGGTCGCAAACGCCGCAGCCATTTAATGTTGCTCAGGCCCGGGCAGTACCGCCGACGGCAGCCGCATCTGGGGAAGCGTCAATTGTCGCCCGCACGAACGCGTGGACCGTCACCATTGCCGGCGGTCAGCTTGAAGACACCTTCATGCGTTTCGCCGCCGAACTCGCCAGGGCGCTCGATGATGGCGATGAATTACGCGTTTTGCCCATCGCGACCTATGGCGCGGCCGAGAACCTCAACGATCTGCTCTACCTGAAGGGCATCGACATTGCGATCACCCACACCGATGTCTTCCACGAGTTCAAGCGGAAGAAGCGGGCCGCAAACCTGGAGCAGCGGGTCAACTACATCTCGCAGATGTACGTTGGCGAGTTGCACGTTTTTGCCCGTCACGACATCAAGACCATTTACGACCTCGAAGGCCAAACGGTTGGCTTTGACACAAAGGGCGCTGGTCCGACGGTAACGGGTCCGATCCTGTTCGAACGCCTCGGCATCAAGGTGAAACCGGTCTTCATCAACAATTCGGCTGCACTCGAAAAAATGAAGACCGGCGAGATCGCCGCCATCCTCCATACGGTCGGCAAGCCGAACAATCTGTTCACCAACGTGAGCTCCGACGTCGGGCATTTCCTGCCGGTCGAATATTCAGAGAAATTCTCTGATTATTACGTGCCTTCGGTGCTGACCCACGAAGATTACCCGACACTGATCAAGGAAGGCGAAAAGATCGAAACGATCGGGATCCCCGTGGTGCTTGCCGTTTACAACTGGCCGGAAGGGCACGATCGTCATCGCCGCGTTGAGCGCTTCATCCAGTATTATTTCGAACGCTTCGACACGCTGCGGAAACCGCCGTTCCATCCGAAATGGAAAGAAATCAACCTTGCCGCCAAGGTGCCCGGCTGGGCGCGTTACCCGGTGGCGGAGCGGATGCTGGAGCAGATGCAGCCTCAGGCGGTCGCCGCAGCGGCGCCTGGCATTGATCCGGCCTATGCGCGCACGCAAGCCGCGCGCGTAGTACCGAATAACCGGGCAGAGCAAGAGCGCCTTTTCCAGGAATTCCTGGAGTGGAGCCGCCGGCGCGCACAACGGCAAGGCCGTTAGTCGCCCTCACAAAAATTCAAAGCGCCAACCAAGAAGCGCGAACGGAGGAGGATCGGGCCATTTGCTAAGGGAGGGGGTTTATGGCGTACCTGGGGACAGCGCCAAGAAATACCCGGACCGTTGTTTCGAGACTGAAGCGCACGGCAACGGCGCTGGTGCTAGCCGGCAGCTTGAGCCTGCCGTTTGCGTGGGGACCGGTTGACGGGCAGGCCCAGACGAAACCGATCATCAACGTCGCCTCGGTGATCTTGGCGGAACCGGCCGTAGAAACGCCGTTTCCGATCCAGATCGGCCCTCCCGAGGCGATCCCCAAACAAACCTTCCTGCGTATTCGCGGCCTGCCGAGCACCGCTACGCTGTCTGAAGGTCACGCCATTGCCGCCGGCGCGTGGGCGATCCCACTCTCGGGCTTGCCGCGTCTGAAGATTGCCACTCCAGCCGGCGCGTCGGGAAAAACTGATATCGTTATTTCGCTTGTGGCGATCGATGGGCGGATTCTAAGCGAGGTGAGATCCACGCTGCTTATTGCTCCGGCGTCTGCGATCACCCCGGCGGGTACGCCGATGGCGGGGCAAGCGGGCGGAGCCAACGTGGCGGCGCTCACACCGCCAGCTGATAGCCTTGCCGCCGTGCAGACGCGCCTGCCCCTCGAGCCACCGGTGCCAGCCCCACCGGATATCAGCCCGGAGGACCGGGCCCAGGCGCTCAAGTTTATGGAACGGGGCGATCTGAGTCTCGCCGATGGCAATGTCACCGTCGCTCGCCTCTTTTATGAGCGGGCTGCCGAGCTGAAATGGGGGCCCGCCGCCCTCGCGCTTGCTGCCACCTACGATCCGGAAGAGCTCAGCCGCATGAATGTTCTTGGCGGCGTGGAGCCCGATCCTGAGCTTGCGCGCCAGTGGTATGAGCGTGCTCGGGAGCTTGGCGCGGCTGAAGCTGTCGAGCGGCTGCAAAGGTTGGGGGCACGCTGAAGTCGCGTGCCTCGCGTGCTGGCCATAGATTTCTCAGTCGCCTGCTGAGAAGCGAAACCGATTGCGTGTATAGCTGAAGCCATTCTTGCTCGATCCCTGCGCGCTTGGCATCCGAGCATGCCCGCTTAGGAGAGCCTTCTGTTTTCGTTCAAACGATACCTTGCGCGCGCCAAGCCCCTCGCGGCGTTCCCGCGATTTCGGCGCGGCACCTCGAACTACGATTTTCCAGTCTCTTTCGACGCTTTCACTATCGCGCGACGCCGATGACACAAACTATTTCTGCTTTCTGAAAGGCAGGGACGTTCGGCGCCAATGTCAATCAAACGATATCGACTGCGAATTTCTATTTTCGTCTATTTTCTGACCTTTAGCCGCTTGAAAGCATGGCCGATTTCGCTCTGTCTTCGGATGAGAACAAAGTTGCTTATATTTTTCTAGCGCAGGAACCAATCGCGAGACTTCGCGTTGATGATGAGTTCCGTTTCACTCTCGGGCATCGGCAAGCAAAGCAGCGGTTTTGCAAACCTGTAGCCACGAGCAAGGAGGTTACATGAAAGGTGTTGCCCTGTGGCTGTTCGGTGTACCAATTTCGGTGATCGCGCTGCTTTATCTTTTTGGCGTTCTGTGAGGCGCTGCTCAAAATCGAATTGTACGTCCAGTTTCGCAAATTGGCCCGATCCAAATTGAGATCGGGCCAATTGTTTTTATGCCGCACCGACGAGCGCTTCACGCAGGATAACTGCAACGTGCTTTGCCTGGCGACCGCTGCCTTCCAAAATTTGATGCCGGCAGGAGAACCCATCAGCCGCAATCAGGCTGTCGGCAGGGGTCTTGCGAACAGCCGGTAGCAGTGAAAGCTCGCCCATCTTTTTCGAAATTTCGTAGGTTTCGGCAGCGTAACCAAACGCTCCGGCCATACCGCAACAGCTCGATTGGATCTGCTCGACCGAAAGTCCCTCGACACAAGAAAGAACCTTGCTGACTGCTGTCATCGCGCCGAATGATTTTTGATGGCAGTGGCCATGCAGCAGCACGTGGCCCGTTCGCTGACCAATGGGGCCGGTGAGACGGCCAGCATCAATTTCTCGGGCGAGAAACTCTTCAAAAAGCCAGGCGTGGCCAGCCACCTGCGCCGAATCTGCTCCGGGGAACAGGGCCGGAATTTCATCCCTGAGGCCCAGCAAGCATGAGGGCTCAAGCCCTACGATCGGCACGCCCCGCGCCGCATAGCGCTTGGCTGCATCAAGCAGCCTTCGCGCCTCGGCGCGCGCTTGATCGGCAAGACCCGCCGAAAGGAAGGTGCGCCCGCAGCAAACTGGCCGCCCGCCATCCAATGGCTCCAGCAGGTGTACCTGATAACCGAGCCGCCCCAAGACCTCGACAGCAGCGTGAAGGTTTTCCGGCTCGAAGTAGCAATTGAACGTATCCGCAAACAGCGCGACTTCCCCACGCGACTGGCGCGCTGAGCCGTTGGTTGAGCGGATTGTGGAGAATGGCCGCGTCGTCCAACGGGGCAGTTTCCGTTTCGCCGAGAATCCGACCAGTCGCTCAGACAGCCAGGCCATACCAGGTATGGCATCCCGCGCATTCATCAGCGGTGCGAGCCGCGCGGCGAGCGGCGCATAGCGCGGCAGATACGCAATGAGGCGATCACGGAGCGAAATGCCCCGCCGCTTCGCGGCTGCCGCCAGCACCTCGATCTTCATGCGGGCCATGTCGACGCCGGTCGGGCACTCGCGGCGGCAGGCCTTGCAGGAGACGCAGAGCTTCATCGTTTCCAGCATTTCGTCGCTGGTGAACGCATCCGGCCCAAGCTGGCCCGAAATGGCGAGCCTCAGCGTATTGGCGCGCCCGCGGGTGACATCGCGCTCGTTGAGCGTGACGCGATAGCTCGGACACATCACGCCGCCTTCGAGCTTCCGGCATTCGCCGTTGTTGTTGCACATCTCGACGGCGCCCTGGAAACCCCGGCCCGCGCCCGGGTAGGCCGACCAGTCGAACACGGTCTCCATTTCCGGCACGTGGTAGCCCGGCTTGAAGCGGAACAGCGTGCGGTCGTTCATGCGCGGGGGGCGCACAATCTTGCCGGGGTTCATGATCCCCTGCGGATCGAAGGTGTCCTTCACCTCCTCGAACAGCGCGACCGTCTTGCGGCCGTACATCATCTCGTGGAACTCGGAGCGCACGAGGCCATCGCCGTGCTCGCCAGAGTGCGAACCCTTGTACTCCTTCACCATCGCGAACGCCTCCTCGGCGATGGCGCGCATGGTGTTGGCGTCCTTTTCGAGCTTGAGATTGAGCACCGGCCGCACGTGCAGGCAGCCGACGGAGGCGTGGGCGTACCAAGTGCCGCGCGTGCCGTACTTCTCGAACACGGCCGTCAGCCGCTCGGTGTAGTCGGCGAGGTGCTCGAGCGGCACCGCACAGTCCTCGATGAAGGAGACGGGTTTCCCCTCGCTCTTCATCGACATCATGATGTTGAGGCCAGCCGCGCGCACTTCCCATACGGCCTTCTGGCCGGCGGCATCGGCCACCTTCACGACGCTGTTCGGATGGCCGAGATCGCCCATCAGCTCGTCGAGCCGGTCGAGACGGCGCAGGTTCTCGTCTTGGTCATCTTCCGCGAATTCGGTCAGCAGCAACGCATCCGGCTCGCCGCGGACGTAGGTGTCCATCACGGGCCGGAACATGGCGATGTCGCGCGCCAGCTCGATCAACGTGCGATCGACGACCTCGACGGCCACCGGCTCCAGCTTGACGATATGCTGGGCGGCCTCCATCGCCTGCCGGAACTTCGGGAAATGGCAGATGCCCAGCACCTTGTTCTTCGGCTGACGCGAAAGTTTCAGCTCGATGCGCCGCGACAGGGCGAGCGTGCCCTCGGAACCGACGAGAAGCGTCGCAAGGTTGAGTGGCTT
>PKEY01000104.1 GCA_002919265.1 Hyphomicrobiaceae bacterium | reverse complement strand
CTCAAGAAGAGCTACGCAAACCTATCCGCCCGCGGCATCTACGGCGCTGCGATCTGACATGCTTGCGCTGCCCCCCTCCAACGATGCCGACGCGCAAGAGCACGCCACAGGGGCGGACCCGATCCGCCACTGAAGGCAGATCATCAAGGGCCCTGCGAAACGGACTACGGGGGCGCGATGGCCCCATGCCCGTTCCGCGTATGCCACATCGAGTCCGCTTTGTCAGCCCAAAATGGCCCTGGTCCCGACAAAGTCACAGTATGGTTGCCGATCGTGAGCGGCTGGCGACGGCGGGTTTCCTTGTCGGCTCAACGGCTTGTGTCTGATTTTTGCCGCATCTAGGCAATAAAAGTTGCAGCAACAAGCGTGGGGGAATGAATGCACCGTGTCTGGGTAGCCAGCGTTTTGGCAGTCCCGTTCGCTGCCGTAATGTCACTGATTGGGGTTCAGAATGGTGGACTTGCCGCACCCACTGCTTACCTCGACGAAGTAAAGCTGGCCGAAACCTCGAAGGGGACCGAAACGGTCAAGTATTACGACGTTCGTGGCTCCTCGATCGATGAACTGCGCCGTGACGTGTTCAGTCGCGGACCTTACGATGAGCGCAACGGCCAACGCTACGCCGGCTGGGCGGAGTGGCGCATTCAGTGGAGCTTCGATCGGCGTGTAGTGCCACAGGGCTGTGCCGTTAGCCGCGCGGCGACGGAAACGCACGTCCAATACACACTTCCTCGTTGGGTCGATGCTGACAAGGCGCCCGCAGAATTGCGGAAGCGTTGGCAGGAGTTCGTCGAGGCTCTCATGCAGCATGAGCTGGGGCATGGCCAACTTGCGCGCGAACTGGCCGATCGGATCGAGTTTGCCATCGAGAGCCTTCCGCCGGAGCCGACATGCGAAGAGCTCGATCGTAAAGTGAACGAGCTGGCGACCCGCATGATTTTGGAAGACGACACCCAGGAAGCTTATGATCGGGAGACGCTGCACGGACAAACTCAGGGTGCCGCTTTCCCGAGCATCGTCGTGCGTGCTTCCGCGAAGTGACGCGACTGATTCTACGCTAGCCGCGGCTTCATGAGGATCGGTGCGTAGATGATTGCAAAACCGGCGAATCCGAGAACCCAAGCCGTCGCGGACAAGTGCAGCATCGGCTCGCGCGCAATATCGAATGCTGCAATGATCCGCGCAATTCCGGCCATGGCGACCGCGGCGTAAGTCATCGTGATCGGAAGCGTCGCGGTGAGTGGCCTCCCTGTGTGCCCGAGGCTCGCGCGCGTCATCACTGCCAGGATCATGAGGCCAATGGCACCAACTGTCCAACCGTGCAGGGCGCCTGACATGGTGACCACGTCCGGTCTCCAAATGGCGATTGCGACAAGCAGGAAGCCAACGGGAACGAACGCGTAGGCCACATGGAGCACCAGAACGAGCGGCTCCGATACGGTTCGTTCTCCTGCCCAACGCGCCAACCGCACTGCGTTCGCAATGCCCGCTGCAATGGTCAACAGAGCCGTCAAATCGCTCTCCGGAACAACGATCCAGCTCACCAGCGCGCATCCGCTGATAAGCATGATCGCAACATCAAATTTCGAGAAAGGAACTGGCAGCCTGCCTGGCTCCTGCCGAACAAGCCAATTGCGCGTGAAGCTCGGAATGATGCGGCCGCCGATCAGCATAATTAGCAGGATGGCCGCAGAAATGCCGATGCGAGCGCCGTAGCCATACCAGATGCCCCAGAGGACTTCGGCGTGGAAAACGACATTTCCAACAATCAGCAATGCCACCGCCGCGAGGACCTTCAAATTCCGTATGTTCCTGCCGGCGATAATCTCCCTGGCGGCGACAGCTCCAACGGCAACAAGGAAGCTGAGATCAATGGCAGCGGCCAGCGGAGCGCCGATCCAGTCCGATATGGAAATTGCCACGCGCCCCGAGATCCAGATGAGGAACAAAGCCAGCAATGGCGTTCCCGTTACGGGCAGCCGGCCCGTCCAGTTGGGAACAGCTGTGAGCAGAAATCCTGCCACGGCAGCAGGTACGAAACCGTAGATCAGCTCATGTGTATGCCATTCGATCGGGCCGAATGCCGTCGGTAACGCCACCTGGCCCGCCAGCATGGGCATCCAGATTGCCACGGTCAGCGCCGCCCAGATCCCGGCTGACAGGAAGAACGGCCGAAACCCGAAGCTCAATATGGCTGGGCCGCTATAGCTGCGGACCTGCTCGGCAGTCGTCATAGTCACCGCACCAGCTCCCTGCTGTCTCTCTCTGGGACGGATCTGCCCTAGAAAATACCTTACTGGCGAAATAGGGTTTGATAAATGTCAAAGATTAAAGACTATGATCGCTGGAACGCCGCGCGACTTTCGTTGCGATAGGCGAATTGCTGAACTCCACCGAACAGACGGAAACTGAGGCATGCCGAAGAAGAAGGGTCGCATTCGGATCGGAGTCGGCGGATGGACCTTCGAGCCCTGGCGCGGCTCATTCTACCCTGAAGGACTGCCTCAGAAGCGCGAGCTCGAATATGCGAGCCGCAAGCTCACGTCGATAGAAATCAATGGCACCTATTACGGTTCCCAGAAGCCCGAGAGCTTTGCCAAATGGTACGAAGAAACTCCGGACGATTTCGTTTTCTCGGTCAAAGGCCCACGGTTTGCCACGAACCGCAGCGCGCTTTCAGAGGCAGGCCCTTCCATTGAGCGCTTTTTCAAGAGTGGTGTGCTGCGCCTGAAGGAAAAGCTTGGACCCATCAACTGGCAATTTCTGCCAACAAAAAAATTCGATCCTGCCGACTTTGAAGCCTTTCTGAAGCTGTTACCTAAAAAAATCGGTGGGCAGACGATTCAACACGCGGTCGAGGTCAGACACGAAAGTTTCTGCACACCTGATTTTGTCGACCTGCTGACATCGTACGGAGTGGCCGTGGTCATCGCCGGCGACTCGGGGTTTCCGCAAATCGCCGACCTTACGGCACCATTTGCCTACGTTCGGATCATGGGGACGCGCGAAGACGCGAAATGCGGTTATACCCCAAAGGAAATCTCACAATGGGCAAAGCGCGCGCAAGAGCTTTCGATGGGCAAAATACCCGCTGACCTTCGCACAATTGGCTCTCCTCCGAAACGGCAAGAACCACGAGACGTTTTTTTGTATGTCATCAGCGGATATAAGCCGAAAAACCCGGCCGCCGCGCTCGCACTGATCGAGCAGGTGACAAAGCTCGATGGTTAGTTCGAGCTACTGATTTACGGCTGCTGCAAGCGCGCGTTCCAGGTCTGCAATAAGATCTTCGACGGCTTCGATGCCCACCGAAAGCCGCAACAAATCGGGTGGGCAAGGCGTCCCCTCACCTTCGATGCTAGCACGGTGCTCGATGAGGCTCTCGACGCCACCAAGCGACGTCGCCCGCTTCCAAACAGAAACATTCGCCGCCGTGGCGATAGCCGCTGCCTCGCCGCCTTTTACACGGATCGAAAGCATTCCGCCGAAGCCACCACGCATCTGACGCGCTGCCACATCGTGTCCCGGGTGCGTTTCCAGGCCGGGATAAAGAACCTCCTCGATCTGCGGATGCTTTGCGATGTGCCGGGCGATCGTCATTGCGGCGGCACTCTGCGAACGCACGCGCAGGTGCAACGTGCGCAAACCACGCATCAGAAGCGAGGCTTCCATTGGCCCGAGAATCGCGCCGTGATGGCTGCGGATTCCTGCGGCGCGCTCATAGAGAGCGTCTTTCGCGGCGAAAGCCAGTGCACCCGCGATGACATCGGAATGACCGTTGAGATACTTCGTCGCCGAGTGCATCACGACATCTGCGCCTTCCGCCAGCGGACGAGACAAGATCGGCGTGGCGACAGTGGAGTCGACAGCAAGCAAAGCACCGGCAGCATGGGCGATTTCCGCCGTACCTTTGATGTCCGTGATATTCCAGAGTGGATTGGCCGGCGTTTCGATCCAAATTAGCTTCGTCTCTCCGGGGCGAACTGCGGCGGCGATTTCATCGAGATTTGAGGCATCGACAAGGGTGACGCTCAGGCCATGGGACGGGGCATCGTGGAGAAGCCAGTGGCGCAGCCCCCAGTACATGACTTGTGGCGCGACGACGTGAGCAGGACGGGGAACAGCCAGGAAAAGCGAAGTTGCGGCGGCCATGCCTGATGAGAATAGCAGGCAACCTGCTGCGCCCTCGAGAGAGGCCAATACGGCTTCGGTCTGACGCACAGTTGCGTTATCCGCGCGACCGTAGGCAAACCCCTTGCGGTACTGGTTGTCCGGATCGCGAAGGTACGTTGACGAGATATGGATCGGAGGAACGATGGCCCCCGTCTCTGGATCCGTCGCACCACCGGCCTGCGCGAGTATGGTTTCGGGCCTCAAGTCTGCGGACATAGGCTTCTGTGCTCCTTGTTTCCAAATCAGCTTAACAAAACGGGAGCACAATGGATAAGAGCGAGAGAGCTGCCGGAGACAGCGACATCACGAGGCACCTCGGTCCTTAATTTGGCCCGTTCACGAGTTCGTACGCCATGAACAGCAACCGCACCATCCTCATCACAGGCTGCTCGTCCGGCATTGGTCTCGCTTCGGCGCGGATGCTGAAGGCGCGCGGCTGGCGCGTGCTGGCCACCGCGCGCAAGGAGCAGGATCTGAAGCGGCTCACCGAGCAGGAAGGCGTCGAGGCGCTTTACCTCGAGCTCGCCGACACGGATGCTATCGCTGCCTGCGCAGCGGAGGCGCTGAAGCGGACAGACGGGCAGCTTTATGCCGTCTTCAACAACGCCGCCTATAGTCAGCCTGGGGCCATAGAGGACATCACGGCGGAGGCGCTGCGACGCCAGCTGGAGGTCAACCTTATCGGAACGCACGACCTTACGCGACGGCTCATTCCTGCCATGCGGAGAAATGGCCGAGGACGGATCGTCAATTGCTCCTCCGTGCTTGGCCTGATTTCAGCGCCATGGCGTGGCGCTTATTGCGCGTCCAAATTCGCGCTCGAAGCTCTCACAGACGCGTTACGGCTTGAATTGCAGGGGAGCGGTATACATGTGTCGCTGATCGAGCCCGGGCCGATCCGCACGCGGTTTGTCGAGAATGCGCGCGCGGCTGCACTTGCCAACGTGGATATTGAAAACTCAGTGCACCGCGAGCGCTATCATCGAATGCTCGCGGCCCTGGAGCGCGGCGGCCGCCAGACTTTCAAGCTGGAGCCGGAAGCCGTCGCAACCAAACTTGTGCATGCCGTCGAAAGTCCACGCCCCAAGCCTCGCTACTACGTCACTGTGCCGACCTATGCCGGCGCCTTACTCAAGCGTATTTTGCCGAGTCGCTTATTGGATCGGGTGGCTGCGCACGCGTGAGGTTGCTCATTCGGCCGGCTGCGGTGAGGTAACCGCAGATTTCCGGCGCGACGCAAATCCGCGCACCACCACGTAAAATACTGGCGTGAAAATCAGCCCGAAGAAGGTCACGCCGATCATTCCCCAAAACACGGCAGTGCCCAGCGCAATGCGCATTTCCGCGCCGGCGCCGCTCGCAAAGTAAAGCGGCAACACTCCGCAGGTGAACGCCAGCGAGGTCATTAAGATAGGACGTAAGCGAAGCTGCCCCGCCTCAACGGCGGCAGTTACACGATCCTTGCCCTGCTCCTCGATTTGCCGAGCAAATTCGACAATTAGAATCGCGTTTTTCGCTGCCAATCCGATCAACACGACAAACGCGATCTGCGTGAGAATATTGATATCCTGTGCATGCAATCGCACGCCGATGAGGGCCGAAAGTAAGCACATCGGCACGATCAGCATGATCGCCAGCGGCAACGACCAGCTCTCGTATTGTGCTGCCAGGGCCAGGAAAACGAACACGACGGACAAAAGGAAAATGTAGTATCCGGTGCGCCCGGCGCGGACCTCCTGATAGGAGAGATCCGTCCATTCGTAAGTAACGCCTTCAGGCAGCACCTCGGCCGCAACCTCGTGCATGATTTCTAGTGCCTGCCCGGATGAAACGCCAGGGGCACCTGCGCCGGTGATTTCAACCGTCGGAAAGAGATTGTAGCGCGGCACACGGTCCGGCCCGGAAATCTCGCGGAAAGTCGCGACCGAACTCAGTGGCACCATTTCGCCATCGGCATTCGGCACGCGAATTCGGCCGACATTCTCAACATCGAGCCGAAATGGACCATCCGCCTGTATGGTAACGCGGAACGTCCGGCCGAACATGTTGAAGTCGTTAACGTAGGCCGAACCCATGTAAATCCGCAGGGCCTCGAAGATATTGTCGATCGGCACGTTCAGCATGCGCGCCTTGGTGCGATCGACATCGACGAAAACCTGTGGTGTTGACGTGTGAAAGGTCGTGAAGGTGTTGACGATCTCGGGCCGCGCGTTTGCCGCTCTGATCAACTCCTGCGCCACCCTGTTCAATTCGAGCGAGCCGATACCCGCGCGGTCCTGCAGACGCATGGCGAAGCCGCCGCTCGATCCGATGCCACGAACGGGAGGCGGCACGATGACGAAGGTCTGCGCTTCCTGAATTTCCCTGCTGAGCTTCTGGCGGATTTCGTTGGCAACGCGTTCAACTGTCAGACCCTGCCGGCTGCGATTTTCGAACGAGTCAAGCACGACGAAAATCGCCCCGGCGCTGGACGCGGCAGTGAAGGTGGCCCCTGACCGTCCCACCACGACGTTTGTGGAGATGACCCCAAGGGTGGAGTGCACCAGCTCGTTGGCGCGACGCATCACCTGGTTCGTGCGCTCCAAGGCGGCGCCCGGCGGAAGCTGCACTGACACAATCGCGAACCCGCGATCGAGCGGCGGAATGAAGCCCGTGGGCGTGCTTTGCAGGAGCCAGAGCGTTGCCCCTATAAGTGCCGCGTAGACAACGAGCATAAGAGTGGAAACACGCGCGAGGCGCTTGATGAGGCGCCCATAACCTCGCGACAGCGCGTCGAAGCCGCGGTTGAAGGCGCGGAAGAACGCCGTCACCGGCGCAGCAAGGAGCCTCCTCATTCGAGATCTGCGCGGCACGCCTTCGTAGTCGCGCCGGAACAGGATCGCCGCCAAAGCCGGGCTCAAAGTGAGCGATACAAACGCCGAAATGATCGTCGCTGTGGCTATCGTCAGGGCGAACTGGCGATAGAACTGACCCGTGATGCCACCCACGAAAGCAGTCGGGATGAAAACTGCGGAAAGCACAATGGCGATGGCGATGAGTGCGGTGCCAACCTCGTCCATACTGACGCGCGCGGCCTCGACCGGCGACAGCCCTTCCCTCAGCCGCCGCGCGATGTTCTCGACCACCACGATTGCGTCGTCGACGACGATCCCGACAGCCAGCACCAGGCCGAACAGCGTCAGCATGTTGATGGAAAAGCCGAACGCCTGCATTACGGCAAAGGTGCCGATGAGCGAGACCGGGATTGCAAGAACGGGGATCAGCGAGGCGCGCCAGGTCTGCAGGAACAGGACGATCACAACCACAACGAGTGCGACTGCTTCGAGGATCGTTTTGTACAGTTCCCGGATGGAGACCTCGATGAACTCCGTCGGGTTGTAGACGATGCGGTACTCGAGGCCCTTCGGAAAATTCTTGGCGAGCTCCGCCATCGTCCGTTTGATTTCATTGGCGGTCTTGAGCGCATCCGTGCCCGGCGCCTGTGTGAGCGAGAGCACGGTTGCCGGGTAGTGGTTCATGTACCCGAACGAGTTGTAGTTCAGAGCACCAAGCTCAACGCGCGCGACATCGCGCAGGCGGACGATACGACCGTCAGCACCCGCCTTGATGATGATCTCCTCGAACTCCGAGGCATCAAGCAGCCGGCCTTTGACTTGCAGCGGCATCTGGAACGCGCGGTCGCTGCCGATCGGAGGCTCGCCGATGGCCCCGCCGGCCACCTGCACGTTCTGGGCCCTGAGGGCGCGCAGCACATCGTCGGCGCTGAGGTTGAAACCCGCGATGCGTTCCGGGTCGAGCCAAATCCGCATCGCGTACTCGCGCGCGCCGTACATGGCCACTGAGCCCACGCCTTCAATGCGTGCGAGTACGTCGCGCACGTTCAGCAGCGCGTAGTTCGAAATGTAAATCTGATCAAAGGTGTTGTCCGGCGAGATCAGGTGAACGGCGAGCAGCTGGTCGGGATTGTTCTTGCGCACGAGGATGCCGTTGCGCCGAACCTCCTCCGGCAGCCGCGGCTCCGCCGAGGCAACGCGGTTCTGCACCTGAACCTGCGCCATGTCGATGTCGGTCCCAACGTCGAACGTGACGGTGAGGTTCATCGTCCCGTCGCTCGTCGAGTTCGAGTACATGTAGAGCATGCCGTCGACGCCGTTTACCTCCAGCTCGATGACGGAGGCGACCGTGTCGGCCACGGTCTGGGCGCTGGCTCCGGGATAGGTGGTGGTGACGGTGATCGTCGGCGGGACGATTTCGGGAAATTGGGTGACCGCCAGCCCGAAATAGGAGATGCCGCCGAGTAGCGTGATGAAGAGCGACAGCACGGCTGCGAAGATGGGGCGGGCGATGAAGAAATGGCTGAACCGCATGCCGCCCACCCGCACCTCCGCTACTTGCTGACCGGCTTGGATGGCGCCGCCGACATCTGCAGCGGCTCCCGCGTCACGGCGACTTTCTCCTGATGGCGGGCGCGTTGGACGCCCTTCACGATCACCCACTCGTCAGGGTTTACGCCGCGCCTCACCACGCGAAGCCCATCAATGAACGGGCCAAGCTCGACCCAGCGTCGGATCGCGGTACCCTCGTCGTCGACGACGTAGACGAACTTGTTGGTTTGGTCCGTCCCGATTGCCTCGTCGGGGATCATGACCGCGGTATAGCTTGGTGAACCCGCAATCCGCACCCGCGCGAACATGCCGGGCTGGAACAGACCGGCCTTGTTCTCGAGCACGGCGCGAAGCCGCAGGGTGCCCGTGCCCCTGTCTAGACGATTGTCGGTGAAATCGAGCTTCGCCTGATGTGGGAAACCTTGCTCATCCGGCAGCCCGACGTTCACGGTAACACCTTCCTTGAGCTGCCCGAGCCGCCGGTACTTCAGCGCGTCGTACTCGCCGATGTCGAAGTAAACATAGACAGGGTCTTGCCGAACGATGGTGGTGAGCACCGTCGAATTTTCGGAGCCGCCAGCTGCGATATAGTTACCGGCCGTAAGCTGGCTTCGGCTGATCCTTCCGGAAATCGGCGCCGTAATCCGGGTAAACGATAACTCCAGCTCGGCAGCCTTTACGCGCGCTTCAGCCACCGCGATGGCCGCGTTGGCGTCGCGCAGAAGGTTCTCGCGCTCGTCATAAACCCGCTGGGAGAGCCACCCCTTCTCGAGAAGAGGTTTTCCGCGCTCGACATCCTTCGCCACGTTGGCCGCCCTGACCCGGGCCTGCGCAAGCTCCGCTCGGGCTGTCTCAAGGACCCGCTCGAAGGGACGTGGATCGATGGTGTAGAGCAGGTCGCCTTCCTTCACGAGCTGGCCATCGCGGAAGTGCACCTTCTCCAGATATCCCGGAACGCGCGCCCGCACCTCGACCGTTTCCACGGAATCGATGCGGCCTGTGAACTCGTCCCAATCGACAACCTCGCGAACAACAGGCCGGCTCGCCGTGACCAGCGGCGCAGATGGCTGCGGCTGCGCAAGACTGCCGGTCTCGGGGGCGCTCCCTTGCAAGATTGTGGAGAGAAGAGCCCGGAGACGATCTACATACTGCTCGATCCGGTCCGACAGACCGGGCTGATCCGGAATTTGCGGAGATTGCGCCTGGGCCGCTGCCGGAATTGACGCCTGGATCAGAAGTGAGCCCAGAAAAAAGCCAAGCGCCGCCACCCCCCTCCAAATGCCGGCAGCTTGCACTGGCTGATCAGGCACGCAGCGCCCTCGCACAAACAGCTTTCCCAAAAGGCGAGCTGCTGTCGCTCAAGGAAAGCACAGAACTGTGCAAGTCTTCAACAAGTACCGGAGGGATGCATAATTGAAGGGCCCGCCAACAATACTGGCAGGCCCAATATTTCTTCACCAGGTCCACCAGGGTGACGGGGCACCGTAACGGTAGCTCACATAGCCCCGCGGAGCTGGTGGCCGCTGATTGACCACGCGGCGCGGGTCAATTTGCCGGCCCCTGCCCTTGGCGACCTTCGGAGGACCGACGTTGGCCTTTCCCTGCACGACGATTTGCGTGGATTCCATGCCGTGCTGCTCGACCAGCTTGAAGAAGGTGGCAGCGTTCTTGTTCGACAGGCGGATGCACCCGTGAGAGGCCGGTCGGCCGAGCAAACCTGTGGCGTAGGTGCCGTGGACAGCGTAGCCCCGATGGAAAAACACCGCGTACGGCATCGGCGCGTTGTCATACTGCCTTGAGTACCACATGCGCGCCCGCCACTGCGGATGGTAAACGCCGTTGGGCGTCTGGTATCCGCTGCGCCCCGACGAGATGGGCCACACGTGCAGAACCTTGTCGTGACTGATAACGGTCATCCGCTGTTTCGTCAGGTCGACAATGGCCTTAAGGGTGATCTTCGGTTTGAACTGATTGCGCTCCGGCACGGGCACGTGGAGAGAAGCGGGCGTTACAAAAGATGGGGCTGCGGCGCCCTCCTCAGAGTTCGGTTGGTTTGACTCCACTCGATCGGCGCCAGCCGAACTCGTTTGGTCCGCCTTGGTTGCATCCGGAGAAACGACGGCGGCTTCCGAAACAGACCGGCCGGCGGCAGGCTCAGTGGGGGAACCGATCGGGTTGGCTGCGGCAGGCGAGATCAGAAATATGACGCCAGCAAGCGCAACCCCCATCGCAGAACGCAACCTCATCGACCACCTCCACTCTCCACACAGGAACCGAAACAGACAAACGCGAACAAGGCACTGAAAACCGGTCCAACACGAACGAACTGAACTCCTTAAAGACACGCAGCCGCGACAAGCAGTTTGCTCGTTGCCCAGATCTTCCTACCCATGACCGCTCTTTTGGCTGCGCAACGCAAGAGCCAGGAAAAGAGATCCATCCCTTTGCAGATCAAATTCGCGAACAGTGTGAATATCGCGCCACACGGTTGAGGAGCAGTAAGCTGCGCGCTTGGGGAGGAACATTCGCAGTGGCAAATCAACAAGTGGTTGGCGGCCATTTGTTAGCTAGGTGACGGTTGCTGAATGCCTAAGGCCCTCCGATTGACAAGCGGCAGCCGGCGAGCCGAGACTTCGCTTTGCGGCAGTTCCAGACCGACGGAGATGGTGCTTTGGCGAACTCAGCTCATCCCTTGCAAAATATCAGCCTTTCCGCTGCACTCGCGGACGTCGAGGCTCGCTACATTGCTGCAAATCCAAAAAGCAAAGCGCGTTTCGAAGCAGCCGCCCACAATATGCCGGGCGGAAATACACGAACGATTTTGCATTATGATCCGTTCCCGGTGGTGATCGTGAGGGGCGAGGGTGTCCGCCTCACCGATCTCGACGGTCATTTGTACACTGATTATCTTGGTGAATATACAGCCGGCCTTTATGGCCACTCCGAGCCAGCGATCGCGGCAGCAATTCAGGAGGCGCTTTCGGGAGGCCTGGTGCTAGGCGGCCCCAACGCGTACGAGGCGCGGCTCGCCGAGCTTATGTGCGAACGTTTCCCGGCGGTCGAGCTGGTGCGCTTCTGCAATTCAGGCACGGAAGCGAACCTGATGTGTCTGAGCCTTGCGCGAGCGGCGACTGGGCGGGACGCTATCATGGTCTTCAACGGCGCTTACCACGGCGGATTTCTGGCATTTGCCAACGGCGGCTCACGCGTGAACGCTCCATTCGAGTACGTGGTCGGCGAGTACAACGATCCGGAGGGAACCCAACAACTCATCTCCCAAAACGCGGGCAAGCTGGCCGCCGTCATCGTCGAGCCCATGATGGGGGCGGGCGGCTGCATCCCCGCGGACCGCGAATTTCTTGATGTACTGAGGCGCGAGACAGAGCGGCACGGTATCGTGCTGATCTTCGATGAGGTGATGACCTCGCGGCTCGCGCCCGGCGGTCTGCATGGCGCGCTCGGCTTTACGCCGGACCTTGTGTCGTTCGGAAAGTATCTCGGAGGAGGCGTCACCTTCGGCGCCTTCGGTGGCCGCCGCGAGCTGATGGGCCTGCTCGATCCGACGCGCAAGGACGGGTTCATGCACTCCGGCACATATAACAACAACGTGCTGACCATGGCTGCTGGAGTGGCGGGATTAGAGAAAGTCTTCACCCCTGCGCGTGCGGAGGAACTTAACGCCAGCGGCGACGGGCTGCGGCAGCGGCTCAATGCATTGATCGACAAGCACAATGTCCCAATGCAGGTACTGGGACGCGGCTCGATGCTCTGCGTCCATCCGACGAGGAAACCCATTCGGCGGCCGTCAGACCACGCATCGGCGCCGGCGGATGCGCGCAGACTCCTCCACCTCGAGCTCAATCTGCGTGGCTTCTACACAGCCCCGCGCGGGTTCATGAGCCTTTCGCTTCCGCACACGGAAAGCGACCACGACAGGCTTGTCGCCGCGTTCGAGGGCTTCCTGGAAGACTACGCAGGCGTTCTGGCGCAACTGGATTAACCTGATCGGCACACTAGCGGCGGGCATTCATCCGGCGGACGATCATCTCGCGCCGGAAGGTATAGATGCCCGCTCCCGACACGATGGCCATACCGATGAAGGTTGGGAGATCGGGCAAATGCCCCCAGATCGCCACGCCAAGGACGAGCGCCCAGATCAGAATAGAGTACCGAAACGGCGCCACGGCCGATAGCTCGCCTTTTCTGATAGCGGTGATGATGCAGATGTGGCCGGTCAGCGAAAAGGCGCTCGCGCCCACGATTTGCAACAGGACGTGAGATTCCGGCCACCGCCAGCTCTCAAACAAGGACAGCGTCAACCCGCCGAGCGCGACCGCGCTTGATGAAAAGACCATGATGAGCACGGCAGGAATGGTGTGATCGATCGTCTTGGTGGACACGTCCCTTAGCGTGGCGAAAAGCACGGAGATGATGGCGACGATGCTCCACCAGTTGAAGGCGCTGGTTCCTGGCCGAATGATGAGAAGCACGCCAAGGAAACCCACGCCGGCCGCCGTCCAGCGCCGCCAGCCGACGCGCTCGCCGAGGAAAACCGCGGAAGCGGCTGTCACGACCAAGGGGTTAATCTGATTGATGGCTACGAGATCGGCAAAGGCCATCCGCGCGAGAGCCGATTGGTAGGCGATCGCGCCACCGACGTCCCCGATCGCCCGCAGAACCATCGAGCGCGCGAACAATTTCCAAAAGTCGCGAAGTGCCCCCGAGAAAAAGGCGTAGGTGACCCCCGCCAATCCCATGAGCGTTGCGCGCAGGCAGATGAGTTCGCCGGTGGGGATGGAGGTGGCCGACAGCTTCATGAGCGAGTCCCCGCAGGAGAAGCTCGCCATCGCCGCCAGCATGAACAGAATGCCAGCCGTGTTGTTAGGCTGAGAAATTTCCGCCGCCGCAACCCCACTAGCCGGGCTACCACTTCCCGGCCTACCCTCTCCGACCACCGCACACTCCTTGGGAGCCCGGATCTCCGGGCGACATCATTTCAACCTGAGATTAACTCAATCTGGAGCCGCGGTCGCGAGCACTCATGCGGGCTCGTTCGTCTTGCTCCCGATCCTCCTCGCCGCCCTCAAGCAGATCCATTTGCGATGAGGCAGCGTGCGCCGGGCCTGTCAGGCCCAGGTGACGGTATGCTTTCAGCGTCACAATGCGTCCACGGGGCGTACGGCCGATAAAGCCTTGCTGTAACAAGTATGGCTCGACGATCTCTTCGAGCGCATCGCGCGGTTCGGACAGCGCCGCAGCAATTGTTTCAATGCCAACAGGCCCACCGTTGTAATTGATGGCGATGCACTTGAGATAACGGTGGTCGAGCGCATCGAGCCCGGCGCTGTCCACCTCGAGCGCCCGCAAGGCCGTATCTGCGATCTGCGCGTCGATGACATCGGAATTGGCGACGGCCGCAAAATCCCGCACGCGACGGAGCAGCCGGCCCGCAATACGCGGTGTTCCCCGCGACCGGCGCGCGATTTCCCGAGCGCCTTCCGGAGTAATTTTCGCGCCGAGCACTCGGGCGCCGCGGGTCACCACGCGTTCCAACTCCTCGACCGAATAGAAATTGAGCCGGATCGGAATGCCGAACCTATCGCGCAACGGCGTCGTCAGAAGACCGGCACGGGTGGTCGCGCCGACCAAAGTGAACTTCGGGAGATCAATGCGCACCGAGCGCGCCGCCGGGCCTTCACCGATAATCAGGTCGAGCTGGAAATCCTCCATGGCCGGATAAAGGATTTCTTCGACCGTCGGGTTGAGGCGGTGGATCTCGTCTATGAAAAGAACGTCCCGTTCCTCGAGGTTGGTGAGCAGCGCCGCAAGATCGCCAGGCTTGGAAAGGACGGGGCCTGACGTCGCCCTGAAGCCGACGCCCAATTCCTTCGCCATGATCTGCGCCAACGTCGTTTTGCCGAGGCCGGGCGGGCCGGCAAACAGCACGTGATCGAGCGCCTCACCCCGCTCACGCGCTGCCTGGATGAAAACCTTGAGATTGGCGCGCGCCTGCTCCTGTCCGATGAACTCGTCGAGAGACTGTGGGCGGATGGTTGCCTCGAAGGCGTCGGATTCGCGCTTGGCGCCGGTGACGAGGCGGTCCGTCATAACGCCTTCCCCCGCATCTGTTCGTGATTCGTGCTCGGCACAAGCACTAGCACAATTCAAGTAGAGAGTGACCCTAAGTTCAGGTCAGCAACACGCCAAACCGCACAAGCACCCAGCGGCACAGAATGGAAACCACACCGGCGAGAAACGCGAGATACGGAACGAGCCTTGCCTCGGGCAGCGTGAAAAGAACGGCAATGATCGCGAAGGCGATCACGCCGGCAACAGCCGCGGCGATCCACCCGAAGGCACCGTTTCGGAAAACGAAGGGCAACAGACCGATCGCGGCAAGCGCTGCCGCCGGTGCTGCCCAAACATAGGCAAACATCGCCGTCCAGGCGGTTGCCGAAAGAAACCCGCCTACGCCGCGTGCCGCGGTCTCAGGAAAAAAGCCGGCGAGCCCCGCCAGCGGTCCCACCAGAGCGATCAACATTGCACCGATGAACGGACCTACCAGTGTGTAAAACAGAAACGTCCACAATGCGCGCTGACCGTTGCCAAGTCCGTCCATCATCCACCTGCTATTTGGCCAGCTCTTTCAATCCGCGCTTGATGAGCTGAGCCACGTCTGCCGTTTCACCGAGCTCACCCATTGCGCTGGCGATTGCAGCGGCGGCCTGTTGCGGCTGGTAGCCAAGATTGGTCAAAGCCGAGATCGCTTCGGCAGCGGCATTGTTCTCCGGCGGGGTGGCGGCCCAGCTCTGGCCGTTACCCGGCCTTGGGGGCGGAACGTTGACACTGCTGATCGAAAGCTGCGGCGCTTTCTCTCTCAGCTCAGCAACCACCCGCTGCGCCAACTTCTTGCCGACGCCCGGCGCCTGCTCGATGGCAGCCCAATTGCCGAGCGCGATGGCGTTGGCGAGATCCTGTGTGGACAACGTGCCGAGTATCCCCAGCGCCACCTTGGAGCCCACACCCTGGACGGACTGAAGCAACCGAAACCAAGCGCGTTCGACTTCGCTGGTGAAGCCGAACAGGCGGATGGCATCCTCCCGCACTTGCGTCTCGATTGAGAGCGTCACCTCGTCGCCGAGCGTGAGCGAGCGCAGCGTCCGGGCCGAGGCCTGCACCTCGTATCCGACGCCATGCACATCCACGATCAGGTGGCCCTCACCGATGGCGTCCACCCTACCCCTGAGCCGGCCGATCATAGGTTAGCCACCTGCCGATTGCTGAACTCGACAACTCGTTGGCAAAGCTCGACGAACTCCTGGTAGCTGAGGTCGTTTTTGGCGTCATTGGTCCGCCAAGCACAAATCCGGAAATCAGCGGGCCCGAGCCCGTCGCCAACGTGATCTACGGTAGGCAGTAGAGCGAAAGCTGCTTTGTATTTACGCCTACCGATCCTGGACTCCTCATTGTTGTAGGAGCTAATGAGCTCCCATGCCAGGTCTTCACCCGTGTACCAATCTCTCCCTCCGGACAGGAGAACGGCGCGGTGGATGGCCTCTTTATAGGCCTGTCTGGTGGCCGTGTCGTTATTGCGCTTTCGATCACGCCTCACGTGCGCTCTCGCCTTTCTCTCAAGCCACCGATCATAAACTACTTCCGGTACGCGCCCCTGTAGAAAGTCGGGGAGCTGATA
Source organism: Hyphomicrobiaceae bacterium (assembly GCA_002919265.1). Taxonomy (GTDB): domain Bacteria; phylum Pseudomonadota; class Alphaproteobacteria; order Rhizobiales; family Hyphomicrobiaceae; genus ZC4RG25. Next base: position 37,623 of record PKEY01000104.1, on the reverse strand, counting down.
CTTCTTTGGCATCGCAACCTCCCTCATGAAATCATGGAGGACAGCTGCCTGAATTGCCGGTGATGCGCGTGACAGATGGCAATTGCGAGAGCGTCCGCCTCATCCGCACTCTCGAACTTCGCCTTGGGCAGCAGGTAGCCGATCATGGCCTGGACCTGATGCTTCTCCCCGTGCCCAGTACCGGTCACTGTTTTCTTGATGAGATTGGGGGAATACTCGGCGATCCGCAGGCCCTTCATTGCGGGTGCCAACAGAGCCATGCCGCGCGCCTGGCCGAGCTTCAGCGTGGCGCGGGCGTCCTTGTTGACGAAGGTTTCCTCGACGGCGGCCTCTTGCGGCTTGAAGGTGGCGATGACGCTCGAAAGGCCATCGAAGAGTTCACGCAGGCGATAGGCGAGCTCCTCGTCCCCGTCTGACTGGATCGTTCCCGAGGCGACATAACTGAGTCGTACGCCATCAGAGTCGATGACGCCCCACCCCGTCCGCCTCAACCCCGGGTCGATGCCGATGATGCGAATCGAATTTCCCCGCATGCAATCTGAGTATCACGAATGCGGGGATTGCGCGCGCGACGTTCGGCTGTCGGACTTTACGCGGCCGTGAGCTTCGCCATCACCTCGTCACTGACCTCGAAGTTCGAGAAGACGTTCTGCACGTCGTCGTCGTCTTCGAGGGCCGAGATGAGCTTCATCACGGTCTCGGCATTGCTCTCGTCGATGGCGGTGGTGATGTTTGGACGCCAGATGGCTTTGACCGAACGGGCCTGCCCGAATTTCTCTTCGAGCGCGTTGGCGACCGAGCCCAATGCCTCAAAGGCGCACGTGACCACGTGACCGTTTTCATCCGACTGAACGTCGTCGGCGCCGGCTTCGATGGCGGCTTCCAGCATTTCGTCCGCGCTCGCCTTGTCGGCGTCGTAGACCACCTCCCCGATGCGGTCGAACATATGGGATACGGAGCCCGTCGCACCGAGATTGCCGCCATACTTGGTGAAGATGGCACGCACGGCGCCACCGGTACGATTCCTGTTATCCGTCAGCGCCTCGACGATGATCGCCACGCCGCCGGGGCCGTAACCCTCATACCGAATGTTCTCGTAGTTTTCGGTATCCCCGCCCTGTGCCTTCTTGATCGCCCGCTCGATGTTCTCCTTCGGCATGTTCTCGGCGCGGGCGGCCTGCACGGCCAGCCGCAAACGCGGATTCAGCGCCGGATCGGGCAATCCCGACTTCGCCGCGACCGTGATTTCGCGGGCCAGCTTGGCAAACAGCTTGGCGCGGGCCGCATCCTGGCGGCCCTTGCGATGCATGATGTTCTTGAACTGCGAATGTCCTGCCATGGCTATGTGTTAGCTAATCGGCGAGCAACGCGATGCCCGCTCTCGTATGACGTGTCCAGAGATCCCTCGTCTTATAGTTCGGGAGGACAGGCGAAATCCATCCCTCCCGCGTCGGAAGCAATATTTGCCCTCTTTGACCACCGTTACTGCGGCAGAAGCCCCAGCTCTTGCGCTCCTCACTTGTGACCGGGGCTCGAGCCTTCCTCCTCGACCCAGAAGGTTGGCTCAATCGGGGAAAGCACGCCACCGAGCCGCAGCGCGCCGACGCGCACGGCCAGGCCGGAAGCGTCATCCGTCTCTATGGCAAACCCCGAGATGGTCGCCGGGCCAAGCGCCGGCTCGAAGCGCTCCCGCGGGATACGGGTCAGGAACCGGTTGATCGGCTCAGCCGTGTCCATGCCGAGCACAGAGTTGTAGTCGCCACACATACCCACATCAGACACATAGGCCGTACCGCCTGGCAGAATGCGGTAGTCCGCGGTGGGCGCATGGGTATGGGTGCCAACGACTCCAGTGACGCGCCCATCCAGGAAGTAGGCCAAGGCCTGCTTTTCGGAAGTTGCCTCCGCGTGGAAGTCGATGACTATGGCGTCGGCCGAGCCGCGTTTCAGGCCACACGCATTCACCTCGTGGTCGATGGCGCGGAACGGGCAGTCGATTTCGGTCATGAACACTCGGCCGAGAGCATTGATGACGAGCACTTCCGCTCCATTCGCTGCCTTGAAGAGCCCTGCTCCTTTGCCTGGCGTTCCGGGCGGGAAATTGATGGGCCTCAGCAGGCGCGGATGCCGCTCGATGAAGACCAGCGCCTCCTTCTGGTCGAAGGCATGATTGCCAAGCGTGATGACGTCAGCCCCGGCCCCAATCAGATCCTCGACGATCTGCTCCGTGATGCCGAACCCGCCAGCTGCGTTCTCGCCGTTGACGATGACGAAGTCGAGCCTGTAGCGGCGACGCAACCCCGGAAGAGCCTCAAGAACGGCTTTGCGGCCCGAACGACCAACAACATCACCCAGGAAAAGTAGTCTCATTCACCCTCTGCGCAGTTGCGCGGTCCGGATGGGGTGAGCACCCAATCGAGCCGCTGGTCGAAATCAAGCCGGGGCACCGCCGGCACTTCTTGTTCGTCGTAGGCGAGGCCTATTGCAACAAGGCCTCTGGAAGATCGGGCCATCGCGATGGTTCGATCATAGAACCCACCGCCATAGCCCAACCGATACCCTTGGGCATCGAACGCAAGCAGCGGGACGAGCAACGCGTCTGGCTCGACCTCGGGTGCATCCGGCAGAGGCTCACGCAGGCCCCAACGGGCCTCAGCAAGCGGATCACCCGGCTGCCACGCACGAAAAGAGAGAGGCGCGCCCTTCTCTCGCACAAGCGGCAAGGCAAGACGATAGCCTTCCCGGTTAATCCGCTGCAGGAGTGGCAGCGGATCGATCTCCTCTCCTATCGCAATGTAGCCCGCAACAACAGCGCCCTGAGGCAGTCCAGCGAATCCGATGCCATGTCCGGCAATCCGGTGGGCAGCTTCGTCGCGGAGATCAGGCGGCAGGCTGGCCCGGATGCGTTTCGCAGTGGATCTCAAGTTCTGTTTTGCCAGAGCCACTGCGTTTCGATCTGCCACCTGCAATCCGAGCCCTTCAGCACCAGCCGCGCCAATCAAGGCACGGCAAGGCCCAAAAAGTTAAGCGCCGCGAAGGCCGTCGGAGCGGAAGATCCCGCTAGGTCCCTACAAAGTAGGTGGGCGCCATATGTCCAAGACCACGGTCAAGGACAGGGACAGCTCCCAAGCGGTACTTATCGGCCCCGGGGAAATATGCGCTCCTAACGAACCCCGCAGCGCGAACGAATCTATTGATTGGGCCGAAAAATTCCAACCTCTGACCTGCGTCATGACGTCAGAAATGGAAAGCCAGGGTCGCGTGGCAACTCGAGGCCAAGCCCCGCGTTCCGGAAAATCTGGCTCGAACGGGGGACGTCAGCAGCCCAATCGTCAGCCGACGTGCTGCATTCGTTGATCTGACAACGACGATGTTCTCGATTCCAATGCAGCCAAGCGCTCGCGCGCTTCGAACAGCTCGTCTGCCACAAGCAACGATGCCATCAGAAGAAGGCGATCATCACCGATCTGACCGAAATCTCTGACGAGCTGGTCGACCTTCTCTCGGACATGTTCCGCAAGAGCGAACAGACGCTGTTCTTCCCCGTCTTCACAACGTAGGCGGTAGGTACGCCCGTTCAGCGTCACTGAGACCTGCCCCATCGGCCTCTTCAGCAGCCATGCGGCTGCCGCCCCGCGCGAATCAGTTTCGTCGCTCGAGGATGTTATGGATGGAATCAATCACCCAATCAATGCGATTCAGAACTTCGACGCGCTGGCTCTCGAGTTGCTGGATCCGGGCCACGGCTGCGGCAAGTTGGGCACGAAGTTCGTTTCGCTCTCGCTCGAGTTGAGAAATAGCGTCGAGCGGCGCTTCGCCTGATAGCGAAGCTTGCGGTGGCGTTTTCTTCGCAACCCGGCTGCCGGTTCGTGGCGCAGCCGTTCGTCCCTTTTTTTGCCGATCCCTCTGCGTCATTCGGCTGATCCTGGCGTGCGACGCAGAGCCCCCCTGGCTTACGCATCGCCGGGTGAAGTTAAGGCGCCTCAAACTGCTCAGTCAACTCGTCGGACGTCGAACCATTCATTGTCAACCATGAGTGCTGCACCGAAGTCGCACGCCGCATTGACTCCGTGGTACGAGGGGAACATCTAATCGCCACGTTCATTTGAATTTCAAACGACGAGGGCCGCGGCTGACGGCCGGTCGCCAAACGCTCGCCAGGAGAGGAATTATGGCAATAAAGATCGCGATTTCAGGGTTCGGGCGCATTGGCCGGAACGTGCTCCGCGCAATAGCCGAGAACAAACGTTCCGAGGTTGAGGTGGTCGCAATCAACGACCTCAGCTCCCCCGAAGATAACGCCCACCTCTTCAAGTACGACAGCGTCCACGGGACCTACCCCGGAGAGGTCAAGGTCGAGGGCGATCACATGGACATCGGCTTCGGCAAGCCGATCCGGGTGCTCGCGATCAAAGACCCCTCACAGCTTCCTTGGAAGGAGCTCGGCGTCGATATCGTCATGGAGTGCACCGGCGTCTTCACAGACAAGGAGAAGGCCAAGGTGCACCTGGACGCCGGAGCCAAGCGGGTCCTCGTCTCGGCCCCATCCAAGGGTGCAGACTTGACCGTCGTCTATGGCGTCAACCACGACAAGCTGACGGCGGATCACAAGGTTGTATCCAACGCTTCCTGCACGACCAACTGCCTGGCGCCCGTGGCCAAGGTTCTGCACGAGCTGTGCGGGATCAAGTCGGGTTACATGACCACGATCCACGCCTACACGAACGACCAGCGGATCCTCGATCAGGTCCACAAGGATCGTCGTCGCGCCCGTGCCGCGGCTATGTCCATGATCCCGACTTCAACCGGCGCCGCTGCTGCAGTCGGTCTGGTGCTGCCTGAGCTCAAGGGCAAGCTCGACGGGACTGCTATACGCGTACCGACGCCTAACGTGTCGGTTGTTGACCTGAAGTTCATCCCGGAACGCGAGACGACCGTCGACGAGATCAACAAGGCGATGGAAAGGGCCGCCGCCAACGAGCTCAAGGGCATTCTGGCGGTCAACCACAAGGAACTCGTCTCGATCGACTTCCTGCATTCGCCGGCTTCATCGACCTTCGACGCCACACAGACTCAGATCGTCGACGGCGGTCTCGTCCGTGTGATGTCGTGGTACGATAATGAATGGGGCTTCTCAAACCGTATGATCGATACGGCCGTGGCCATGGGCAAGTTGCTCTGAGGTCGAGGCCGTGAGCGGTCGGCGAGGGTCCCATGAGCAGTTTTCAGCAACTGCCATCTGCCCTCGCCAATGTTCCGGCTGATATCACCGAGGTGCTCAGGCGCGTCCGTTTGGCTGGCGGGCGCGCCATTGCCTATCTTGAAACACGTCAATTTTTCGAAGCGAGAGTTTGGGTAAGGACACTCCCTAGGAGACGTGCCAATGACTGAAAGACTTGAGGATATCGCTCAAGCCATGGTTGCCCCGGGAAAGGGCATCCTGGCTGCTGATGAAAGCACCGGAACCATCAAGAAACGGTTCGACTCGATTGGGATCGAGAACACCGAGGAGAACCGTCGCAATTACCGGGAAATGTTGTTCCGCAGCACGGACGCGATGCGGAACTACATCTCCGCCGTGATCCTCTACGACGAAACCATTCGCCAGAAGGCCAAGGATGGGACGCCGCTGGTCGACCTTATCAAAACCGCCGGGTCCATCCCTGGCATCAAGGTCGACAAGGGTGCGAAGGCTCTCGCCGGGCCGACCTCCAAGATCGAAAAGGTGACGGAAGGTCTTGATGGCCTGCGCGAGCGGCTTGCCGAGTACTACGAGCTCGGCGCCCGCTTCGCGAAGTGGCGCGCCGTCATCACGATCGCGGACGGTTGCCCGACCTGGAACTGCGTAAAGGCTAACGCTCATGCGCTTGCCCGATATGCGGCCCTCTGCCAGGAGGCGAACATCGTCCCGATCGTCGAGCCGGAAGTGCTTATGGACGGTGAGCATTCCACCCACGACATTGATCGCTGCTACGAGGTCACCGAGTGGACGCTGCGGGCGGTGTTCGAGGAGCTTTATGACGCCCGCGTTCGGCTCGAGGGCATGGTGCTGAAGCCGAACATGGTCATCGCCGGCCAGAAGTGCCCGAAACAGGCGAGCCCGCAGGAGGTGGCTGAGCGTACGGTGCAGTGCCTGAAAGCCACTGTTCCGGCCGCGGTACCCGGCATTGCCTTCCTGTCCGGCGGCCAAACCGACGAGCAGGCGACGGAGCACCTGTCGCTCATGAACGCCATGGGTAACCTGCCCTGGAAGCTCACCTTCTCCTATGGCCGCGCGCTGCAGGCCGCCGCGCTCAAGGCCTGGGGAGGCAAGTCGGAGAACGTCGCCGCTGCCCAGCGCGCCTTCGCCCATCGCGCAAAGATGAACGGCCTTGCCTCGCTCGGCCGCTGGGAGCCTTCGCTGGAGAAAGCGGCGGCGTAATTCAGATATTACGCCGACTGACAAACGAGCCCGGCCAAGCCGCGCCGGGCTCTTCTCTTATATCCCCCGCGTTAATTGGGATCGTGTATTTAATTGCTCGGCACTTTGCTTGCTTCAAAAGCACAGCTCGTATTCAACGTCACCGTTTGGCCGGATTCGGCGGGGATAGGGCTGGCGTGATGCAAAGGTTTCTGGGAGCAGCCGGCTAATGGCACGGGAAGACAAGCCCCAAATCTTCCTGACCCTTGAGACTGGCGAGTCAGCGTTCGACCGCCTGGCGGCTGCGCTTGCGGCAGTTTTTATTCCTTCCGTGTTGCTGGTGCCTCCCGCAGGGCAGTCTTTTGACCAGGCAACAACGCGACAGCTTGTGGAGCTCGCCCAAAGCAAAGGGGCCGCCGCTCTCCTCCTTGACGAGCCGGATCTCGCCCGCCAGCTTAAAGCCGATGGCATTCACCTGCCTGACGGAAAGGATCTGAATGACCGCTACCAGGCAGCGCGCAAGACGCTTGGCGGTGGCCGGATTGTCGGCGTACAGGTCAGCTCTCGTCATGATGCCATGGTGCTTGGGGAGGCAGGCGCCGACTACATCGCGTTCGGAAGGCTGTCTTCCGCTGAAGAGGCCCGCGAAAAACAGCTTGAGCTGATTGCCTGGTGGGCGGAGCTCTTCGAGGTGCCTTGCGTCGCTTTGGGTAGCTCGACGGTAGACGAAGCGGTGACGCTGGCGAGGTCCGGCGCCGATTTCGTGGAGTTCAGGATTGCCTCCGGCATTTCGCCAGCAAATATCGCCGACGAAGTCAAATCGCTGTCCGAACGTCTTACGAAGACACCTGCAGAGTAAGACGATGCGCGTGCGAGCAGCTCTCCTGATGGGATGCATGGCGCTCTTCGCCAGCTCTGCGCCAATCCTCGCCCAGACGAGTTCCTGGTCGACGGAGACTCAGCCGCAGCAGAAAGCCCGAGCGAAGTCCCGGCCCATGGCAAAGCCGGAGCCCAAGGGGCCGAAGGCGCTCGAGAACAAGCAAAGCACCGACCCGGTGAGCAAGCTCGCGCCGGGACAGGCTGATAATAATCCGCTCTCAAAGTATCTTGTCCCGGCCACTGGCGAGGATGCCGCCTACATTGCCTTCGAGCAGGGGCAGTACCTGACCGCGCTCAAACTCGCTGAGGAGGCGGCAAAGAAGAATGACCCGCAGGCGCACACGCTCATCGGGCGCATTTACGCGGAGGGCCTCGGTGTTCCCAAGAATGAGGCTGTTGCCGCCCAGTGGTTCGCCCGTGGCGCCGAGCTGGGTGATATTGAAGCTGCATTCGCGCTCGGCCTAATGTTCGCCGAAGGCCGCGGAGTCGAGAAAGACCGAGAAGCTGCGGGCCGCATGTTCGAGATCGCCGCCGCCAAGGGGCACCCTTACGCCAATTACAACCTCGGCCTGCTGTTCCTGAGCGGCGATGGCAAGCCGGAGAACCCGTATCGAGCTGCGTTGCACATCAAATACGCTGCCGAAAAGGGCGTCGTGGCAGCGCAGTACGATCTCGCCGTCCTGTACCAGACCGGTCACGGTGTCGAGGCTGATGCCTATCAGGCCGCCCTTTGGATGCGAAAAGCCGCGGAGCAAGGGCTGGTCGACGCAGAATACGACTACGCCGTAATGCTCCTGCGTGGATTCGGCCTCAACGCCGATGTGCCGAAAGCCGTCGACTACCTTCGGTCCGCCGCCGAGAAAGGCTTCCCTGGCGCGCAGAACCGCCTCGCACACGTGCTCGCGGACAACAGTCGAGGACAGCAAAACCTCGTCGAAGCGGCCAAGTGGCGCATTTTGGCCCGGGACGCTGGCCTCGAAGACAAGGTGCTCGACGAAATGGTGGCCCAGCTGCCGGAGAAGGATCGCCTGGTCGCCGAGCAGGCTGCGCAGGACTGGCGCGAACGCGCGGCGATGGGAATTCTGACCCAATAGCTCTGACGCGCAAAAACGAGCGGGGCGCCGCGGCGTCACCTTGTCTTTAAGTGCAGGAACGGCTAGTCGAAACGCCCACGCTTGGAGCTCGCATAGTTCCGAGCCCGCCTGTGCAGTCAAGACAAGACATTAACTTCCATTCTGAGAGCCGCCGGTCTCATGCCTGCTTCCGCCCTTATGAACGTCATGATTTCCGCAGCCCGCAAAGCTGCGCGCAGCCTCGCGCGCGACTTCGGGGAGGTTGCAGAGCTACAGGTGTCGGTGAAGGGGCCCGCAAACTTCGTCTCCGCTGCCGACCACCGGGCAGAAGAAATCCTGTTCCAGGAGCTGTCCCGTGCCCGCCCTGGCTACGGCTTCCTGATGGAAGAGCGCGGCGAAATTCCCGGTGCCGACAAGACACATCGCTGGATCGTCGATCCGCTCGACGGCACTACCAACTTCCTGCACAGCATCCCGCTGTTCGCCATCTCGATCGCGCTTGAACGGGAAGGCCAGATTGTGGCGGGATTGATCTACAATCCCATCTCGGATGAGATGTATACGGCCGAGAAGGGCAAGGGGGCTTTCCTGAACGACCGGCGCATCCGGGTGGCGGCTCGTCAGTCGCTGGGGGACGCGGTGGTGGCCACAGGCATTCCGCATCGCGGACGGGTTGGCCACGCCCGGTTCCTGCGGGAGGTCGAGGCCGTCATGCGCGAGGTTGCAGGCATCCGGCGTACGGGCTCTGCCGCGCTGGACCTTGCCTGGGTCGCGGCTGGTCGTTTCGATGGGTACTGGGAGCATAATCTGCAGGCGTGGGATCTGGCGGCAGGCATTCTGATGGTGCGCGAGGCCGGCGGTATCGTCACGGATACCGAGGGTGGCAGCAAAGTCCTGGAAACCGGCGACGTCCTGGCCGGCAACCCGGCCATCTCGAAGGGGCTAGTGTCGGTGCTGGGGGCGGCTCAACGCGCCAGCTGATTACGGGCGCGACCACCCAAGGCACGATATTGCCGGTTTTGCCTGCCACGTGATTTCGCTAAGGTCGCCTGCGCGTCCGTCATGAGGCTTGAATAGATGGCCAGAAAGCGACAAGCAGAAATCACGGCGAGGTCCCTTCATCGCACGTTGAGCTCGCCAGGCGGCTACCTGCTCAACATGATCTTTTTCCTGACGATCGTCGGCTTTATTGCCGCGATCGCCATGCCGACGTTGATCGCGGCCTTTCTCAACAACCCCTTTCTCAATGGCCTGATCGTCTTTGTTCTGTTCGTCGGCATTATCTACTCATTCCGACAGGTCATTCGGCTGTACCCGGAAATTCGGTGGGTCAATGCCTTCCGCATTGCCGATCCGGGACTGGCCATTTCACACCGGCCAAAGCTGCTGGCACCGATGGCCACCATGCTGCGAGACCGCACGGGCACGCTCTCGCTCTCAACGGTTTCGATGCGGTCGATCATGGATTCGATCGCCTCGCGGCTCGATGAGGCACGCGACATGGGCCGGTACATGGTCGGGCTTTTGGTGTTTCTCGGCCTGCTCGGTACCTTCTGGGGCTTGCTTGAAACCATTACGTCCGTTGGCGTAACCATCAGCAGCTTGGACACGAGAGCTAACGAGAGCGCCCTGATTTTCGAGGAACTGAAGTCCGGTCTGGCGGCTCCACTGAAAGGCATGGGAACCGCCTTTTCTTCCTCGCTACTCGGCCTCGCCGGATCGCTCGTGCTTGGCTTTCTCGAGTTGCAGGCCAGCCAAGCCCAGAACCGCTTCTATAACGAGCTCGAAGAGTGGCTCTCCGGCATCACGGAGCTGTCCCCAGGAGGGGGCTCCACGGAGCAAATGACGCGCCAGCTCTACTCCGCTGTCTTCGAGATCCAGCGGTCCATCTCCGAGCTGACGGAACGTTTGCAGACTGGCTTGCCTGAGGGCAGCAGCAACGACGCCATGCGCGAACTAGCCCAAGGCGTAAACGAGCTCGTGGCGCAAATGCGCGCGGAACAGCAGGTCGTTCGTCAGTGGGTCGATGACCAGGCTGCCCAGCAGAACCAGCTCATCAACACGCTGCAGGAGCTTGCCAGCAGCTTCAAACGTCGCGGAGCTTAAGCCATGCCGCGCGGGCGCAGTCGCCACAGCGGTCAGTATGGAGAGTTCTGGCCAGGTTACGTGGACGTCCTCTCCACGCTGCTTCTGGTTTTCACCTTCCTGCTGTCGATCTTCATGCTCGCGCAGTACTTCGTGACCCAGGAGTCGAGCGGAAAGGACGCGGCGCTGAGGCGCCTCAATCGGCAAATCGCCGAGCTGACAAATTTGCTCTCTCTCGAAAAAGGCAAGTCGAAATCTGTTGAGGACGAGCTGGCGACACTGCAAGCGACGCTTGCGAGCCTGCGCGAAGAAAACACCCGATTGACGGGGCTTCTTGCCGAGAAAGACCAGGCGATCCAGGGCGGCCAGGCCCGGATCAGCGCCCTCACCTCCGATCTCGAAGAGCAAACTAAGATTTCGAACGAGGCGCTGGCGAAGGTCGACCTCCTTAATCAGCAGCTCTTGGCGCTACGGCGGCAAATTGCGGCGCTCAATGAAGCTCTGGAGGCGTCGGAGCGGAAGGATCAAGAGGCGCAGGATCGCATCAAAGACCTCGGACAACGCCTCAACGCGGCACTCGCGCGTCAGGTGCAAGAGTTGCAGCGCTATCGCTCCGACTTCTTTGGGCGCTTGCGCGAGCTCCTGAAGGACCGCAAGGACATCCGCGTGGTGGGCGACCGGTTCGTCTTCCAGTCAGAGGTGCTTTTCCCATCCGGTTCGGCGGAGCTGACGCCGGAAGGTCTGGCTGCGATCGACCAGCTTGCAACGGCTATTCTCGAACTCGAACGCACGATACCGCCGGAAATCAACTGGGCTTTGCAGGTGGATGGGCACACCGATAGCCGGCCCATCAGCAGCTATCAGTTCCCCTCCAACTGGGAGCTGTCGACAGCGCGCGCGATTTCGGTGGTACGTTATCTGATTTCTCGTGGCGTGCCCCCCAACCGGCTCGTCGCGGCCGGTTATGGCGAATTCCAGCCGCTTGAGCAGGGGACTGACGAAGAGTCCATGCGCCGAAACCGCCGCATCGAGCTCAAGCTGACGAACCGCTGAAGGCTGTGGTGCGCCGTCGCTTACGGATAATGCGTACCCGCTTTGAATGTTTGGGCGGCACCTACTGTGCCGCTTCTCCCGCGAACTGCAGCTCGGCAAGCCGAGCATAGAGACCGCCCTTGCGGAGAAGCTCCGCGTGCGTCCCCTCCTCCAAGATCCTGCCGCCATCGAACACCAGGATACGGTCAGCTTTCTGAATCGTGGCCAGCCGGTGGGCGATGACGAGCGTGGTTCGGCCGCTCATCACCTGCTCCAGCGCCTTCTGCACCAGCACCTCACTTTCGGCATCGAGCGCACTCGTGGCCTCGTCGAGCAGCAGGATCGGCGCATCGCGCAAGATCGCCCGCGCAATGGCAATGCGCTGGCGCTGGCCTCCCGACAGCGACACACCCCGCTCGCCGAGCCGGGTCTCGTATCCTTGCGGTAATGCCCGAATGAACTCGTCCGCCTGGGCAAGCTTGGCCGCGCGAACAACATCCTCGAGGCTGGCTGTTGGACTGCCGTAGCGGATGTTCTCGGCCACCGTATCCGCGAACAACGCCACTTCCTGCGGGACCAGGGCAAATCTGGCGCGCAGCTGGCTCAAATCAGCGTCCGCGACGCGAACACCATCCACCCGAACCTCGCCCGAAACCGGATCGAAGAAGCGTAGGAGCAGATTGAAAACAGTGCTCTTACCGGCCCCGGACGGCCCGACCAGGGCCACCGTTTCGCCGGGAGCCACGCTGAACGATACGTCCTCAAGTGCCGACGCCTGTCGGTTCGGATATTTGAAGCAGACGTGCCGGAACTCGATCTCGCCGCGGGCCGGGCCTGGAAGCGGGGTTGGGTTTGCCGGCGAGCGGATTTCAGGACTGACGGCCAACAACTCCGTCAGCCGTTCCGCAGCGCCCGCGGCCTGGCTGACTTCTCCCCAAACCTCGGATAGCTGGGCCAGGGAAGCCGCCGCGAAGACGGCATAGAGAACGAACTGGCTCAGACGGCCGCCCGAAATATCTCCCCGCACGACCGCGTCGGCCCCATACCACAGGACGCCAACGATGCTGGCGAACACCAGGAAAATGGTCATGGCTGTAAGGCCAGCACGAGCCCTGAGCCTTGCGCGCGCCGCCTCAAAAGCTGTCTCGACGGAGGCAGCAAAACGACCCGCCACGCGCTGCTCGCTCGTAAACGCCTGCATCGTACGTACGGCGGCAAGGTTCTCCGCTGCGTAGGCCGACGCATCAGCCAGCGTGTCCTGCGCCCGGCGCGACAGGCGGCGCACCAGCCGGCCATAGGCGATGAGGGGCAGGATGATCGCCGGAATGGCGACAAGCACGAGCAATGAAAGGCTCGTGCTGGTGACGAACATCATCACCAGCGCGCCCAGCAGCATGATCCCGCTGCGGAGCGCCTGGCTGAGCGCCGTTCCTGCCGCCGCCTTGATCTGCGTGGTGTCGGCAGTAAGCCGGCTCATCACCTCGCCGGAGTGATTGACTTCGTAGAACGCTGGCCCGAGCCGCGAGAGATGCGCAAAGACGTCCGAGCGCAAATCCGCGACCACGCGCTCGCCAAGCCAGTTCACGAAATAGAACCGCGCAGCGCTCGCCGCTGCCAGCAGCAGGCCGATGACGATCAGCATCGAGAAGTACTGATCGACGAACGCGGCATTCCTCTCCGAAAAGCCGAAGTCGATCACTCGCCGCACGGCAAGCGGCAAGGCCAGCATGGCCACGGCGGAAACAACAAGCGAGACCCCGGCCAGCACCAGCATGCCAGGGTGCTTCAGAACGTAGGGTTTGAGGCTGAGGAGAGGACGCAGCGAACGGCGCGACGACGGCTCTGCGCCATTTTCGGCGGTCATCAGCTCCGCCCTAAACTTTCTCGGCCCTCTCACGTCGTCGTCAACTCCGCTGGCCCGGCTTAAAATTCCTCGTAGCCGGCAACAATAGACCGGTTCCCATTACAAACCGATATGCCAGAACCCCGTCTCCCAAAGGGCTGCCCTGATGCCGCAGTTCGGCGCATGACTTGTGCCGGGCCGCTCTTTCCTCTATGTAGGCCGCTCAAGCATCCCTGAAGGAATGTCTTTGTCCGCTCCGCTCGTGAGAGCGTGTGCTGTATTGAGAGCCGCCATGAAGACCGACATCCATCCCGACTACCACCAGATCAAGGTGGTCATGACCGACGGGACAGAGTTTGTCACCTACTCCACCTACGGGAAGGAAGGTGACACGCTGACCCTCGACATCGATCCCAAGACCCATCCGGCCTGGACTGGCGGCGACCAGAAGCTCGTCGACCGCGGCGGCCGGCTGTCTCGCTTTAAGAAGAAGTTCGAAGGCCTGTTCTAAGGTCCTCCCTGGTGCCGCATCCCATTTGCGGCGCCTTTTCTTTTGTCTTTTTGCGCTTATCGGCTGACGCCAGCCACCATCTTTGCACAGCACCCTTCAGAATTTCCGCCTCGTCCAGACCGCTTTCTCGAAGTCGGTCACAACTTCCAGCGGGTTATTCCAACTTTGAGCAAAGATTAGTGCTTGCTCAATGGGATAGCGGACAACGCTCAACTCAAAATTAACCTGTTCGGGCGATCGTACGCCGTGGAGTGCCGGTTCGGGGGCCGGCTCGACTTCACGGCATTTTCGTCGCGAACGGAGAGTCCGCGTTGCACGCCACCGCGCAAAAACCTCTGTTGACGCGAGCAGTTCTGGGCTCGCAGGCCTTACCGGGGCGACCGGCAAGCGCGGCCGTGCGACTGAAGCGCAAACAAGCGCGGCGAAATGCTTTTGGCCTCACGACAGTAGCTGCCGCCCTTATCGGCGCGGCAGTCTTCGCTGGCCTCACTCATTGGGGAGCCAACGCCCGCGAAGCGCGGCCGTTCATCGAGGAAGCGGACCGGCTCGCCGAGCTTGCGGGCTTTGGCGTGCAGCAGGTTTTCCTTACAGGGCATCGCATGACCTCGGACCGGGACATCTTCGATGCCCTGGACCTCACGCATGCGCGCTCCCTGCTCCGGTTCGACGGCAACGCTGCACGCGAGCGGATCGAAGAGCTGCCCTGGATCAAGACGGCGGCGATCACCCGCATTTTTCCCGACGGCATCAGCATCGAGGTGACCGAGCGCGAGCCGCTGGCCGTCTGGCACATCGACGGCCGTGATCTGCTCATTGACGCTACCGGCCGCGTTCTGGGAGCTGCCCCGCCGCAGGCGAAAGCTGAGCTGCCGCTCGTGTCGGGCAAGAATGCCTCCACCGCTGCTGCCACGATGTTGGAACAGCTCGACGCCTTTCCGCGGATCAGAGGTCGGCTGCAGGAAGCCGTTTTCGTTGCCGGGCGCCGCTGGACGCTGCTGCTCAAGGACGGCCCCACCCTTCATCTGCCGGCGGAGCGTATGACGGAGGCGCTCGCCCGCATTACAGATGAACCGGAGCTCACGCAGCTGTTGAACAACAGCCGCTACGCGGCGATCGACCTCCGCTTCCCCGACCGCATCGTCCTTTCACCGAGACCAGAAGAGGAGAAGAAAACCGCCTCCGGTCATCAACTGCAGCCCTCTGGATGACGCTGCTGAGGAGATGATCCGATGCCATTCCATGTAGCTACTGGCGACGTGCTCGGCCTCCTCGACGTCGGCACGAGCAAAATCTGCTGCCTCATTTTGGTGCCGGACCGCAGCTATCGCACAAGCGAAGGCGCTGCGCCCGGATACCGCGTCGTGGGCTTCGGCCATCAACGCTCCCGCGGAGTCAAAGCAGGCGTCGTCGTTGACCTGGACGAGGCCGAACAGGCCGTCCGCGCCGCTGTTGCGCAGGCGGAACGCATGGCCGGCGTCAGGCTGGAGGAGGTTATCGTCGGTGCCGCTTGCGGCCGGATGCGCTCGACGCATTTCGTTGCGCACGCCGATATCGCGAGCGGTTACGTGCGCGAGAGCGACATAAAACGATTGAAGGCCGCTGGTCGTGCCTATGCCGAACGTGATGGGCGTCTGCTCATTTATCTCGACCGGCTCGGCTGGCGCATCGACGGCGTTCCGGGGATCCATGACCCAAAGGGCATGGCCGGCCGCCGTCTCTCTGCTGACCTACACGCCATCACGGCAGACGACGCGCCGCTGCGCAACCTGGTTCTGCTGATTGAGCGCTGCTACCTCAGTCTCACCCGCGCCATTCCCAGTCCGCTCGCGAGCGCCTTGGCTGTCACCAGCGAAGAAGAGCGCCGTCTCGGCATCACCTGCCTCGACATCGGCGGTGGGATGACGTCCATCTCCGTCTTTGCGGATGGTCGTTTCATTTTCGCCGATTCCGTGCCTGTCGGAGGAAATCACATGACCTTCGATATCGCGCGTGAGCTCCGGACCCCCCTTGCAGAAGCCGAGCGAATCAAGGCGCTTTATGGCACATTGGTTGCAGCTAGATCTGATGAACATGAAGTCATCACGTATCCCCTTGCCGGGGAGGAGGAGCCGACGCTGCATCACACGACGAAGGCGCGGCTTCGAGAGATCCTGCAACCGCGTATGGAAGGGCTTCTCGGGCTTGTTCGCGAGCGTCTGCAGCGCAGCAATGTCATGAGTTACGCGGGGGAACGGGTCGTGCTCACCGGGGGGGCGAGCCAGCTGATTGGGATCGGTGAATTCGCCGCAAATACGCTGGGCCGGCCGGTTCGTTTGGCGCGTCCACAGCCCATCAGTGGCATGGCAGCCAGTTCTTGCAGCCCGGCCTTCGCAACAGTCATCGGATTGGCCGCCGCGGCTCAGTTGTCGCGAGGCTGCTGGTCATCCTTTCCGGAATATCCGGGAACGCAAGAAAGCTACCTCGGCCGCGTTGGACAATGGCTTCGCCAGAGCTTCTGAGATGCGGTTCGATGTGGATATCAAGGCAGCGGCCATGATTCGCAATGTAAATTGCTGCATGCAGGAGAAGATTCGCTCGCCTGCCTCGAGCCGCACAGGACCGTCATGAGCATCAAACTCGAGCTTCCCAAGATAACCGACCTCAAGCCACGGATCTCCGTGATCGGGGTCGGCGGCGCGGGCGGCAACGCAGTCAACAATATGATTGCCGCCGGTCTTACCGGCGTGAACTTTATTGTCGCAAACACGGACGCTCAGGCGCTCGCAGCTTCCAGCGCTGAGCACCGCATTCAGCTTGGCGTCAACCTGACGGAAGGGTTGGGCGCAGGCTCGAAACCGGAGATCGGTGAAGCAGCGGCCGAAGAAGCAATCGACGAAATTCGGGCCCAGATCTCCGGCTCGCACATGGTCTTCATCGCTGCCGGCATGGGCGGTGGTACGGGAACGGGTGCCGCATCCGTCATCGCGCGCGTCGCTAAAGAGCTCGATATTCTCACGGTCGCTGTCGTCACGAAGCCCTTCCACTTCGAGGGCTCGCGGCGCATGCGCATTGCAGAGGCGGGCATTGCCGAACTGCGCAAGATCGTCGACACGCTGATCGTTATTCCGAACCAGAACCTGTTCCGGATCGCCAACGAAAAAACGACGTTCGCGGAAGCGTTTGTTCTGGCAGATCAGGTTCTCTACTCAGGCATTGCATGTATCGTTGACCTGATCGTCAAGGAAGGTCTGATCAACCTCGATTTCGCCGACGTACGCACCATCATGAGCGGTATGGGCGCCGCCATGATGGGTACAGGCGAAGCGAGCGGCGAGCATCGTGCCATTCGTGCGGCCGAAGAGGCCATCTCCAATCCTCTGCTCGAGGACGTTTCGCTTCGTGGCGCAAAGGGCCTGCTGCTGTCGATCATCGGCGGGCGTGACCTGACGCTTTATGAGGTCGATGAAGCGGCAAGCCGCGTGCGCCAGGAGGTCGATCCGGAAGCGAATATTATTGTCGGCGCGACGTTTGACGACAGCCTGGGCGACCGCGTTCGCGTCTCCATCGTCGCCTCGGGCATGTCGGATGAGCCGAAGCCGGCATCTTCAACACCATCGCCAAGCTACCACACCACCGTAAGCCGTCCGTCGTCTGCGCCGACGAGCCAGTCGCAACAGCCTCAACATCATCCATCCTCGGAGGCTCCGACGCGGACCTACGAAACGGCTTCGGAAAACGCCCCGAATCAGGCGTCGACCAATCCCGACCATCTCGTGCAAACGCTCTCGAAAGCGTACGATAACAGCTCGGGAAACAACGGCGACGGTTCGCAATCCAATACCTGGCGCGGTCCAGGCGATGTGCTGATCGAGGAAGGCCCGCCTCAACTTGGGCCGACTATTTCACCGCCGCCGCTTCCTACTGCAGGAGCGCAGTCGAACAATGCCGGCATGCGCCCTGCGTCAGAGCCTTTCACGCCGGGCCCGCCTGTCGAAACAAGACGGGGACCTCGCCGTATGCCGACGGTCGAGGACTTCCCGCCTGTGGGACAGCGGGAATATCGTGCCAAGACCGGTTGGTACGAATCGCAGCAGCGGCCACGCGCTTACACGCCGCAACACGAGAACGAATCACGCGGTTTCAACCTGTTCCGGCGAATCACCGGTCTTGCCCGGCGCACGGAGCAGCGTGCCCCTGATCGTCAGGAGTTCAGTGCACAGCCGACTCGGTCAGTCGCTGATCGTCAGCCAACTCAACATTCTCCTGCCCCGCAGGATGGCATGCCGGACAACAGCTCCGACAACATGCACGCCAAGCAACAACGCATTGAAATCCCTGTGTTTTTCCACAAGGATCGCAATCGGCAACAATCTTAACGCGAGGTTAAAGGACGGCTCAGCCCGTGCCTGCAGCTTTGCGGTAACAGAGTGTAAGAAACCGTGATTTGTCCCCAACCGGGACACCAAGTTATCGTCAGCGCATCAAATCGTTCGCCCACTGCCTGTCCCAGGTCTCAAGTTAATAAATGACCGCGTAGCACAGGCAATCTTGCGGCGGATGAACGGGGAAGGTGGTCCGAAAGCGCGTATGCGCTAGCTGGCCTGCCTGAGGGATCGAGGGACGGCGCAGACCATGTCGAAGCGATTCATCGGCGCGCGACAGACGACGATTGCCCGTGAAATCAAGCTGCAAGGCAAGGGGGTACACAGCGGAGCTCCGGTCTCCGTTACCTTGCACCCGGCGGGCCCCGACACCGGACTGAAATTCCTGGTCAGCAAACGTGGTCGGATCATTGCGGAGATTCCCGCAGAAGTCGGCTACGTGAAGAATCTGACGCTGTGCACGGTGATCGGTGACGACACTGGTGTCACCGTCGGCACGGTTGAGCACCTGCTCGCAGCCCTCCGTGGTCTGTCGGTCGACAACTGCTACATCGAGATCGACAGCAAGGAAGTTCCCATCATGGACGGCAGCTCGGCGCCGTTTGTGAACGCGATCGATCAGGCCGGCATTCGCGAGCTGCCGGAGCCGCGCAAATACATCAAGGTTCTCAAACCCGTTCGGGTTCAGGAGGGTGATAGCTGGGGCGAGCTGACGCCGCATTCGGGCTTCCACCTCGACGTCGAGATTGAATTCGACACGCCTGTGATTGGCCGTCAGCGCCTTGCCTTCGACATCAACCCGGGTGTGTTCCGACATGAGCTGGCTCTCGCGCGGACCTTCGGTTTCATGCGCGATGTTGAGAAGCTCTGGAAAGCCGGGCTTGCGCTTGGCGCTTCACTCGACAACACCATCGCTATTGGTGACGACACCATTCTCAACCGCGAGGGTTTGCGTTGCCCGATGGAGTTCGTCCGTCACAAGATGCTCGATGCGGTGGGCGATCTTGCGTTGGCCGGCTATCCACTCCTCGGCGCTTATCGCTCCGTGCGCGGCGGGCATCGTCTGAACGCCAGCGTACTCAAAGCTCTGTTCGCGGATTCTTCGGCTTGGACGCTGGTTCAGGCCCCGCGTGTTCGCGACACCATCATTCCTCTTCCCGCGGCCATGGCGGTTGCCGCTGGAGAGTGATCAGCTCTTTCGCGACGGATCTTTTCTCTATCCATCCGGCACGCGTGATTTTGCCGGATGAGTTTAGCGCTCGCGTGCGCCCGTTAACTCAAGCCACGGCGCTGCCCCATCCCGACCACAAATCGCGGTTTATAGAAGGGAGAGGGCAGTCGTTTTCTCGGATGCGTACCGTATTATGACGCATCGAATCACACAGTCGGCGCCGGTGTGTGTTGCACCCGGTGATACCGACTCGGCGATAACAGAATGAAGCGTTCAGATCACTGAACGCCAGACGGGGGCGAAGGTGCTGGCGGAGCAAAGATCGAGCAAGACGCGAACGGGCATGCTGGCCACCATACTTGCCGCCTGCCTGGCTCTCGGCGCCTGTGCATCTTCGAACGACGCGGCGAAGATGCTCGATCCGGATCCTCCCGAGAAGATGTATGCCGAGGCTGATGCCCTCCTGAGCCGCGGAAAGTTCGAAGCCGCCGCAAAGAAATTTGAGGACCTGGATCGCGACCATCCTTATTCGCCGGAAGCGCGTCGCGCGATGGTGATGGCCGCGTACGCCTATTGGCGCGCCGGCAAGCCCGATGAGGCAATCGCCACAGCCCGTCGCTATACGACGATGCATCCGGGCACAAAGGAGGCGGCGCTCGCCCACCACATCATCATCTCCGCTTACTTCGATCAGATGGTGGGGCCGAACCGCGACCAAAGCCATGCGCGCAGAGCACTTGCCGAGCTGAAGACGCTGAAGGCCCGTTATCCCGATAGCCCGTACGCGCGCGATGCTGACAATCGCATCCGAATTGCGGAAGATTCGATTGCCGCGCACGAGATGGAAGTCGGCCGCTATTACTTGAAGCGCAAGAACTACATGGCCGCGATCAATCGCTTCAAGACGGTCGTGACCGAATATCAGACCACAGCGCACGTGGAAGAAGCGCTGATGCGGCTCGTCGAGTGCTACATGGCGCTCGGCATCAAGCAGGAGGCGCAAACCGCTGCCGCCGTGCTCGGCCACAACTTCCCGTCTTCGCCCTGGTACAAGGATGCCTACGCGCTTCTGGCGAGCGATGGTCTTGCCCCACGCGAAGACACCGGCTCATGGCTGAGCCGCGCTTGGCGGAATTTCAAGTTGCCCAAGGTCACGTCTGGCTAGCAGACAAATTATTCGCACATTCGGCGGGTCAGCTGTCGGTCAGCAGAAGTAATTTTTCTGCCTAAGAGACTCACGAGCCAGTAATCGACAGAGCTTGGCAAACTTCGCGATCGTCTGTAGTGCCGCCAATTTCGCCGATCAAAGCTAAAAGACTGATCGCAGCTTCAATATCAGCGGAGCCGCCTATTACTCTGCGGCTTCCGCGGTCATCATGGACGAAGTCGACGGCTCCTCGTCGATCATTCCCAGCGCGTGGAGATAGGTCATGAGAATGGCCTCCTCCTCCTCGCGGTCAGCCTTGCTCTTTTTCCGCAAACGGAGGACCTGACGCAGCGCCTTGACGTCAAAGCCAAGCGCTTTCGCTTCGGCAAACTTCTCGCGGATATCTTCCGCGATTGCCTTTTTCTCCTCCTCGAGCCTTTCGAGCTGCTCGACGATCTGCCGGAGTTGATTTTGCGCCGAAGCGTGGAGCGTGGTCATCTGAACTGAACCCCCGTTCTATGCCGCTTTGAAGCTCATGACAGCGTCCAGTCGGACGCGCCCCCCAGCGGCATACACCTGAATGCGTATCGCTGCGGGCTGGCATCAACAAGGGGAACGGCTGCCGCAACGCGGCTTTTCCCCACAACTCACCACGGGCGGTCGGCCCACCCTTGGTCGTCAGTGTTGATGCGGTTTCGACTTCTCAAAGGCCGCCAGCTGCTCCGGCGTCGCCTCCTTCTGGTATTTCGCACGCCACTCTTCGTAAGGCATCCCGTAGATGATCTCGCGGGCCTCTTCCTTGCTCAAAGACATGCCGGCAGCGTTCGCTGCTTCCTGATACCAGTTCGCAAGGCAGTTCCGGCAGAAACCGGCCAAATTCATGAGGTCGATATTCTGCACGTCCGTGCGTTCGCGCAGATGGGCGACCAGGCGCCGGAAAGCAGCCGCCTCAAACTCTGTTTTCATCTTCTCGTCAACAGCCATTAGCGAACCTCGCGCAATCAGCCTGTTTTCCTTCCCACATAGGCGCTCGGCGCCGTGGTGTCAGTAGCTCCGGATCGAACTTTAACCTTCGCGTCTCGCTGTAACTCAGAGTGGCCGAGAAGATTTCGCATGATCCGGACAAGCCGCTGGGCCCAGGACGCCTGCCCTTTCTCGTCGCGGATCAGATCCTGCCGGATTTCGATGATGGCGTGCGGAAGGCCACGCATGGCGCCATGCTTCCATAGGGTGTCGCCTTCGAGCTGGCCGGCATAGGGCTCATTGGCTCCAACGATGAGATCACCTTCTGCGCAAAGCGCCTCGAACAAAGGTTCGGCGAACCTCGCGTCGTTCCCCCAAAGAACACCCGCATGCCAGGGGCGCGACACGCCCTTCCAGCTTTCGGTGAAGCTGTGCACCGAGAGAATGGTGGGAGCCACTCCGGTCGCTTCGCACTGGTCAAGCACGCGGTCGATGGCGTCGTGATATGGCCGATAGTAGAGTCGGATGCGCTTTTCCCGCTCCTCCGGCGGAATTGACTTGTTGGCTGGCACGATGGCGCCGTCGGAGAGGCGCATGATCAACGTCGGGTCGTCCTCGCCCCGGTTGGGATCGATCAGCAACCGCGAGTAATGGGTCATCACCGCCGGCACATCGAGCGCTGCGGACATCCTGCGCGTCACCTCTGCAGCGCCGATGTCGTAGGCGATATGCCGCCTAAGCTGACTGTCTGGCAGCCCGAGGGTTCCATACTCAGGTGGAAACGCGTTGCCGGCGTGATCGCAAAGCAGCACGAGACCACCGTCGGCTCGGCCTGGGAGAATTGTGTATGAGTCAGTGACTTGCGGCTCGATCCTGAGGTTTGAACTCGACATCTGCTTTCGTACGCCGTCCATTGGTTGCGAACGCCCCTATCATCGAGCCTTGACGGCGCAAAGCCAATCCCGCAGATCAGCGCTTGCTGCATTCAGGCGGGCACATTCAAGAGCGGGGTTGCCGGTTGATGAATAACCAAACGAACAACACCGAACAGCAGCGGCAGCTCTTGCTCAAGATGTTCGAGGCTGCAGTGCAGCGCGCCCACCCATCCCGCTGCTTGCCTCAGCACCTTCCGGAACCTCCGGCAAACGGCAAAATCATCATCCTCGCGGCAGGCAAAGCCTCGGCTGCCATGGCGGCAGCGGCTGAGCAGTTCTACAGGGAGCGCGGCGCGGCCGATCGCATCATCGGATTTGCAACGACTCGACATGGGTATGGCCTCAAGACCAGCCTCATCGAGCTCGTGGAAGCCGGCCATCCGGTGCCCGACCAGGCAAGTGTAAAGGCTGCCGAGCGCGCCGTCCGGATGGCACGAGAGGCCGGCCCTGATGATCTCGTGCTCGTGCTGCTATCAGGCGGCGCATCGGCGCTGTGGTCGGCACCGGCAGAAGGCGTCAGCTTCGAGGCCAAGCAGCAGCTCACCAAAGCCCTTTTGCGCTCCGGCGCGCGCATTCACGATCTCAACTGCGTGCGCAAGCACCTCTCGCGCATCAAAGGCGGCAAGCTAGCGCGAGCTGCCTATCCGGCACGACTACTCACGCTGGCCATCTCTGACGTGCCCGGCGACGATCCGGCGACCATCGGATCGGGGCCAACCGTCGCCGATCCGACCACGCTTGGGGATGCGCGCGCTGTGCTGGAACGCTTTGGCATTTCCCCGCCGCCCGAGATCGCGGCGGCGCTCGCAAACCCTGCGAACGAGACACCGAAACCCGGCGACCGAGCGCTCGTATCCTCCGAGTACAAACTTATCGCAGCTCCGTCAGCCTCGCTGGAAGCCGCGGCCGACGTTGCGCGGCAGGCCGGCTATCGTGTCGAAATCCTCGGCGATGCCCTCGAAGGCGAAGCGAGAGACGTCGGTGCGGAACACGCAAAACTTGCGCTGAAAGCACGCGCGAATGGTGAGCGCCTCGCAATCCTTTCAGGCGGTGAACTGACGGTGACAGTGCGAGGTAACGGCCTCGGCGGACCCAATCAGGAATATGCGCTTGGCCTAGCCATCGCACTCGAAGGCGCTCCCGGCATCGCGGCGCTCGCCGCTGATACCGATGGCGCTGACGGCGGTGCCGGCAACCCGGAGGATCCTGCCGGAGCAATCGTGTTGCCGGATACACTCACTCGTGCCGCAGCGAAGAACCTCAAAGCGGCCAATTTCCTGGCCAACAACGATTCGACCACTTACTTTCGCGAACTTGGTGATCTCGTCTTTTCCGGCCCGACACAGACCAATGTCAATGACTTCCGCGCCATCCTGATCGATCCGTAAGTTTGGTTTTCTCTTTCCTCTTGCAGAAGCGTCTGTACTGGAATGTCCACAGCCAACCCGGCCCGCCTCGACTTGTGTAGTACCGCCATCGACGTCAATCCGGCCCTCCGCCTGCTCGCGGCTGCTGGTGCCTGCCTGCTGGTGATGGCCATGGCGGACTCGGCCTGGGCGGATCTGAGGCTTTGCAACGCCTCCTCCAGTCGCGTGGGCATCGCTATCGGCTACCAGGACGCCAAGGGCTGGACGACGGAAGGTTGGTGGAACGTAGGCGCCCAGACGTGCGAGACGCTGCTTAAAGGCGCAGTCCCCAGCCGGTTCATCTACGTATACGCTATCGACTATGATCGCGGCGGCGAATGGTCTGGACCGAACTACATGTGCACCCATGAGAAGTCCTTCGCCATTCGGGACGTAACAAACTGCCAGCAACGGGGTTATCGGCGCACGGGCTTTTTCGAAGTGGATACTGGTGACGCCAAGGACTGGACCATTCGCCTTGCTGAACCCGAAGGCGCGGGAGCACAAGCCAAATGAGGCGAAATCGCAGGGTTAAAATCGTTGCGACGCTGGGGCCCGCCTCATCGGACCCCGAGATGCTGGAGCGGTTGTTCGAAGCCGGCGTCGACGTATTTCGCATCAATATGAGTCACACCTCGCACGACGTCGCGCGCAAATTGCACGCGGCCGTGCGCAATGCCGAGGTGAAGTTCAAGCGGCCCATCGGCATCCTGTGCGACCTGCAGGGCCCAAAGTTCCGGATTGGTGAGATCGAAGGCGGCCGAGCCTTCCTGAGTGAACGCTCGTATTTCCGTTTCGACACGAACGAAGAGCCTGGCTCAGCCGAGAGGGTGTTCCTGCCGCATCCGCAAATCTTCGAGGCAGTCGAGCCGGGCCACACCCTGCTGCTCGACGACGGCAAGCTGAAGATGCGGGTCGTTGACCGCAGCTTGCGGGAGATTACGGCAGAGGTCCTGGTTGGCGGAGCGCTCGCCAGCCGGAAGGGCATCGCCACGCCGGACAGCATCCTGCCGATCAATCCAATTACGGAGAAAGATCGCGCCGACCTCGATTACGTCCTCCGGCTTGGCGTCGACTGGATCGCCCTGTCCTTTGTCCAGCGCGGAGAAGACCTTGTGCTCGCCCGTCGCCTGATCGGGCAGGGAGCATCGCTGATGGCGAAGATCGAGAAGCCATCGGCCATCGCCGATCTCGACGAGATCATCGCCAACGCCGACGGCTTCATGGTCGCGCGCGGCGATCTGGGCGTCGAGATGCCGATTGAGCGTGTACCCGGCCTACAGAAGGAGATTACGCGGAAGGCCCGCGCCGCCGGCAAGCCGGTCGTCGTTGCCACGCAGATGCTGGAAAGCATGATCTCATCGCCGGTACCGACCCGCGCCGAGGTGTCGGATGTTGCCACGGCTGTGTTTGACGGCGCCGATGCGATCATGCTGTCGGCGGAATCAGCCGTCGGCCAGTTCCCCATTGAGGCGGTGCGGATGATGGATCGCATTGCCATCCAGGTGGAGAACGACCCTGGATACAACTTCCTTGTTCACACCATGCCGACGGTGCCTCAGCCGACGAGCGCCGACGCCATTGCCGCCGCTGTCCGCAGGATCGCCGATACGCTGCAGCTGTCTGCCATCATCTGCTACACGGCCACGGGATCAACGGCCCTCAGGGTCGCCCGCGAACGGCCTGGCTTGCCCGTCATCGGTCTGACGCCGGTCCTCGCCACCGGCCGCAAACTGTCGGTCGTTTGGGGCATTCACTCGGTGCTCACCAGCGATCCCGAGAACCTCGCCGACATGGTGCGCAAGGCCTGCAAGATCGCCTTTGAGGAGGGCTTCGCGGATGCTGGCCAGGGGGTGATCATCACAGCCGGTGTTCCGCTAGGCACCCCGGGTACAACCAATATGATCCGCGTTGCTTACGTCGACGAAACGGGCTCGCCGGTAGCTGTGCAGGCGTGAGAGCAGCCTCAGTTTCACATGGTCCGCTTCAAAGCGCACAGTCAAAACAGTCTCTGTGGGAAAGTTGGGGAAGCGGCTTGAACCGGACCGCCCGGGCTCAAATTCCCTGCCCGTGGATTTCGCGCTCCAGCTCCTCGATGGCCTTCTGCGCCCCTTCGGCGTACGGATGAATTTCTAGGAGCTTGCGGTAGGCTGCAAGCGCACCTTCCTTGGCACCAAACTCGCGCAGGATGTGGGCGAGTGCGCTCAGTGCCCTGAAGTGGTTGGGATCGAGCGCCAACGCGCGCCGCAGATCGCCTAGAGCGCGATGAGTCTCCCCTTCCAGATAGAGAACGTGTGCACGTTGGCTCCAGCCCTCCGCGTAATCAGGCGCCTGCTCGACAATAGCGTCCAGCATACGCAAGGCCAGCTTGGTATTCTTTTGCTGCATGGCCTTGACCGCCCGGGCCATGAGCACCGTCACCGTGTCACTGCCGGAATACGCCCAAAGCCTCATGATCGCCTTGGACGTCTTTTCGGCGGCTTCAGGGCTCTCCGCGGTGGCGAGCAGCGCGTAGAGATTGTCAAGCATCTTGGCGCGCTCGATCGCGCTGTCGGGCAGCTTTTCACGAAGCTGGGTGGGGTCAGACGAGGCCTCCGACTCATCACCCTCCGTTTCGGGTTCAAAGGGCAATGTGGGCGACGGCAGCGGATCCTCGGTCGTCTGACCGAATGTGGTTGCAGGTGAAACGACAATAGCCGCAAGCAGGCAAGCGCTTGCGGCGGCCTTCATCAGCGGATGAGCGAGCGGTTTGCGCATACGCGCAAAGATAGGATCAAGCCGTCCGCTCGTCAAAGCCCTGCCGGGCGGAAGCGGTCCCTCAGCCCTGGCGAGCCTTGTACCGCTTCTGCGTCTTGTTGATGATGTAAACGCGGCCTTTCCGCCGAACCAAGCGGTTTTCGCGGTGACGCGACCGCAGCGATTTGAGCGAGTTCTTGACTTTCATGATGCGTCCGTGGCCCCCGGGCCTAAGGCCACGCAGGTCCCCTGTTTCGATCGGAAATGATTAAAGTGGCGAGCAAGCCCCGCCGACGTTCGGCGAGACTAGGACCACAAAACCCTTCACTCCGTCAAGTCATCAGTGGCCACCGAGGCCATCTGTCCAACCCAAAGACGGTCAGGGCGCGAGCGAGCGCCCGTCAGGCATTCGCTCGCTCCAGAACCGCATGAAGCAGCACGTTAACGCCGGGCACCGTGTCCTTGAGATCGATATCTTCACGCTCATTGTGCGTGATGCCGGTCTTGCACGGCGTGAAAATCATGATCGTCGGGCAGACCTTGGCAACGTGATAGGCGTCGTGGCCCGCCTGTGAGCGGATATCCATGAAGGGAATGCCAAGGCGGCGCGCGGTGGACCGCACCAGCTCGGCCAACCCGCGGTCGAATTCCAGGCCACCGAATCCCCATTCCTCGGCGATCTCGATCGTCGTCCTGGAGCGGCGCGCCGCCTCCTGCACTGCGGCCCGAACCTCCTCTTCCATGTCGCGGAGGCGCTCGGGCGATGGATGGCGGAAATCGATATAAAGCTGAGCCTCGTCCGAGATGATGCCGGGCAGGTTCGGCGCCAGATCCAGACGGGCCACAGTAGTCTTGCCGTCCTCCGGCGCGTAGCGCCACCCAATATCGTCGATGGCTACCGCCAGATGGGACGCACCGACGAGAGCATTCTGGCGGTGATGCATCGGCGTCGGCCCGACGTGGGCGGTTTCACCCCGCACCAAAATGCGCATTCCCTTCATCTGATAGCCGCCGGTGACCACGCCGACGGGAATGCCGGCCTCGTCGAGCTTTGGCCCCTGCTCGATATGCAGCTCGAAGTAACTGTCGAGCGGGCGTCCTCCGACTGGCGCCTCGCCCAGATAACCGATCCGCTTGAGCTCGTCGCCAAACCGCAGACCGTCCTTGTCGCGACGGTCGTATGCCCACGCGACGCTTTCCCCGCCGGAAAAAACCAATGAGCACATCATCGGCGGCTGGAAGCGGGCGCCTTCCTCGTTGGTCCAGTTCACGAGTTCGATTGGACGGCGCGTCTCGATGCCGGCCCTGTCCAGAGTGCGCAAAACCTCCAGGCCCGCGAGGACACCGAGGATGCCGTCGAATCGTCCTCCTTTGGCCTGCGTATCAAGGTGGCTGCCAATGAGAACGGGGGGTAAGGAGTCATCCCGGCCACGGCGGCGCACGAACATGTTGCCGAGCTGATCGATCGTGAGGCTGTAGCCGTCCTCCTTCACCCATTTGGCAAAGAGGTCGCGCATGGCCTTGTCTTCATCGGACAAAGTCAGTCGACGGAGGCCACCCCTCTCCGTCCGGCCGATTTCGGCCGAGGCCATCAGCGTTGCCCACAAACGTTCCGGATCGATCGAAAGATTATTCATCGGCATGCCCGCTTTAAGGAGGACGTTCCCATGACATGCAATCTCGCGAAGGCCGCGATTGCAAGCCCTTGGACAGCCGTAATCGTTGCCGTGGACCCTCTGTAGAGCGCCAGATCGGCGGCCTTTACAAGCTTCCTTGAAGATGGATTGCGCAAGAAAGCGCGAGCGCGACAACCATCGCGCCCGTCTCTCTATGATGAATCAGCAGTCAGAAAAATTCGATTAGCCCCGCAGACGCGTGCGCAGTATCCGCGGGAAATCGTCGGACGACGTAGGCTCGTCTGAAGTCCCCGCCTTAGGGGCTGATCCCGGAACAACGCCACGCCCGCTTGAGGATTCTGACTGCACCGACGAAGGCTCCTCACGGCTCCACCAACGGCTGCTTCGTGGTTCAGAGGCAGTCGTCGGCATGAGCGAACGGGACGGCTGGTCCACAGGAGAACGCGGAGGCTCTTTTCCAAGCGGTTGCGATGGCTGACGCGCGGTTGCCGGCGAAGGGCCGCCGCCGGTGAACCAGGCATCGATCAGGTCGATTTCATCGGGCGTCAGATTGAGTCCGTAGCTGCGGCACCGCGCGACTACGAAATTGCGGAACCGACCAGCGAAAAGGTTCGCCGAGGCACCTTGCTCGAACCACGGATCATGCTCGCCGACGACATCCAGGACAAAGCGAATGTCGTCGCTGCGGATGTCAAGGCCGAGCTCGCGAGCGCGATTGGCGACGTTTGCGATCGTCTGCGTCCCCTGCACGCTGTTGGAATTGATCTCCTTCGCCAGGAGCTCAAACAGCGCGCGATACTCCGGCGGTGAAAGCGGAGGCACCTGGCTCGCTTCGTGAATGCGAGCGATAGAGCGCTGCAACGCGGAGGCGCTTTCGGCAGTACGGTTCTGCTGCGCGCTGCCTTCTGCCCGCATGACGGGCTTGGCCGCTGCGACCTCACCACCAGCTTCTTTGGTCTGGGCCGCAGCGGGGCCAGTTGGGCGCGCCACCTGCTGTGCTTGGGGCTGCGGCGCGGAAGAGGCCCTTGCAGCGCCAACCGGATTGAGTGCCTGTGCGAGGGCGGCAGCACCCACCTCTGCGGATGGCCGTGCATTGCGCGTCGGAATACCAAGCCCGCCGGGCGCCCGTTCCGCTCTCTCGCCGCGACCGCCAAGCAAGCCTCCCTCGGGTGCCGGCTGTTTGGTGGCATCGTAGACGACGTAAGGAGGTTGATCGCTCAGCCTGATTCCCTCGGGCAGGCTCTGAAGGAGAAGATCGCGGAAGCTGCCAGCCCCTGCCCAGTTCGTTCCAACGGTGCGGTCATGGCCGAGCGCACGAGTCGCGCGCTCCGCAAGCGCTTCAAGCGGCAACGGGGTGTTGGAGCTACGGACCGCGCCCGTAATCTCCGACATGATCTCGCGCCGAAGCTCGCCGGTCGGATCAACATCCCGCGCGCTGGACTGCTCGTTATCCGCCGATGAGTTGCGGAGAATGGCGGCGATGAGGTCGGCCTCGCGAATTTCACCGTCGGCGATCGCCACATAGGGCGCGGCGGTAAAGTCGTTCGCGTAAACGACCGTGCGCCGGGCGTGAGCACGCAAGCGATGCAGCACGGGCGTGAAGTCCGCATCGCCCGAGAGGATGATGAACTCGTCGAAATACGTCTCGTGATCCAGGTAATCACGGACGTCCATCACCATGCGAATGTCGGACGAGTTCTTGAGTTGCGCAGTCAACGGCGGGCAGTCGATAACCTCGAACCCAGCACGCAGAAAGTGATGCCGCACGAAGGGAAACGAGTTCATATCCGTCGAATTGTCGTTCTGATTGCGGCGCGGCACCGGGTTGCCGTAGCACCGGTTCAGAACGATCCGACGCTGAACGTTTGACGGCAGCTTGTTCGTGGGGGCAATCAGGCGGCCGCTTTCGATCTCGGCCAGCCAGAGGTGGGCATCCTTGGCGAACCGCTTAGCGGCCTCTTCATTCTTGCGCTTCAGGGACAGATAGATGTTGTCATAGTCGACGAACACCGCGCTCAGGATCTGCCCTGAACTCTCACGCTTCATTCTTTGAGCCCCCGCTGCCGCGAATGTCACTTTTGATTCGCGACTCTTTCCGAGTCGTCAGGGGGCTGCAAGGACAGCCCCGCCGCTATCCACTGGACATTCGGAAAAACTCGCAGATTTGCGTGATTTTGTGCCGCTTTGAGTCGCTGGAGCCCCTGCGAGGGCGGGGTTCACTTCCGCGGAATAACGGATGGACGGCGCCCAGTGTTATCTCTCGGCGCCGCCTGCCTTAACAGTGCACCTTACGCGCGGTTCTTGCGGTCGCGGATCTCGCCAAACACCTTCCAGTCAGGCTCGCCCTCCATGCCGAGCCGACGGCGAATATCCGGGCTGTTCGGACGAAGGAACGGGTTTGTCGCCAGCTCAAGGTCGATCCGCGTGGGCGAGGTCGGCTGACCAGCGGCAACCATCTGCTCGACCTCTTTCGCCCGCTGCTGCAACGCCTCGTTCTCCGGCTCGATTGTCAGCGCGAAGCGAGCGTTCGACAGCGTGTATTCGTGGCCGAAGTACACTTTCGTGGACGGGGGAAGGGACATCACCTTCTCGAGCGACTTCCACATTGTCTCGTAGGTGCCCTCGTTGACGCGGCCGCACCCGATAGCGAACAGCACGTCCCCTACGAACGCCACATCGGCGGCGGGTATCCAGTAGATGATGTGGCCAGCCGTGTGGCCCGGACAGTCGAAGACATGTACCTGGAAGGAGCCGAACTGGAACACATCCCCCTCACCGACGGCCTTATCAATGCCGGGGATCTTGGCAGCCTCCCCGCGGGGGCCGATGATCGTGCAGTTCGTTTCTGCCTTGAGCTCTAGATTCCCGTCGGTGTGGTCGGGATGGTAATGGGTCGTCAGGATGTGGGTGAGCTGCCACCCCTTTTCCTCAAGGGCGCGCTTCACCGCTTTCGCATCCGGAGCGTCGATGGATGCAACTACGTTGGCGTCGGCGTCTCGAATCAGCACGCCGAAGTTGTCGCTGAGACAGGGGAACTGGTGGATTTCGAGATTGGCCACGGCTTAAGCTCCCTTCCTGGAAACCACGGGATGGCTTGCCTCGCAACGTATCAGCGGGTGGCCGGATTGCAATCACCTGCAGTCCTCAACGAATCGTGGTTGACTTTGCAACAGCCGAGCTCCCGCTTCGCAGACGACTCATGAACCTCGATGTTGCCGAGCTGAGGGAATTCTATGCACAGCCACTCGGCCTCATGGTTCGCCGGCTGCTTGCTCACAGAATTCACGCACGCTGGCGAAGGTTGCAGGGCGAGACGCTGATCGGGCTCGGATTCGCGACGCCCTACCTCAACATGTTTCGCGGCGAAGTCCTGCGGCTGGGGGCCTTTATGCCCGCCTCACAGGGAGCACTCGTCTGGCCGCACGTCGGCCCGACGGCGACCGTCTTGGTCGATGACGAGCACTTGCCCCTGCCGGACAACTCCGTCGACCGGCTGCTGGCCGTGCATTGCCTGGAAACGGCGGACAGGCCCCGGTCGCTGTTGCGGGAGGTCTGGCGAGTCCTTTCGCCCCAAGGACGGCTGCTCCTGATCGTTCCGAACCGGCGCGGCGTCTGGGCGCGCCTGGATCATACGCCGTTCGGCCAGGGCCGGCCCTACAGCCGGACACAGCTGGAGCAGCTGCTGAGCGACTCGATGTTCACCCCATTCGATTGGTCTGCGGCGCTTTTTGTGCCGCCGATCGAGCGGCCCCTCATCATGCGCTCGGCGATCGCTTTCGAGCGAATGGGCATGAGGCTCTCACGGGGTCTTGGCGGCCTCATCATCGTGGAAGCCCGCAAGGAGCTGACGGCCCCGATCGCGAAGAAGGTACCGTCGCGCGTCCTGGGCCGTCTCGTGACTGCGCCGGGAAATATCGCGCCCAAGACCGGGGCCAAGGAATCGACCAAAGTTGCAGATCAGTAAATCGTTCCGCGCTTCAGCAAGAAGACCGCCTTCTCGCCAAAAATGTTCTGGAGTTCCAGCGGAACCCGCGGAGAAAGCTGGCGGCCCGATGCGTTGAACGCCGCAGAACGCTCGACCCTCGCATTCACCAAGCTGCACAGCTCGGCAAAGTCCCGGATCGTGCAGAGATGCGCGTTCGGCGACTCATACCAGGGCTCTGGAAGATTTTCCGTACGCGGCATCCGCCCCGTGAACAAAAGCTGCGCCCGAATGCGCCAATGACCGAAATTCGGGAACGAGACGATCGCGTGCCGTCCGATACGCAGCAGATTCTCAAGAACCGCCTTGGGCCGCAGCGTGGCCTGAATGGTGAGGCTCAGAATGGCATAGTCGAACGCGTCGTCCGGATAATCGTCGAGGTCGCGATCCGCGTCGCCCTGAATGACGGAAAGGCCACGGGCCACGCAGGCGTTCACGCGCTCTCGCTCGATCTCGATGCCGCGGCCATCCACGCCTTTCGTCTCGGCGAGCAATTGCAGCAAAGCGCCATCACCGCACCCGACATCGAGCACGCGGGCGCCATGACTCACCATCTCGGCGATGAGCAAATGGTCTACGCGGGGTGTCGTCTGCAACGGCTGATTGGTTCGAAGCATGGTGGCACCTTAGCTCGAGCCGTTAGCCGTTTCGGGCTGGCGGGATGCCGCGCTTCTCGGCTGCAGAGTTGATGAACCCCCGCACGGTCGCGAAGAACTCGGGCTCGTCCAGCAGGAAGGCATCGTGCCCTTTGTCACTCTCGATCTCCACGAAGGAGACGTTGGCGGCGACGGCGTTCAGCGCCTGCACGATACGCTTGGACTCACGCGTCGGATAAAGCCAGTCGCTAGTGAAGGAAACGACGCAGAAGCGCGTCTTCGTCCCCTTGAAAGCATTTGCCAACACGTCCCCGTACTCCGCGGCCAAATCGAAGTAGTCCATGGCCCGCGTGATGTAGAGGTAGCTGTTGGCGTCGAACCGATCGACAAAGCTGATGCCCTGGTGCCGGAGGTAGCTTTCGACCTGGAAATCAGCACTGAACGAGAATGAGCGGTCGGTCCGGTTTTGGAAGTTCCGGCCGAACTTGCGGTGCAACGCCTCTTCCGAGAGGTACGTGATGTGCGCCGCCATGCGCGCCACCGCGAGGCCACGGCGAGGCACCTTACCCATCTCTAAATAGCGGCCGCCGCACCAGTCCGGATCAGCCATGACCGCCTGACGGCCGACCTCATGGAAAGCGATGTTCTGCGACGAATGAGAGGCCGCTGTCGCAATCGGAACGGCCGCAAAGACGCGCTCCTTTTGGCGCGCCGCCCATTCGAGCACTTGCATGCCGCCCATTGAACCGCCGATGACGCAAAACAGCTGGTCGATGCCAAGGCTGTCGATCAACCGCACCTGAGCGTCAACCATGTCCCCGATCGTGATGACCGGGAAGCTCAAGCCATAAGGCTTGCCCGTCGCCGGATTGATGGAGGCCGGACCGGTAGAGCCCATGCAGCCGCCGAGAATGTTCGGGCAGATGACAAAGAACCGGTTCGTGTCGATCGGCTTGCCTGGGCCAACCATCGTCGACCACCAGCCCGGCTTACCCGTAACCGGATGGGTATTGGCGACGTGCTGGTCACCGGTCAGCGCGTGGCAAACCAGGATGGCGTTCGACTTGTCAGCGTTGAGCTCACCGTAAGTCTGATATGCTTGCGAGAAGGGCGCCAGAGTCTGCCCACAGTCGAGCATCAACGGCTCATCGAAGTGCATGACCTTGCTCGAGGGCCGTTGCGCTTCGCTGATCCGAAGGTCGAGAGTGTCCACTACTCGCGGATTGACCGTGCTCATGGCGCAGTCCTTCACCCGCACCAACTGGTGCGCTCGTTATTTCATGCGGCAAGAAGGCAAGCGCAAAATGTTCACCTCCTCGCCACGATTGCGGTAGCTAGGCCGTTGCCCGCGAATGTCAATCGTTTGTTTGCTTTCGCCGGGCGAGGCGCATATCAATCGGGCCGTATTCCACATCAGGTATTCATAACATGGCTACGGGCTTGCCGACCCCCAAGCGGGGCGTGATGGACATCGAGGCTTATGTACCGGGCGAAAGCACCGTGCCCGGCAACATCAAGCCGATCAAGCTATCCTCGAACGAGAATCCGCTAGGGCCGAGCCCCGCGGCCGTGGCGGCGTTCAAGGCTTGCGCGGATCAGCTCGAGCGGTATCCTGATGGTAGCGCGTCCGCGCTGCGACAGGCCATCGCACGCGTTCACGGCCTCAATCCGGACCGGATCGTTTGCGGAGCAGGTTCCGACGAGCTCCTGAACCTGATTGCCCACGCCTATCTTGAACCGGGCGACGAGACGATTTTTACGGAACACGGCTTCCTTGTTTACCGGATCGCCACGCTCGCTTGTGGCGGCGTGCCTGTCGTCGCGCCGGAGAAGAATTTGCGCACCGATGTGGATGCGATCCTGGCCCGTGTGACGCCGAAGACAAAGATCGTCTTCATCGCCAACCCGAACAATCCGACGGGAACGTACATTCCCTTTGACGAGGTGCGCAGGCTACGTCAGGGCCTGCCCGAGAACGTGCTGCTGGTGCTCGATGCCGCGTATAGTGAGTACGTGCGGCGAAACGATTATGAGGCGGGTATCGAACTGGTGGCCACAACCAACAACACGATCATGACCCGCACATTCTCCAAGATTCACGGTCTGGCCGCCTTGCGGCTCGGCTGGGCCTACTGCCCGGCGAATGTCGCGGACGCTCTCAACCGTATTCGTGGGCCCTTCAACGTTTCAGCCCCTGCCATCGCCGCCGGCGTTGCGGCACTCGAGGATCTCGAGCACGTCGAAAAGTCAGTTACGCACAACGAGCGCTGGCTTGAATGGGTGACGGCGGAACTTGAGAAATTGGGCCTCGTCGTGACACCCAGCGTCGCCAACTTCGTGCTCGTTCACTTCCCGAAGGAAGGCGACCGCACTGCAGATGCGGCGAATGCGTTCCTGCAATCGCGCGGCGTCATCGTGCGCAAGATGGGCTCCTACGGGCTGCCCAATGCACTGAGGATCACCATCGGCACCGAGCCTGAAAACAAGGCCGTGATCGACACATTGTCCGCGTTCATGAACGGAGACCAGCGATGAGCGGCCCCATGTTCCAGCGGGTCGCTTTGATCGGTATCGGTCTCATCGGCTCCTCCATCAGTCACGCGATGCGCCGACGCAATCTGGCCGGCACCATCGTAGGCAGTGCGAAGACCGAGAAGACGCGCGAGATTGCACTCCGACTCGGACTTGTCGCCGAGGTTTTTGAGGACCCTGCCGATGCGGTCAAGGGCGCAGACCTCGTCATTCTGTGCGTTCCTGTAGGGGCGTGTGGCGAAATCGCCCGCAGGATCGCGCCGAACTTGGCTCCGGGGTGCATCCTCACAGACGTGGGCTCGGTCAAAGCGGCCGTCATCCGGGATGTCTCGCCTCACGTCCCGCCGGGCGTGCATTTCATCCCTGGCCATCCCATCGCGGGCACGGAGCACTCCGGCCCCGAAGCCGGGTTCGCGGAGCTGTTCGACAACCGCTGGTGCATCCTGACGCCGGTCAACGGAACGGATAAGGAAGCTGTCGCGCGGTTACGCCGGCTCTGGGAGGAGATGGGCAGCAACGTGGAAATCATGACGGCGGAGCACCACGATCTGGTCCTCGCCATCACCAGCCACGTGCCGCACCTTATCGCCTACAATATCGTCAACACCGCCGCGCATCTCGAGCGGGTGACTGACAGTGAGGTCATCAAGTTCTCGGCCGGCGGCTTCCGCGACTTCACCCGCATTGCGGCCTCCGACCCGACCATGTGGCGGGACGTCTTCCTCAACAATAAGGAAGCTGTGCTGGAAATGCTGGGCCGGTTCACCGAGGATCTGACGGCCCTCCAGCGCGCCATCCGTTATGGGGAAGGCGACACGCTGTTCAGGCTCTTCTCCGATGCGCGCGCAATCCGGCGGAGCATCATCGAGGCGGGCCAGGATACGCCGGCGCCGGACTTTGGCCGGCACCAGGTCAAGTCAGCCAAGCCGGGAGGCAGCTCGGAAAAGTGAGCCGTAGCGGTAACAGCGCGCACGCCCACGACTTGTGGGTGTTCGGTTACGGCTCGCTCATGTGGCGACCTGGCTTCCATTACGAGGAGGTCAGAAGGGCCACGCTGGTCGGTTATCGTCGCTGCTTTTGCGTCTACTCAACCCATCATCGGGGCACTGAGCAGCGCCCTGGCTTGGTGCTGGGGCTCGATCGTGGTGGCACATGCCACGGGCTTGCGTTTCGCGTTGCTGCGGGGCGCCGCATCGAAACGCTGGAGTACCTCACCGCGCGCGAGCAGGTTAGCGGCGTTTACCGGGATGCCTTGGTGCCAGTGTCCCTTGAAGGCGAACCGCGGGAAGAGGTGCTTGCGCTGGCCTACATCGTAGAGCGGCGGCATCCAAGCTACGCAGGCCAGCTAAGCCTTGCCGAACAGGCGCAGCTCATTCGCGGCGCCCGGGGTATCTCCGGACCCAACCTCGATTACCTCATCAATACGATTGCGCACCTGGAGAGCCTTGGCATCCACGAACCGGAGCTCAAGCGACTGCTGAGCATCATCGGGCCGCAGTTTTCGCGGAGCAGTTTCAACGGCCAGGGGCGCAGCGGTGCGGTGGCGCTGCTGAAGATTTACCGAAACCAGCCTGTCGAGGCGCCGCGTCTCAAGCTCGGCGAGCGGCGGCGCTTTATCCATCGCCGGCAGATCTCCGCCTGGGCTTCGCGCAGCCGTGCTACGTAGGGGAGTTCCGGCCTGAAGCGCCTCAGTGCCGCGAAGACGAGATCCGCTCGGCGCTGAGCTCGGAAAAATGGGCGACCCGCAGATCGAGCTCAATCATGCGGCGCTCCTGCTCGTCCTTGGCGAGGAAATGCAGGTGGACCTGATTGGCGCCAAGCTTGGCCCCCCGGTGCCGGATTTCCGCTAGGTTAAGCGACTCCGCCTCGTGCTCGACGCGCCCGACCTTCAGAACGGTGCGCCGGCCGTTGTTGTCACAACGAACGAGCAAATAGACCGCTTTCGGAGTCTCCGGGCACTCGATCAGGCTGAAAACGGAATGTACGTACCGCCGGCCCGAGGCACCCGCCCAAAACTGAAACTGCTGAACCGCGGGCTCCTGCAACAGGCCGTCCAGCGATGAACATGTTTTCGCGGCAGCGACACGCGACAACTCGATAACACGCGCACTCATTTTTCTTTGCAATCCTTCCGGCCCCACGCCTGCCGCCCTTATCGCCGAACTGTAGTGAACATGACGTGTATTTTCAGCAGAACTTGGGCCGACCCGCAGAGATTTGAAGGCAGTGTAAAGGTAAAATGTGTCCGCGTGCCTTGATGAAGCAGCGTTAACCTTTCCGAAAGCTCCTAAATCCCCAGATCTTCCTTGCCTTCGTCCATCGGGCGTCGGGGCG
>PKEY01000018.1 GCA_002919265.1 Hyphomicrobiaceae bacterium | reverse complement strand
GCTTGGACGCTTATCTGCTCAAGGCTCGCGACGAGGAGCTCTCCGACCGTTGCCGGCGCCTGAAGCGCGAAATTCTGAAGGCGAAAAACAACGCCGAGCAGCAGGCTCAACCTGCGGCGTAAGACAATCGGCTTTTCGGAGCGTGCTGGAGAAAGCGGCCGATCAGTCCTCGGCCGCTTTTAACGTGAATTGAAGCAAGACAGTCCGCTGCAGCAGCGAATTGAAGTTGTCGTCCGAGATCAGAGTGACGACCGTCTCGCCCTGCTCTCCCCTATGCACGGCGACGCCTTCCAGATTGTCGATCTGGTAGCCCATATTGGCCTCAAACAGCACCTCGCCCTTCATCACTGAACGCGGGGCGATTTCCTCGGGGCTCACCAGCCGCAGCCGCATCTTGATGCCCTCTAGCCAGCCGAAACGCCGCTCGAGCACGATCAACCCGCCATCATCCAGGGCTGCCGCGTCCGTAATGTTGAAACCGCCGATATCGGTGAGATGCAACTTGTGCTGCACACCGTTGACCCAGATCCAGCCGGTGTGGTGGCCGCGATCGTCCTTGAACCTTTCGGATAGGGCAATGATAGCACCCTTGTAGCGCCCGCCTTTGAGAACACTGATGGCTTCGAAGCCCTCATTCGACTTCATGCGGCGCGCTTCTGGGGGAAGCTGGAGGTACTGCTGAGGGCCGGAAACTCCGTTTCTGCTAATGGAGAAACGGCCGATGCGATGGTTACCCTCGAATGCAACGAGGATTGTGCCGTTGCGCAGAGTGCCCTGCGCAAGTGTGACTGCCTCGGCATCGCGGTCCCGAAGTCGCAAGAGAGGGCGATCTTTCAGAGCCTTCAACGGGCCGATACGGGCGTTCCGAACGCCTACCGGTCGGACACCATCGTAGATCAATTCGCCGGTAAGCCAGGCTCCGGAATCGGACACAGCCAGAAAATCGCGGCCATCGCGATCCAGGACCAAACCGGACCAGCCGCCGAAATCAGGGCTAGAGGATTTCAAAACCAGCCCGCCGCGCCAGCGAAGTCGCCCGAAATCCTTTCGATTGGCATCGGTAAACTGAAAGCCGGCGATGGGTGTCGCCGAGATCTCGATGGATTTTGTCTCGGTAACGCGTGGCTTCTGTGCGACTGCCTGACCAGTGGCGACGGCAAGCGCTAAGGTAAAAGCGGCTGCTGCGAATAGCGCGATCACCTTTTGGGGGCGCATCTTCGCCTTCAGCCGCACCGATCATGCCCCATTCAAAAGGTCAGTGCAGAAGAATTCCGCGGTCTCGCAAACGCCGGATCGTCCCGCGAACCTCCTTCGGCTTCTCTTCGAACAGCTCGACAAGCTTGTCGGTCATGGCGCCGGCCAGCTCCGAAGGATCGGTTATCGTGACGGCACGCTTGTAATAGCGCGTCACGTCGTGGCCGATGCCGATGGCGATGAGCTCCACAGGTGACCGGGTTTCGATCTCGTGGATCACCTGGCGCAAATGCTGCTCGAGATAGGACCCTGAGTTGACGGACAACGTGGAATCGTCGACCGGGGCGCCGTCGGAAATCATCATCAGAATGCGGCGCTGCTCAGGGCGCGCCAACAACCGCTTATGTGCCCACGCTAAGGCTTCGCCGTCGATGTTCTCCTTGAGCAGACCTTCGCGCATCATTAGAGCGAGATTGCGCTTGGCGCGCCGCCAAGGAGCATCCGCAGACTTGTAAATGATGTGACGGAGGTCGTTGAGACGGCCGGGATTCGGCGGCTTGCCGGCGGCAAGC
This sequence comes from Hyphomicrobiaceae bacterium, assembly GCA_002919265.1. GTDB lineage: Bacteria > Pseudomonadota > Alphaproteobacteria > Rhizobiales > Hyphomicrobiaceae > ZC4RG25. The sequence goes on along the minus strand of PKEY01000018.1, from coordinate 53,342 downwards.
CACTGCTCGCGCGACTGACCGCCCTTCCACGCCCGCGTCGTGAAGCCGAGGATCTCAACCTTGACGCCGCAACGCTCAAGCGTGCGCGCCAGGATGTCCGCGCAGCAAGCGGCAACCATGATCGGCCGTCCACGCATGCTCCCGGAGTTGTCGAGCAGGAGCGTCACGACGGTATCGCGGAAGTCCGTGTCCCGCTCGCGCTTGAACGAAAGCGGATGGGTCGGGTCGATGATCACGCGCGTCAGGCGGGCGGGATCGAGCATGCCTTCATCGAGGTCGAACTCCCACGCGCGATTCTGCTGCGCGAGCAGTTTTCGCTGCAGCCTGTTGGCGAGACGCGCCACGGCGCCGGAAAGGGCGCGGAGCTCCTTATCGAGGAATGTCCTCAGGCGCTCCAGCTCATCCGGCGTGGAAAGATCTTCCGCTGCGACTTCTTCGTCGTAGGCGCGGGTGAAAACCCGGTAGCCAAACGCCTCGGGGTTATCGAGAACGGAGATATTCGGCCGCCACGGTTGGGTGGTCTCCGCTTCCTCTTCACCCTCGACCTCGGCCTCAAACTGGTCGGCGTCGGCCAGATCGGTGGAGTCCTCGGAATCGCCTTCCTCGCCTTCGGCTAGCTGATCTTCCGAAGCCTGCTGTTGACCCTCAGCTGCTTCCTCGGCGCTTTCCGACTGCTGGTCGCCAGCCTCGGGGTTCTCCTGGTCCTCGGCGTTTTCCTCGTCCGGCTGCCCCTCGGCGACCTCATCGGTCAGATCGAGCTGACGGAGCATGTCGCGAAGGACACGCCCGAATGCCTCCTGGTCTTCGTAAAGGGACTCCATGAGTTCGAGCGATTTGCCGGCACGCTCCTCGATCCAGGGACGCCAAAGGTCGACGAGGGCTTGCGCCGTCTTGGGCGGCGGCAGGCCGGAAAGCCGCTCCCGAACGATGAGCGAGAGCGCATCTTCCAGCGGCGCTTCGGCCCGGTCCTTCACGTTCGCGTATTGGCCGTGCGCGTAAAGATCCTCGATCTTGGCTGCGAGGTTCCGCGCCATGCCCGGCATGCGGAGGGAGCCGAGCGCCTCGACCCGAGCACGCTCCACGGCCTCGAAGACACTGCGCGCTGGGCCGGCGCTCGGGGCGAGCTTGCGGTGGATCTTCTTGTCGTGGACTGCCGCCTCGAGTGCCAGGCTGTCTGCCCATCCGCGGATGACAGCGATCTCGCGCGGAGACGGCATGCGAGACGGCTCCGGCAAGTGCACCGTTTTTCCGTCGATCTCAGGCTTGCCGGCGGAGTAAGCGACTTGAAGTTCGCTGTTGCCCGCAATTGCGCGCACCGCCAGCCCGAGCACTCGCTTGAATGGCTCGGCTGGCGATTCCTTGCGCTTAGGGCTTTGCGCCATCGGTTTCGATACGACTCCCGATTAGCTCAGCACGACGTTGGCGGCGCTTTCGGGCAACTCCTCACCGAAGCAGCGCTGATAGAACTCGGCCACCAGCGGCCGCTCGAGCTCGTCACACTTGTTGAGGAACGTCAGTCGAAAAGCGAAGCCGATGTCGCCGAAGATCTCCGTATTCTCAGCCCAGGTGATGACAGTACGCGGGCTCATCACGGTCGACAGGTCGCCGTTGATGAACGCGTTGCGCGTCAGGTCGGCCACCCGGACCATGTTGGACACGATCTTCCGCTTCTCTTCGGACTCGGTGAACGACTTCACCTTCTGCAGCACGATGTTCACTTCGTCGTCGTGCGGCAGATAGTTGAGGGTGCACACGATGGACCAGCGGTCCATCTGACCCTGGTTGATCTGCTGGGTGCCATGGTAGAGGCCCGACGTGTCGCCGAGACCGATCGTGTTCGTCGTCGCAAACAGGCGGAATGCCGGGTGCGGACGGATCACGCGCGATTGGTCGAGAAGCGTCAGCTTGCCCGACACCTCGAGCACGCGCTGGATCACGAACATCACGTCCGGACGACCGGCGTCATACTCGTCGAAAACGAGCGCCGTGTTAGTTTGCAGAGCCCAAGGCAGGATACCTTCCTTGAATTCGGTGACCTGCTTGCCGTCGCGCAACACGATGGCGTCACGGCCAACAAGGTCGATACGGCTAACGTGGCTGTCGAGGTTGACGCGCACGCACGGCCAGTTGAGCCGGGCCGCAACCTGCTCGATGTGGGTCGACTTGCCGGTCCCGTGATACCCCTGAATCATCACGCGCCGGTTGTGCTTGAAGCCGGCGAGAATGGCTAGCGTCACCTCCCGGTTGAAGAGGTAGTCCGGATCAAGATCCGGCACATGCTCGGTGGGTGTCGAGTACGCTGGAACTTCAAGATCGCTGTCGATCCCGAAGACTTGGCGCACGGAAACCTTCATGTCCGGGAGGCCGGGCACCCCGGCTTGCTCTTGGGCACGCATGTTAATGATTGTTCCGATTTCGGTTCTGCTTCCTTACCGGCACGTATGGCACCGTACCGAACTCAAATTGCTTCCAGAGCGCCGACGACAGATCAGACGAGCCCTGCCTGCTTCAGATAGTTATAGGCTTGGATAATTTCGCGCAACCTGTCCTCGGATCCCCCTTGGCCACCATTGGCGTCGGGATGATGCATCTTTACGAGCGCCTTGAAACGCGCCTTGATTTCCTCGCCTCTGGCGGTTTCCGGTAAATCGAGCGTCTCGAGCGCCTTGCGCTCCAGAGGTTTCAGAGCGCGGCGATATTCTTGCCGGCCAGACTGGCGTGCGCGCCACGAGTAGTAGGCGTCTGCGTTGCTTCGCCCCTCTGCAAAACGCCGTAGCTCCTCTGGTGACAAGCTGCGCCGTGTGCCGTTGGTCCAGGCGTTGACCCCGACCTTCCACGTCGGCCGATGGCCGTAGACGACGCCTTGCAGGTACCGCTCGACCTCGGCGCTCGACATCCCTTCGAAGTAGTTATAGCTGCTGTTGTACTGGCGGATGTGCTCCGCACAGAACGTGTAGTACTTCCCTTCGTAGCCGCGACCCATCGGGGCACGATAACGGCCCGGGTTCGTGCATCCCTTCCACTGACAGCACGGCTCGTTGTTCTTCGCTTCACGCGCCTCCTGCTTACGGCGGTGAATGCGGATCATGTCGAAGTATTTCGAGTCGAGCTTCATGCCGCCGGAGTATGATCCCGAGGCTTCGACCGCACAAGCTGGTCTCATAGCGCGCATTGGCCGCGTGGCCTGCTGGCCATAGAGTAAGACAGTTACCGTTTATCGCCAACGCGAGGCTGACCCCATGTCGATGGAGCGCAGGATACGAGAGAAGCTGATGCTGGCCCTCGACCCGGTGCGTCTTGACGTTATCAACGAGAGCGAGCTGCACGCCGGTCACCGTAGTTCGCCCGGTACGGGCGAGAGCCATTTCCGGGTTCTCGTCGTTTCAGAGAAGATGCGCGGCAAATCCCGCCTCGAGCGTCATCGCATGGTGAACGAGGCGCTGGCTGACGAGCTTAGAAGTGGGGTCCATGCTCTGGCGATCAAGGCCTACGCGCCGGGGGAGGACATTCTGCCCTGACGCTAGGCCCCTCGCGTCCGCCGCAGGAAGTCGAGCAACGTAGCAGGCTCGACCTCGCGCGTGGCGAAGGCATTCCCGATCTCACGGAGAAGAATCAGCGTCAGTCGGCCCTGGCGAACCTTCTTGTCCTGACGCATTAGCTCCAGGAGCCCCTCCGCTCCTGGCAAGTCGCCAGCGCCGGGAATATCTTCGAGCTCGGTCGGCAGGCCCACGGATTTCAAATGGGCTGCCACGCGGGCCGCGGTCTGCGGCCGGCAAATATTCAATTCTTCTGACAATCGGATAGCGAGGCACATGCCGATGGAAACAGCCTCGCCGTGGAGCAACCGGTCCGAGTAGCTGGTGGCCGCCTCCAACGCGTGACCGAATGTGTGCCCAAGGTTGAGCAGCATCCGGTCTCCTGACTCGGTCTCATCGCGTACCACAATCTCGGCCTTCATCTCGACGGAGCGGGCGATGGCCCTGGTCAGAGCGGAAGGCTCGTGCCGGAAGAGGCTCTGCCAGTTGCCTTCGAGCCAATTGTAGAAGGTCGCATCGCCGAGCAGGCCATATTTGGCCACCTCCGCATAGCCGGCTCGCATCTGCCGCTCGGGTAACGTGGCGAGGACGGACGTGTCGGCCAGCACAAGGCTTGGCTGATGGAAGGAGCCGATCAGATTTTTCCCTTGCGGCGCGTTGATGCCTGTCTTGCCCCCAACGGAGGAGTCGACCTGCGCGAGCAAGGTGGTCGGCACCTGAACGTACCGTACGCCACGGCGCAGAATGCTGGCGGCAAAGCCTGCCAGATCGCCGATGACGCCGCCGCCCAGCGCGATCACCACGTCGCTTCGTTCGAGCCCCATGCTGAGGAGCTCCCTGCACAGGTGATCGAGCTGTGTGAAGGACTTCGTTGATTCGCCTGGCGGCAGGACAACGGAGCCGACAAATCGGTTCGACTCCGCCAGGGCCTGTTGAACGCTTTCCAGGTGGCGGGAGGCGACATTCTCGTCCGTGACGATGCCGCACCGGCAAGCCCCCAGCGCAGATTCGATAAAGTTAGACGCCCGCTGCAGCAGCCCCGGCCCGATGAGGACATCATAGGCCCGATCCCCAAGAGCCACATGCACACGCTGGATGTCGGGGGCCGATGCGCCCATTCCCGACGCCGGTTGGTCTGCCATAAGCGTCCTCGATCAGCGGGTAGTCGTCGATCCGCACGTTTCCGTGCCGGAGATGATTGGCGCGTGGGACAACGGTCCGCGCAACAGGGCCTCGATGATCTCTTCCACGATTACATCGTGCGGTACGTCGCGGCTGTAAGTCACCACATCCGCCTGCGCGTAAATGGGATAGCGCTCCTCCATCAGCTCCCGCATGCGCGCTTCGGGGTCCGCGGTCTTGAGAAGCGGCCGGTTGTCGCGCCGCATGACGCGCTTCATCAGCACCGGCAAATCAGCCTTGAGCCAGATGGAGATGCCAGCCTTCTTGATGTTTTCGCGGGTCTCCGCGTTCATGAACGCTCCACCGCCGGTGGCCAGCACCTGCGGTCCGTTCATTAGGAGGCGCGCGATGACCTTCCGTTCGCCGTCACGGAAATAGGTCTCGCCGTGATCGGCGAAAATCTCGCTGATGGTCTTGCCGGCGGCCAGCTCGATTTCCTCGTCGGCGTCCACGAACGGGAGTTCGAGCTTTGCGCTCAGGCGTCGGCCCACGGATGTCTTGCCGCAGCCCATCAGCCCGACCATGACGAGCGATTTGTTTCCCAGCGCCTCGCGGATCGCTCTCGCCCGGTCACAATCCCCGGTACCCTGTTGCTTCACGTTCTGACCGAATCGAACCATGACTAAAGCTGATGGACTACTCTAAATGCACTGATGATTTGGCGGTGACCGTCACACAAGTCACGCACTGAGGCAAGATGCGGCAGGCCCGGGCGCAGTCGAGCGGGATTGGCGGGTCTGAACCTTTCAGCGAAGTGCTCTGACGTCACCATATTGGTGTCACTTGGACCAGCAACATGCATCGTGTAGGTTACCCGAGATGCCTACTTTATTCCGATTTCTGCTGGTGACCGGGATCATCGCTGGCATCGCATACGGCGGGCTCTACGCTCTGGCGGTCTATTTCGAGCCTGAGCCGCAGGAAGTTGCCCTTCCGGTGCCAGGTGTGAAGGTTCGCGAGTAGCCGGGGTAGCTCTGCTGACGAGGCTGCCGCTGATAAAACGGGGGGCCACGAGGGATGAACCTCAGGACGATTGCTGCCCTTTTGTCGGCGGCGTCGTTGGTGTGTGTTTGGCCACATTCCGACGGCGCCATCGCGCAGGAGTGGCGGCCTTTCGACGACCGCTTTCCGCCGTGGGGCGCGAAGCCAGAACGGCGATCGCCCCCGCCTGCACCGGCTCCTTCGCCATCCGAGTATTCAGATCCCTACTACCGCCGGAACACGCCTTCCCCGGAACCCCGCGGTGCGCCGCGCCGGTCACCTCAAGGGGAGCCTTACGATCGCTCGGTTGAAGTCGCTCCACTGACCGCGCCCGTCGAACGGTCGGAGCTTCCGCCGGTGATGGCAAGCGATGGCTCCGGCCTGCCGCTTGAGGTGTGGGGTGGCCTCGATGCCGCCAAGGCGGCTGAGCTTATGGCCGGCCTTGAGCTGCCGCCGCGATCGATGGCCCTGACGACCCTCTGGCGTCGTCTCGTCAGCGCGCCGGCTTCTGGTCAGCTCGAGGCTCTTCGAGCCGAAGCCCTTTATCGCTCCGGCCTCATGCAGGAGCTCGGTGAACTATTTTCTCGTGCGGACCAGCTCGCCAGCCCGATGATGAAAGCTCTCGCGGCCCGTTACGAGATCGCCGTAGGGCAGCGTGATGCTGGCTGCAGCAAGGTGCGAGAGGCCGCCGCAAAGAAAAAAGAGCTGACGAAACAGCTTGCCGGCGAGATGCTGGTTCTCGCCGGCTACTGCGCCTCAGCTGGTGGCGATCGCTCCGCCGCTTCATTGGCGGAGGAGCTGGCGCGCGAGGAAGGCGTCAAGGACCGCGCCATGCTGGAGCTGCTCCGTGCGGTGGCGGCTAAGCGGGCTCCCAAGCTGCCGCAAGACGCGCGGCTCACGCCCACACATTTCCGGCTGCTTGAGCTGACCGGCGCTGTCGATCCCCTGCTCGTGGCAGAGAGAGGAACGGCGGCTCTACTCGGTGCGCTGGTGCTTGATCCCGCCGTGGACAACCAGGTGCGTGTGGCCGCTGCTGAGGCGGCCGCTCGGGAAATGATCATTACTCCCGAGGCGCTGGCGGAGGTCTACCGGGCACAGACGTTCCAGCCGGACGAACTGGCCAATCCGCTCGTGCCCGGCGCCGATCCCCTGCTCCGTCGGGCCCAGCTTTTCGTCGCAGCGGAACGGGAGCGTCATCCGACTCGCCGCGCACAGATCCTTCGGGCCCTCCTGGATGAAGCGCGTCAGGCAGGCTTCTACGTTTACGTGCTCGCGCTAGCGGCACCGCTCGCAGAGTCCATTCCGAAGGGCGGCGAATTGGGGTGGTTCGCCGAAACGGGCATCGAGACGGCACTGGTTTCCGGAAACCACGCTGACGTGCGCGCTTGGGTTGCGGTCGCTGGCGGTGGTCGGCGGGGCGGCAGGTTTGATCATTGGCTTGCCCTATCGGACATCCTCGACACCGCCTGGCGTGGGCCGAGGGGCGCCTATCTGCCCGCCGTAGAAATGATGGCGGTCCAGGGACAATTCAGTGAGCTGCTGCTCCATCGCTTGGCGACTGTTCTCGACGCGTTGGATTACCAGGTGCCGATGGAGCTCTGGCGGGTGGCCAGCAGCACGCCGCAACCGAATGATGGACATTTGCCGGAAACAGGCGTCCTGACGGAGCTTCAGGTGGCGTCTGAGCAAAGAGAGAGTGCGCGCACGATTTTGCTGGCCATGAAAGCCCTTGGTCCCCGGGGCGGAGAGGGAGCACACATCATCGCGCTGGGAGACGTCATCAGGGCGCTGAAGCGCGTGGGTCTTGAGGCGGATGCCCGACGGATCGGCTTTGAAGCCCTGTTCGGCGGCTGGCCGCGCTCAGCCATTCACTAGCGGGAATGCTATGTCGGCCACCGACCCGCTGATCGATGCTTTCATCGAAATGCTCGCCGCCGAACGCGGGGCTGCGGCCAATACGTTGGAAGCCTACCGGCGCGACTTGGAAGACTACGCTGCATTTCTGGCCACATCCAACACGACAATCGTCCATGCGCGTGCGTCTGATGTTGCGAGTTACCTGAGGGATCTCACTGAGAAAGGGCTGGCCGCAACTTCCCGGGCCCGGCGGCTCTCGGCCTTGCGTCAGTTCTACAAATTCCTTGTGGCGGAAGGGCATATCGAAGACGACCCGGTCGTCGGCATCCAAGGCCCGAAGATGGGGCAGACGCTCCCCAAGACGCTGTCGGTCACGGAAGTGGATCGGTTGATCGAAGCCGCCAAGGCCCGAATCGAGTCGACAACGGGGCGCGAACGCTACGCCGCTGTGCGGCTCTACTGCCTGCTTGAGATGCTCTACGCGACGGGCATGCGCGTATCCGAGCTGGTGTCGCTGCCGCGATCTGTGCTGCAAGGTGACTCGCGCGTGCTGACGATAAAGGGCAAGGGTGGCCGCGAGCGTTTGGTGCCCCTCAATGCCGCGGCGCGCGCGGCTTTGGATCAATATCTCGCGCTGGGCGAGGATGCGGACGATGGTCTATCGCCGACGGTGCGAACGAAGTGGCTGTTTCCATCAAAAAGCGCCGAGGGACATCTTACCCGGCAGCGTCTGGGCCAGGAACTTAAGGAACTGGCTATCGCGGCGGGCATCGACCCGCGCCGCGTGAGCCCGCACGTGTTACGCCACGCTTTCGCAAGTCATTTGCTGGACCGCGGTGCGGACCTGCGCTCCGTTCAGCAATTGCTCGGCCATGCAGACATTTCGACGACGCAGATCTATACACACGTTCTAGAGGAGCGACTGCGACGTCTGGTCCTCGATCATCATCCGCTGGCGAAGGCAAAACTCGGTTAAGTTGCCTTAATATTGGAGAACTACTTGAATTGATTGTATGTCGGTGCGGCGGAGTACGACGCGCCACGCTGTATTCTTGACTTTGCGACCCGTCCCTGGCGAATGTGCCGGGCAATGTGCCAGCCGACCGCGTGTGTTGGAGCGGTCTATCCGGATTTCACATGGATCGTCAGCCTATCAAAACGTACATCGAGTTTGAGAAGCCGATCGCCGAGCTCGAAAGCAAAGTTGCGGAGCTCAAGGCTCTGAGCAACGGCGAAAACGCAGTCTCTCTCGCCGAGGAGATCGCGAGGCTCGAGCAGAAGGCGCACCAAATTCTCGCCGACACCTATGCCAAGCTGACGCCTTGGCAGAAGACGCAGGTAGCACGGCATCCGGATCGACCCCACACGCTCGATTTCATCGGCGGGCTGATCGAGGATTTTACACCCCTGGCGGGTGATCGCTACTTCGCGGAAGACCAGGCAATCGTTGGTGGCATCGGTCGATTCCGCGACCGTTCGGTCATGGTCCTCGGCCACGAAAAGGGCTCGGACACGGAAAGCCGTCTGCGCCACAACTTCGGGATGGCGAGACCGGAGGGCTACCGGAAAGCCGTCCGGCTGATGCGGATGGCGGAGCGCTTCGACATGCCGGTCATCACGTTCATCGATACGGCCGGCGCTTATCCAGGTATCGGCGCTGAGGAGCGTGGGCAGGCCGAGGCCATTGCCCGGTCGACAGACTGCTGCCTTTCTCTTGGCGTGCCCATCATCGCGGTGGTCATTGGAGAGGGTGGTTCAGGCGGCGCGGTCGCCATCGCAACGGCCAACCGCATCCTGATGCTGGAGCATGCCATCTACACGGTGGCTTCTCCGGAAGCCGCTGCTTCGATCCTGTGGCGCGACTCAGCAAAGGCGATGGATGCCGCGACCAGCATGAAGATCACCGCGCAGGATCTCGCCCAGCTCAAGGTCATCGATGTCATCGTGCCCGAGCCAATCGGCGGGGCGCATCGCGATCCCCAGGAGGCTATCAAAAGGACCGGAGAGGCAATTGCCACCACTCTTGCCGAGTTCGACGGCATGCCTCCGGAAGAAGTCAGACGCCAGAGGCACGAACGGTTCCTCCAGATCGGGCGAAATCTCTAAGCTCTTCAAAGTCCTACCAGCCGCGTTTCAAAGGGCCGTCATCCGTGGCCTGTGGAAAAGCTGTGTGCAGCTGCGCTTGACAGCGCGCACGCGCGGGGGCGTAAGTTCCGTAAAGTCGCGTTGATTCACGATTCTTCAACCAACGAAGCTCACATCATTAACCGTGCGCCAGGAGCACGGTGTTTGGAGTTTGGGCCTGGGACGGGGGAACATGCGCGGCGTTCGAGTGGGTATGCTAGTCGCTGCGGTGGGTCTGCTCGCCGCGTGCGCGAAAATCGAATTGCCGCCGCACGTTCAGCCACTGTCCAAGGAAGCGATGATGCTTCTCGGGCGGAAGGATATGCGCCCGGACCAGCCGATCTTCATCCGCATCTTCAAGGAAGAGTCCGAACTCGAGGTCTGGAAGCAGCGCGACGACGGACGATTCTATCATTTCAAGACTTACCCCATCTGTCAGTGGTCGGGTGATCTCGGCCCTAAGATCAAGGAAGGCGACAGACAGGCGCCGGAAGGGTTCTACCGAGTAACCCGACATCAGATGAACCCGAACTCCAAGTACCATCTGGCCTTCAACCTCGGCTTCCCGAACGCCTACGACCGCGCCCATAACCGTACGGGCAAGTTCCTCATGGTGCATGGTGACTGCAAGTCGGCCGGCTGCTACGCCATGACGGATGCCCTTATGGAGGAAATTTATGCTCTGGCGCGCGAGGCTTTCATCGGCGGGCAAGAGGCCTTTGAGGTCCACGCTTTCCCGTTCCGGATGACGGACGAGAAGATGGCGCTGCATTGGGACAGCCCGCACTACGAATTCTGGAAAACGCTCAAAGAAGCCTACGATTACTTCGAGCTGACCCGCGTTCCGCCGACGATTGCGGTCTGCGAGAAGCGATATCTCGTCAATGTGCGGTTCCCGGACTCCGTGGATCCGAAGAAGCTCGATCCGAGCGGCTACTGCCCGCCGCACGAGAAGATCGTGCCGGATCCATTTGTGCCGTACAATGAAGAGGTGGCGCAGCTCGCTGAGGAGCGCGTCGTGGCGCCTGGACCCAAGAAGCGCACGCTGGCCAGCATTCGCAATGGCACGAAAATGAGCTTGGCCGATCCCACAATCGCTACCGCTGCGACTCCTGCATCTGGTCAGAATGCCTGGTCTTCGATGGCCGGTGCTCTCGGCTTCGGCCGATAACAATTCCTGGAAACGCGTGAGCGGGTCGTCCTGCCAGCCACCTCACGGAGGCGTGAGCAGGCTTGAAAGGGTTACCCGAATAGGCTGACCTTTGCCCGACAGAGCTTCGCAGCCGGGAAGGAGCATCATGCGCGCCAGGATCAACGGCATTGAGATAAACTTCGAGGTATCAGGCACCGCCGATACCTCTGCCGTCTTATTGCATCATCCGCTCGCCTCAGACCTGACGGTCTGGGATAGCCTCACGGAGGCGTTGGAGCCGAGCTACCGCGTCATCCGCATGGACGCGCGTGGCCACGGCAAGACCGAAGCGCCGGATGGGCCGTACAACTTCGAGATGTTGGCGGCCGACGTGGTAGGGCTGCTTGATGAGCTGAAGATCGACAAGGCGCACTTCGTCGGCCTCTCGATGGGCGGGATGGTGGGCCAATACCTCGGCTTGCTTTACCCGCACCGTTTCAAGTCTCTCTGCCTGGTGGCGACCACCAGCGCAGTGCCTGCAGAGGCACAAGCCTTGTGGGAGCAACGCATCCGTGCGGCTGAAGCGGGCGATCTCAGCAGCCTTGTGGAAGCGGCTGTTGGAAGATGGGTGGCGCCGCGGACCCTGCAGAACAAGCCGGAGGTGGTGGAGAGGCTGAAGGCTTTGATGCTAGCCACCCCGCCAAAGGGTTATGCTGGCTGGTGCCACGCGATCCGCAATCTGAACGTTACCAACCGGCTCAAGGAAATCTCCCTGCCGACGCGAGTGATCGTCGGGGCCCTCGATCCTTCAACGCCACCGGCGGCCGCCGAAGTCATCCATCGGGAGATTTTGGGTTCTGATCTCGTCGTGGTGCCCGACGTCTCCCACATGCTGCATCTCGAGGTGCCGGAGACCTTCAATCGGCATGTGCTTGATTTTCTGGCGGCGCAGGAAAGCTCGGCCTGAAAGCCAAAATGAAAGAGCCCGGCTTTGGCCGGGCTCCTGAACTTGATGGCAACCTGTTTGTCTCAGGCGCTCTGCTCTTCCTGCGGCGGAACCTCCTCAGCAGCCGCTTCGGCCATCAGGCGCCGGGCCTGGCCGATCCAGTCATCGCGCTCGATCTGGCCATTCAGGTTGAGCAGCTCGTCCAGGTTGGCAATGTCCTCGTCCGAGAACGCAGCGATCTGGTCGAAGCGAATAACGTTGTACTTGCGAAGCTGAGCTTCGAGGTCCGCTGTGATGCCGTTGATCAGCTTCAGATCGTCCGGCTTGCCCTTCGGGCGCTTGAAGCCCTTGAACGCAGCATTGAGCCGGCGGGCACGGGCATCAGTCCGCTCGACGATGCGCGCCGCCTTACCGCGACGGCCACGCAGATAGTAGAGCTTCGCGCGGCGTACCTTACCGCGGCGGACAACTTCGATGTCCGCGATGTACGGCGAGTAAAGCGGGAAGACGCGCTCGACGCCCTCACCGTAGGAGATCTTGCGGACGGTGAAGCTCTCATTGAGGCCCGAGCCTGAACGCGCGATGACAACGCCCTCGTAAGCCTGGGTGCGAATGTTGTCGCCTTCAACGACCTTCACCATCACCCGCACGGTGTCGCCCGGGCCAAACTCAGGGATCACGCGTTTCGCGGTGATCGCTTTCATCTGCTCGGCCTCGAGCATTTGGATGATGTTCATGGCAGGACCTCAACCGGAGTAACAATACGCGCCACAGGTTCGACACCTCAGCGTCGACCCCCGCGCGGCAGCATTTCGGGAATTCGGACGCGGCTAAATACCGTAATTGGATGCCGTTGTCGACCCTTTCTCTTGTCAGGATTTTCCGGCTTTGGCCAGTAGGTCCGGTCGCCGCTCCCGCGTAACCCTAATTCGTTCCGCCTGCCGCCATTCGGCAATGCGCTTGTGATCGCCGGAAAGCAGCACCTCTGGGATCGTCCGGCCTTCCCATTCCCGGGGGCGCGTGTAGTGAGGGTATTCGAGCAGCCCGTCTTCGAAACTTTCCTCGGCCAGCGAGCTTTCGGCGCCCACAACTCCGGGCAGGAGCCGCACGCAGGCGTCGATCAGCACCATGGCGGCCAGCTCACCGCCCGAGAGCACGTAGTCGCCAATCGAAATTTCTTGAGCGTGACGGGCTTCGAGAACCCGCTGATCAACGCCCTCGAAACGTCCGGCCAACACCATCACGCCCGGACCTGCGGCCAAGTCTCGCACGATCGCCTGTGTTAGCGGAGTGCCGCGCGGGGACATGTAGATGAGCGGCACTTCCGACTCCACCTTGCGGGCGTCATCAATGGCGGCCGCAACGACATCGCAGCGCATTACCATGCCAGGACCACCCCCGGCCGGGTGATCGTCAACAACCTTGTGTTTGCCGAGGCCGTAGTCGCGGATATTCCGGGCTGACAAAGACCAGATGCCGGTGTTGAGGGCCTGCCCCGACAGCGAAAACCCAAGGGGGCCCGGAAACATTTCCGGAAACAGCGTAAGAACGGTCGCACGCCACGGCGCGCGCTGGGCGCCTGACGCTGTAGGTGTGGACATGGGTGGCTCTCCAAAGCTGCGCGTTCGAGCCTGTTCCCCACCCGGCCCGACAAGTCAACGTGCGACAGAAATGGACAGCCTACGAGCCTCGGAATCTGCCAAGCAGAGGAGAAGAGGGATCGCCGCTCAGGCGGCGAGCTTGATGTGCTCTTCAGCGGAAGGAGCAACAGGCTCCTCAAGCGCTTGGGCGGCCGGCTTCGCGGAAACCGGGATTACGGACGCGAGATCCTGCAGGAGCCGGTGGAATGTATAGTCTGCGGCGTCGAGTCGAACGCGGGCAAGCTCTTGCAGCTTGTTCACGCGCTCTCCGCGACCAGCGGCTTGCTGAACGTAAGCGGCAAGGCGCTTGGAATGGGACTCAAGCGAATGAATCCATCCCCCCGCAGGTACAGGAGCCTCGGACGGCTCCGGCGAGATCGAAACCTGAATGCTTTCTTCCCGCGAGGCAGTTTGGACCAGAGAGCTCTGCTTCGGTTTGACTGAACGTTTGGTGCGGTTGGCGGCCTGTTTTGGTGTCAGCCGCTTTTGCTTCGGGGGCGGACTCCCAAAGATCCGGAGCTTCAACCAATAGCCAAGTGCGACGATAAGGCCGGAAACGAGGAAGACCTGTCCGAAGGCGACAGCTGCTTCCAGGTATTCATTCACCAGTTCCTGAAGCAGAGACATCATCGGCCGTTGGTGGTGCAAGAAAGGGGGCTAGGTAAACAACACATCATCGAAATAGAAACGAATCGATAAAGTTCCAGACTGCCGATGTGATTGTGACAAGCGTTAAAGATCTCTTAAGAGACGTTCCGCCAAAACGATTGTATTGCCAAGTTTTGCGAAGAAGCTTGGCGCTTGATCAAAAACCGATCAGCCTACGGATGTCTTGAGGTGTCATCCCCGCCTCTCTGAAGGCGCGGAGCGACGTATCGCGGGCGCTCTTGCTAAGCTTCCGCCCAGTGGCATCGGTGATGAGCCGGTGGTGGTGGTAAACCGGTTCGGGCAGATCCAGAAGAACCTGCAGCAATCGATGAACGTCGGTGGCAGCGAAAAGGTCCAGGCCGCGTGTCACGTGCGTAATGCCCTGGCGCGCGTCGTCGACTACTACGGCAAGATGATAGCTTGCAGGGATTTCCTTGCGAACGATCACGACATCACCCCAGCGCTCGGGAGATGCCTGCACGCGGCGGCACTGACTATTGCCATCCCACTCTGAGAAAAAGAGTTCGCCGCGACCGGTTTTTTCGCGAACGAACGAGAGAGCGCGCTGCATATCGAGTCGTAGGGCGAAACGCTCCCCATTCTCCCTTCTCCGCGCGCGTTCAGCGTCAGAGATATCGAGGTCGGCACGAGTAACGCGCGGGGCACCGTCTGGGTCACGGGCGTCAGAATTGGCGGCGGCGAATGCTGCCAATTCGTTGCGTGTCAAAAAGCACGGATAGAGTAGCCCCAAGTCTTCAAGCTTTTTCGCGGCCGCCTGGTAATCAGCGAAATGTTCGGATTGGCGAAGGACAGGCTCTTCCCACTCGATGCCAAGCCACGCGAGGTCTTCGAAAATGGACTGAATGAATTCCGGCCGCGCGCGCGTGGTGTCGATGTCCTCGATGCGAAGTAGGAAGCGCCCACCAAGCCGGCGCGCCAATTCGAACCCCGTCAGGGCAGAAAGCGCGTGGCCGAGATGCAGCTCACCGTTGGGACTGGGTGCGAAACGAAAGACAGGTCTTTTCATTCGCAGACTTTGCGCCGACCGAGATCACGCAGGCGTTATGGTGGAGCTTTCGCCGCAAATAAAGCGCCAATTCGGGGATAGGATGGAGCCCGCCGACGCTTTGATCTGCTTGGACCTTGCGGCTTCTCGGAAAAGACAAGTTTCGGGTTTCGGCAATGCCATTCTTGAGCTAGCGGGCATGCGCTAGCATGTGACCGGAAGCGGCGGCGGCAATGAGCACGGACGGGCTGAGATGGCCAAGCTGATGGCTGTGAATGGTCACCCTTCGCGGATAGGGACCATCGAGACGGAAAACGACATCAAGGCGGGCATGCGTGTGTTACGGCGCAAGTGCCCCCACCTCCGCCGGGTGCATGACATTACCGGGGATCCGCCACTGCGGCGTAGGCCGGCAGGGTTTGAAGGGTTGGCGCGTATCGTCGTCGGCCAGCAACTCTCGACGGCAAGCGCCGGGGCCATCTGGAGCCGGCTGGTCGCTGCCATAGAGCCTTTCGATGTTGAGAGCTTTCTATCCGCTCCTGAGAAAACGTTGCGCGCCGCTGGGCTGTCAGCGCCCAAGATTCGCACGTTGCGGAGCATCGCGCGCGCTGTCGCTGAGGGCGAGCTTGTGATCGAAAGTCTGGCAACCGTGCCGGACGAGGTCATCCACGAGCAACTTACGATGGTCCCTGGAATCGGCCCGTGGACGGCGGACATCTTCATCATGTTCTGCCTCGGCCGGCGCGATGCGTTTGCGGCTGGAGACCTCGCCTTACAAGTAGCGGCCGCGGGAGCTTTGGGCCTGGAGCGCCGACCCACACCGGCGGAGCTTCTGGAGATTGCCGAGCGGTGGCGCCCCTGGCGGGGTGTGGCAGCCCGGCTACTGTGGGCCTACCATCCTTTCCTCAAGAAGCGTGGCTCCGCTATGCCAGTCTGACGAGGACCATGACGCTCGACGGACCCCGCCAAGAACCCAACCAGCCGGCCACGGCGCTTGTCGTGCTATTGCACGGTTATGGCGCCGACGGAGCAGACCTCATCAGCCTGGCCGAGGCCTGGCACTCGGTGCTTCCCGGGGTGGCCTTCGTGGCTCCCGATGCGCCTGAGCCCTTGCCAGCTGCAGGCTTTGGCGGACGCCAGTGGTTCCCGTTAACCTTGCGTGATCCCAATGAGCTTTGGCACGGGGTGAACTATGCGGCCCCGGTCCTTAATCGATTTCTTGATCGGGAGCTCGAACGATACCAGCTGTCGCCGAACCGACTGGCCCTCGTTGGCTTCAGCCAGGGGACGATGATGGCCCTTCATGTGGGGTTGCGCCGTAACGAACAGGTTGCCGCCATAGTGGGGTTTTCGGGATTGCTGGCTGGCCCCGAGCATCTCGCCTCCGAGATCAAGTCCCGACCGCCGGTCCAGCTGATACACGGGGAAATCGACGACCTCATTCCCGTCGAAGCCCTTCATTTCACCAGGGAGGCGCTCGCCGCGGCAAGGGTGCCGGTCGAATGGCATGTCCGCCCGGGGCTTGGCCATGGAATTGATCCGGTTGGTCTTCAGCTCGCAGGAGATTTTCTGGCTCAGGCATTGGGCCCGCGCGGTCGATAACGCGCGGACGACCGGCGAAAGATTGCGCCATTTTTGAGCATTTCGCGCGTCTTCACAGAGCTGATGTACAGTTATAGTATTGCCGCGGCGCGAGTGCGACGTGCATTCCTCGAACGAGAGGGCAGAGTGCAGGAAGCACAGACGTGAATGTGTCAGCGACATCGCCGGAATCGATGCCGGCTCTGGTCCTGAACGCCGATTTCCGGCCACTCAGTTATTATCCCTTATCGCTTTGGAGTTGGCAGGATACGATCAAGGCGGTGTTTCTGGACCGAGTGAACATCGTATCCGAGTATGACAAGGTGGTGCGCAGCCCGTCTTTCGAAATGCGCATCCCGAGCGTGGTAGCGCTCAAGACCTACGTAAAACCGGCTCTCTATCCCGCCTTTACCCGGTTCAACGTTTTTCTTCGCGACCGTTTCACCTGCCAATATTGCGGATCGAAAGAGGATCTGACCTTCGATCACGTCGTTCCGCGATCGAAAGGCGGGCAAACGCGCTGGGAAAACGTGACTACCGCTTGTGCTGCCTGCAATCTCGCGAAAGGGGGCGAGATGCCCGACAAAGTCGGGATGTGGCCCAAACAAAAGCCCTATCGCCCTACCGTCTTTGAATTGCACCGCAACGGCCGACTTTTCCCACCCAATTATCTCCACGAAAGCTGGCTCGATTACCTCTACTGGGATACCGAGCTGGAGCCTTAGGCAGCCCCTATTCGTGCCCATTGAGAACGGGCTGATTAAAAAGGGCTGGGAGGGAGGCAAAAGCGCGGGGTGCGCCAGGCGGGAACTTTGAGCGGCCTGTTCTTACGCGACCTTTTGCAACTCCCTTGTACAAAGCCGTTCGGCAATGGCCTCGACAGCCTTGCTCCAGCTAATCGATTCTGGCCGCGGCAATCCGAAAGCCGCAACGGCATCGGCTGCGCTTCCACCATCGCGAAATACCCGCGCACAGACCTGACGCGCGACGCCAACGGCGGAGTGCCATTGCAGCGGATTGATGGGATTGCGGTTCATTATTCGCCTCACTGTCTGACGCGCCTTGTGACCCCAGGATCTCAGGGCGGCAAACACGCTCGGCGCTATGGCGTCACTACGCGGGACCGTGCAATGTGAAGCCTTTGAGGGACTGCAGTTCTGCGCCTCGCGTGTTTGCCAACTTGGGGAGGCGGAAAACGCCTCCAATTCCGCTCCTCAGTTTTTCGCCGGCTGGGCAGAGGGGCCATTGTGCTGCTCTGCGGATGCCAAGGAGGTGCGTCCCTTGCTCAGTCCGGCCAGCACATTCCCGACTGCCTCGTGCAGCGGAACCCACGGGCTTGGGGCCTGACCTACTTCTTCCATACTCGTCACTTGGAACTCTGACGCCACGCTACGCTTACTGACGCTACGCTTATTGAATTGGCAGACGCAAAACCTACTGCAGACGCTTACTCGGTTTTACTCGGAGCGACCTCCCACTCCTTGCCACCAGCCCGTTCGACTTACTTCGAACTTCATAGCCGTCGTCCGGTCGCCTGGCCCCTTGATCGAGCCGCACAGCGATACGCCTACACTTCCTCGCCGCTGCGGCTCGCTTTAGTGCTCGAAATACGCCGCGAAGCGCATTTCGTGGGGAGGTGCTGTACTCAGACGCAACAGAACGCAACGGAACGCTACTGGTACACACTCGCGGAAACAGCCCGACGAACTCGGCTGCTGTTGCTCCGGATGCCGGTACGCTGGCATCCCGCGAGATACGCCTGAACAACGAACGCAGGAGCAACCTTGGTGGGACTGACTCACGCGGTACGCTGTGCACAGAAGTCACGCTCCTCACCTAAAACTCACCGTTCGCACTGTGTTCCGCGAACGGTATTAACTTAATCTTTGTCCTGTGACCGCAAAGTGACACGTTTTGGGCCAAGACAAGGTTTTTCACTGAGTATTTGTTCAGCTTTGGAAAGCGCGAAAACGGAGCGGAGTCCGGGAGCTTAATCGCGCTGAAGGCTGAGCCGCGCGGCTGAAAATGTGGCAATAGCCAGCAGCAGAGAGAAAACGGCGTTCCAACCGGCAAACGACAGTCCAAGGAAACGCCAGGCCGCCTCGTCACAACGGATAACGCGGGTCGTTTGCAGCCGCTCCAGCAATGAGCCGGTTCCGGAGGTCAAGGGTTCAAGACCCATTTGGCAGGTTTGCGGCCCTTCCCACCACTTCCATTCGACACCCGCGTGGTAGATGGCAAGCCCCGTATTGGCGAGGAAGCCGAGAGCGACGAGCGCAAAAAGGGCGCCTGCCAGCCGTTTCTGGCCGGTGCTCGTCAATACGAGTGCGCCGAAAAGGATCGGTATTCCCGCGTAATAGGCGTAGCGCTGCTGAAGGCAGAGCGGGCAAGGCCTGTAACCGCCGATGTATTCGAAACCCAGCGCCGCGAGAATGATGGCCGCGGCTATGAAAAGAGCGGCTGCACCCCAGCGATATGCGGGGTCCTTTTCCGGGGTGGGCAGTGACACGACCATGAGTTAGACGAGGTAACGGAGCCCGACGAAGCCACCAATCAGCAAAACAAGAAATAGCGTGGTCACGAGCCCAAGCCGCTGCTCGATAAAGTCGCGGATGGGCTCGCCAAACCAGTAGAGCAACCCGCTGACCAGAAAGAACCGCAGGCCGCGGGCGGCAATGCTGGCCAGAATGAAAATCAAGAAATTCAACTGCGTCACGCCGCTGGCAATCGTGATCACCTTGTAAGGAAACGGCGTTACTCCGAAGAAGAAGACGATAAGGGCGCCGTATTCGTTATACTGGTTGGCGAAATGCGTGAATTGCTCGCTGTAGCCATAGAGATCGAGCAGCGGTTTTCCAATTAGATCAAAGAGAAACAGGCCGATCAGGTACCCGGCCACGCCTCCCAGCACGGATCCGACAGTCGCGATTGACGCAAACACCCAGGCTTTGACCCGTTGGGCCAAAACCATGGGTACGAGCATGACGTCGGGAGGGATCGGGAAAAACGAGCTTTCGATGAAAGAGACCAAGAAAAGCGCGCGAGGAGCCTGCTTGTGGCTCGCGAGCCGCATCGTCCAGTCGTAGAGCCTTCGGATCATGCGGGCGGTGAATAAGGGGTCACCCTGCGGCTGTCTACTGAACAAATGGGGCGGACTGGCTGCGCGAGTAGATAGCCTTCGCTGTGTGCCTTTTCAGAATTGCAAGCCGTCAAACCTGCTCCAGACTTTCGGAGAGGCGCAGCACGAGCTCATTCAGAACCATTCGACCGAAAGTTGTCGCTGCAATCCGGTCAGGATCTTTGCGCCACTCCAACAGACCTTGCTCTTCCAGCTCGGCAATCACTCGAGCACTCGGCCGGACGCCTCCGATCCGTTCGAAGCGCGGGAGGTCCAACCCTTCAACCAAACGCAGGCCCATCAGGAGCGCCTCGTCGGCCTGTTCCTGCCGGTCCAAGGTTTCGGTGGAAACAATTCCGTGGCCGGAGGTCTCGACCGCCTCCAGCCACCGCTCGGGCGCCTTTTTCGTCATCGTTGCAACCCGGTCCTGACTGATGATGAGTCGGCCGTGCGCGCCGGGGCCGATGCCGGCATATTCGCCGTAACGCCAGTAAAGAAGGTTGTGCCGACTTTCTTCGCCGGGCGCGGCGTAGTTCGAAACCTCGTAGGCCGGCAGGCCATGCTTCGTCGTCAGTTCGCCGGTCAGCTCGTAGAGCGCGGCGGCCAGCTCTCCATCGGGCACTTGCAGCTTGCCCAGCTTGTACAGGGAAGCAAACGGCGTCCCCTCCTCGATCGTGAGCTGATAGAGCGAGAGGTGGCCTCCTGCGAGGCCGAGCGCCTCTTCCAGCTCTTCCCGCCAGTCCTCAATCGTTTGACCGGGGCGAGCGTAGATGAGATCGAAGCTGAACCGCTCGAACGTGCTTCGGGCGACTTCCAAGGCAGCCTTGGCCTCGGCGACGGTGTGGATTCGGCCCAGTCGCTTCAGGTCTGCGTCGCGCAACGACTGGACGCCGAGGGACACCCGGTTGACGCCCGCAGCGCGATAGCCGCGAAAGCGCTGGGCCTCCACGCTCGACGGATTAGCCTCCAACGTCACTTCGGCGTCGGGAGTAACGCTCCACAGGCGGGCAATCTCGTCGAGGAGGCCGCCCACTGTCTCAGGGCGCATGAGGGATGGGGTCCCGCCGCCGATGAAGATGCTCGTGACAGCACGTGGTCCGATGCGTTCTCGCGTGGTGCGCAGCTCGCGCTGGAAGGCGGCCAGAAAGCGCGGCTCATCGATGCCGCCGAAGCGAACGTGACTGTTGAAGTCGCAGTACGGGCACTTCGACGCGCAGAACGGCCAGTGGATGTAGACGCCGAACCCGACCTCGTCAGGATTGCTTGCCTTCGAGGCAGGCATCCACGAAGAGCGCGAAGGCACGGGCGCGGTGGCTGATTGCATGCTTTTCCGCCGGATCCATCTCGCCGAACGTCAAGGTCTCGCCGTGCGGCATGAACATGGGGTCGTATCCGAAGCCCTTGTCGCCGCGGGGCGGCCATACAAGTCGGCCGAATACTTTTCCCTCAAAGATGTGCGCCTCCCCGTCCGGCCATGCAATGCAAAGCGCGCAGGTGAAATTGGCGCGGGGGCCGTCGCCTTTCCAGGCACCAATCTTACCAAGCTCCTCTGCTACGCGCTTCATGGCAAAGCCAAAGTCCTTTCCGGGGCCAGCCCAGCGGGCCGAATAGATGCCAGGCTCTCCGTGCAGCGCCTCGACCTCGAGACCGGAATCATCGGCAAGGGCCGGCAGACCGGATTGCGTCGCCGCCGCCACGGCCTTGAGGCGGGCATTCCCGGCGAAAGTGGTCTCTGTTTCCTCGGGCTCAGGCAGGTTCAAGGCGCTGGCAGAAACGACATCGAGGCCGTAAGGCCGAACGAGGTCTGCGATCTCGCGCAACTTGCCCGGGTTATGGCTTGCCACGACGAGCCGCGTGCCCTTTTCCAATCGCCGTGTCATGTCAGCCCCCAGATCCGCGGCTCGGCGAACTCGAGGCAATTGTCCGAAGGATCGCGGAAGTAAATGGACCGGCCGCCATTGGGCCACTCGAAATCGGCTTCGATCACCACGCCCTTGGTCGTGAGGTGCTGCTTCCAGCGTTCGATCTCCTCGGCAGAGGCCCGGAAACAGACATGGCCGGGACCCTTCGCGCCGTGCGGAGGTACGGGAAGCGCATTCGGCGCCGGGGGTTTCGAGGTTGCGTCCGGGTTGAATAACAGCAGCATCTGGTCACCGCAGCGG
Source organism: Hyphomicrobiaceae bacterium (assembly GCA_002919265.1). Taxonomy (GTDB): domain Bacteria; phylum Pseudomonadota; class Alphaproteobacteria; order Rhizobiales; family Hyphomicrobiaceae; genus ZC4RG25. The sequence goes on along the minus strand of PKEY01000018.1, from coordinate 31,429 downwards.
TAGAACAGTTGGCGGCCGGCAGCCTTGGAGAATGGCTCCAGGCCAAGCACGTCGCGGTAAAACTGCTCGGCAGCGGCGAGGTCGTTGACGTAAAGTACGGTCTCCAGCACGCCTGTTGGCGTCATCGATACCATTCGCACCTCCCCTGCGGAACGCGAGGGCTCATGCGACCGTCAACTGCTGAAGCGACAGAAGTTCCTTGATCCCCTTGCGCGCCAGCGCCATCAGCTGTTCGAACTGTTCCTGGCTGAACGGCTCCTTTTCGGCGGTGCCCTGAATTTCCACGATGCCGCCCGAGCCGGTCATCACGAAGTTCGCGTCTGCGTCCGCTTCCGAATCTTCCGCGTAATCCAGGTCCAGCACAGGCGTGCCTTGATAAAGGCCCGCGGACACGGCGGCCACCTGGTCCTTCAGCACGCCGTCCGGCACCATGTCGCGGGCGCGCATCCACTGAATGCAATCATGGAGCGCAACCCAGGCTCCGGTGATAGCCGCAGTCCGCGTGCCCCCGTCAGCCTGGAGCACGTCGCAGTCGATCGTGATTTGCCGCTCACCGAGCTTTGTGAGGTCGACCACAGAACGCAGCGCGCGGCCGATCAGCCGCTGAATTTCCTGCGTGCGGCCGGACTGATATCCCACCGTGCTCTCGCGCCGGGTCCGTTCGCCGGTGGAGCGCGGCAGCATGCCATACTCGGCCGTCACCCAGCCCCGGCCTTGGTTCTTCAGCCACTGGGGCACACGCTCCTCAAGGCTCGCCGTGCACAGGACATGTGTGTGCCCAAACTTGATGAGGCAGGAGCCCTCCGCATGGATGGACACGCCACGCTCGAAGGAGACGCGACGAAGCTCGTCAGGATTGCGTTTTGAAGGTCGCATATCGATATTTGTCTGGTTGCACGACAAAGCCAGCCACCGGCAGGTCTGGTGCGCGGCAAACTAGGCGAGCAGTCGCTGCCGTTCAACACCAATTCGCGCACGATTTGACGGGCCGGTACGGCTGACCCTAGATTCGTGCACATTGTTGTTGGTGCGAGCTTGCGACACCTCAACGAAACCATGTCAGGGACGATTACCGAGCTGAAGCAGCTCAACGAACGTTCACGCGCGATCTTTCGTCAGATCGTAGAGACCTATCTCGAGACCGGCGAGCCCGTCGGTTCGCGGAACGTCTCGCGCAATCTGCCGATGACGTTGTCGCCCGCGTCGGTGCGCAACGTGATGTCGGATCTCGAGCAGCTCGGGCTCATCTATTCGCCCCACACCTCAGCAGGGCGCGTGCCTACGCACATGGGCCTTCGCCTCTTCGTGGACGGGTTGCTCGAAGTCGGCGATCTGAGCGAGGAGGAGCGCAGGCAGATCCAGTCGCACATCTCCGTCCAGCGTGGAAAATCTATTGAGCAGCTGCTCGCCGAAGCCAGCGAGATGATCTCCGGGCTTTCCCATTGCGCTGGCGTCGTGCTGGCCGAAAAGCAGGTGAGCCGGCTGAAGCACATCGAATTCGTGCCGCTGGAGCCTGGGCGTGCGCTGGTTGTCCTGGTGGGTGAGGATCAGACGGTCGAGAACCGGATTATCGATCTGCCGGCCGGCCTCCCGCCATCGGCTCTGACGGAAGCGAGCAATTATCTCAATGCGCATGTTCGTGGACTGTCCATCGATGAGGCGCGGGAACGCATCGAGCAGCAGATCGCCACAGCTCGGGCCGAGCTCGATGCGCTGACTCAGAAGGTCATTCAGGCTGGGCTGGCCGAGTGGTCTGGCAACCTCGGTGATCGGCAAAGCCTTATTGTGCGTGGGCAGTCGAATCTGCTGAAGGACCTCACGGCCATCGAGGAGCTTGAGCGAATCCGCCAGCTCTTCCACGACCTCGAGACCAAGCGCGACCTCATTCAGCTGCTCGGCCTTGCCGAGAAAGCCGACGGAGTGCGCATCTTCATCGGCTCGGAGAATAAGCTGTTCTCGCTTTCAGGGTCATCGCTGATCGTGGCGCCGTTCCAGGACAAGCACCGCAAGATTGTGGGCGTACTTGGTGTCATCGGTCCGACGCGCCTGAATTACGCGCGCATCATCCCGATGGTGGACTACACTGCCAAGTTGGTCGGGCGGCTGCTCACTTGATTTTTCACTGACCGAACCCATCATACCGGCGAACGTTCGAGACGCAGGCACCTCGTCTCGGTGCCTGCATACTGCTGCAATCATTGCCGTTTGGGGACTCATGAGCGCGAATCCGAATCCAGAAGAACAACCGACTTCTCCTGAAACGCCAGCTCAGAACAGCGCTCCGGACGGCGGTATGCCGGAGGACAAACAGCCGCAGGCTGACGCTTCGGGGAGTCCTCCTCAAGCGGGCGAGGAGACAGCGACTGCCAGCGCCGAGCAGCCCTCGGCAGCGCCGGAAGGTGCAGGCCAGCCTCAACCTGAGACGCCAAATTTCGAGGCGAGAATTGCAGAGCTAGAGGCTCAGATTGCCGATCTGACCGACCGGCTGCTCAGAGCGCACGCGGAAATGGATAACATTCGCAAGCGTGCCGAGCGTGAAAAGGCGGACATCACGAAGTACGCCATCACCAAGTTTGCGGGCGACGTTGCAGTCCTGTCCGATAACTTCCAGCGCGCCCTTTCGGCGGTGCCGCAGCATGCGATCGAGCAGGATTCGACGCTGAAGGCGCTTGTCGAAGGCGTCTCGATGATGGAACGCGAGTTCCTCAACGTGCTGGAGCGGCATGGCGTGAAGCGGATCGACCCGCTCGGCCAGCCGTTCAATCCTCACTTCCACGATGCCGTGATGGAGCAGCAAAATCCCGAGGTTCCGAACGGCACGATCGTGCAGGTGTTCCAGCCGGGGTACATGATCGAAGATCGTGTGATCCGGCCGGCGATGGTCGTTGTTGCCAAAGGCGGACCGAAGGCGACACCTGCTGGCAAGCCGGCTGAACAACAGGCCGAGCCTGCTGCGGAGCAACCGCCGGAACAGCAGAAGTCGCAGGCAACGAACGGGAACGATTCAGCAGAACCGAACAACGGTACAGCCTGAGGCGACGAGTTCTCGTCAGAATCTCGAATCCATCAGAAATCAGCACGCGTGACGCGGCGGAGGGTGAGATTGATTCGCCCTCCACCCGGGACGAGCTGAGAGGTTCCTGAGTAGATCCGATCAATGCCGTGATAGGCGAGGCGCGCCTCGCCACCCAGAACAACGACATCTCCTGACCGAAGCAGGAGCCGCGTTTTCGGATCGGAGCGCTTCAATCCGCCGATGTGAAAGGCGGCATCATCGCCGAGCGACACCGAGATGACGGGTGCGCGGGTTTCCTGTTCGTCCGCGTCGACGTGGCTGCCGAGCTTGGATCCGGCCCGATAGAGGTTGATCAGGCATGCTTCGGGCGGGAGCGGATAGCTGGACAATTCCGCCCAAAGCCTGAGCAATGATTCCGGGATCGGCGGCCAAGGTTCGCCGGTCACGGGATGGGTGGCCTGGTATCTGTACCCGCCGTCCTTGTCCGTCACCCAGCCGAGCGAGCCCGCGTTGGCCATTTCAACGGAGAGAGGCTTCCCGCTGCGGGGCATCGTGGGGCGGTAGAATGGCGCACGCTCCAGGATGCGCTCGACCTCACGCATCAATTCGTTTTGGGCAATCGCGTCGAAGTATCCAGGCAAGTGCTGGAAGCCGGCCAAAGTCATGGTCGAAGCCGCGGAAAGGTGCCAAAATCCTGGGGAAGAGGCGCAAAAGCAACGGCTTTCGCTGACTTGTAGTTTATGAAGGTCTGAATTGCCATTTTTGTAACGTACGGCTCATGCGGTGCCGTTGCAGCCCCAAAGACCCCCGCTTATATACCCGCTGACCTATTGTAGAGAGCTCTAGGGGACCGTCTCACGACCCACTCGGGAAGGGGCATTGCCGGGCGCCGTGAACCGGGCCCGGGCGGTCAGCCGTAAAAGAGAGAGGAACAGGCCGACATGTCGAAAGTGATTGGAATTGACCTCGGAACGACGAACTCGTGCGTGGCCGTGATGGAAGGCGGCCAGCCGAAGGTCATTGTCAACGCCGAAGGCATGAACACGACGCCCTCGGTTGTGGCGTTCACTGAAGACGGGGAGCGGCTGGTCGGCCTCCCTGCGAAGCGTCAGGCCGTCACCAATCCGCAGAACACTTTCTTCGCGATCAAGCGTCTTATTGGTCGGCGCTACGACGACCCGACAGTGGACAAGGACAAGGGGCTCGTTCCGTACAGCATCGTGCGCGGCCCTAACGGCGACGCGTGGGTCGCGACCAAGGAAGGTAAGCAGTATTCGCCGCAGCAGATTTCGGCGTTCGTTCTCCAGAAGATGAAGGAGACCGCCGAGGCTTACCTCGGTCATCCAGTCACGCAGGCCGTTATCACGGTTCCGGCTTACTTCAACGACGCTCAGCGTCAGGCGACCAAGGACGCCGGCAAGATCGCCGGTCTTGAGGTGCTGCGCATCATCAACGAGCCGACTGCGGCAGCGCTCGCCTACGGTCTCGACAAGAAGAAGGACAGCAAGACCATCGCTGTTTACGACCTCGGCGGCGGTACGTTCGATATCTCTATCCTCGAGATCGGGGATGGCGTCTTCGAGGTGAAGTCGACGAACGGTGACACGTTCCTCGGCGGCGAGGACTTCGACATGAGGCTGGTCACCTACCTCGCCGACGAGTTCAAGAAGGAAAACGGCATCGACCTGCGGCAGGATCGGCTCGCCTTGCAGCGCCTGAAGGAGGCTGCAGAGAAGGCAAAGATCGAGCTGTCGTCGGCACCACAAACCGAGATCAACCTGCCGTTCATTACGGCCGACCAGTCGGGTCCTAAGCACCTGACCATGAAGCTCACCCGCGCCAAACTGGAGAGCCTGGTCGAGGACCTGATTGCCCGGACGCGTGGTCCGTGTGAGCAGGCCCTGAAAGACGCTGGTTTGAAAGCGGCAGAGATCGACGAGGTCGTTCTCGTCGGCGGTATGACCCGCATGCCGCGCGTGCAGCAGATGGTGAAGGAGCTGTTCGGCAAGGAGCCCCACAAGGGCGTCAACCCGGACGAGGTTGTTGCCGTCGGCGCGGCGATCCAGGCCGGCGTCCTCCAGGGCGAAGTCAAGGACGTGCTGCTGCTCGACGTGACGCCGCTGTCGCTTGGCATCGAGACGTTGGGTGGCGTCTTCACGCGGCTCATCGAGCGCAACACCACCATCCCGACGAAGAAGAGCCAGATCTTCTCGACAGCCGAGGATGGCCAGACCGCGGTTACCATCAAGGTCTACCAGGGTGAGCGCGAGATGGCGGCCGACAACAAGCTCCTTGGTACCTTTGACCTGGTTGGCATCCCGCCGGCGCCGCGCGGTGTGCCGCAGATCGAGGTGACGTTCGACATCGACGCCAACGGTATCGTCAACGTGTCCGCCAAGGACAAGGCGACCGGCAAGGAGCAGTCGATTCGCATCCAGGCTTCGGGTGGCCTCAGCGACGAAGACATCCAGCGGATGATCAAGGAAGCCGAGGCGCATGCGGCCGAGGACAAGAAGCGGCGTGAGCTCGTCGAGGCCAAGAACCACCTTGAGGCACTTATCCACTCGACGGAGAAGTCTGTCGCCGATGCGGGTGACAAGCTTCCGGCGAGCGTCAAGTCCGAGATCGAAGCCGCCATTGCTTCGGCGCGTGAAGCTGCCCAGGGCGACGATATCGACCGCGTGAAGTCGGCGACACAGTCGCTCTCCCAGGCGTCGCTGAAGATCGGCGAGGCGGTCTACGGCGGTGCGCAGCCGGGTGCTCAGGCCGGATCCTCGGCTAGCGGCTCGAGCAGCGGGTCCGGCGAGGACAACGTTGTCGATGCGGAGTTCGAAGAAGTGAAAGATAACAACAACAAGAAGGACTCGGCCTGATCTGGCCGGGGAAGGGGCAACAACATGCTAGGCCCCCGTCGTAGCGAGCCACGGTAGCGTTCTGCTTCCGGGGATGTCTGTCGGCGGGGGTCTAGTCCGTCAGGACGGGGTGGAAAAGCGCCACCCCGCAGACGGCACCGAAAGCGGGCGTCCGTAATGGCAAAGCGGGACTACTACGAAGTCCTCGGCGTATCCAGAAACGCGACAGAGCAGGAGCTGAAGGCTGCCTTCCGGCGATTGGCCAAGGAATGCCATCCCGACTTCCACCCGGGGGACAAGGACGCCGAGCGGCGCTTCAAGGAAATTGCCGAGGCTTATGAAACACTAAAGGATCCGCAGAAACGCGCGGCCTACGACCAGTTCGGCCATGCGGCCTTCGATGGAACTGGCCGGACGGCGGGAGGTTTTGGACCGGATTTTGCAGCCTCGATGTCGGACATTTTCGACGACCTGTTCGGCGAGTTCATGGGCGGTCGTCGGCGGCATCGGACGGGTCGCGAGCGCGGCGCGGATATCCGATACAACCTCGAGATCACGCTTCAGGATGCCTATACGGGCAAGACGGCGGAAATCCGTGTGCCGTCGAGCGTGTCCTGCACGAAATGCTCCGGCACCGGAGCGCGGCCCGGCACTAAACCTTCGACCTGCCCGACCTGTGGGGGCTACGGGAGGGTTCGGGCGTCTCAAGGTTTCTTCACGATCGAGCGCACCTGCCCGAACTGTCAGGGGCGTGGTGAAGTCATCGACGATCCGTGCCCCGAGTGTTCGGGTGCAGGCAGGGTTATGCGGGAACGCACCCTGTCTGTGAACATCCCTCCGGGTGTCGAGGACGGCACACGCATTCGCCTCGCCGGCGAGGGCGAAGCGGGTTTGCGCGGCGGCCCGCCTGGCGACCTTTACATTTTCCTTTCGATCAAGCCGCATGAGTTCTTCCAGCGGGATGGTGCCGACATTTTCTGCGTTGTGCCGATTTCGATGTGCACGGCCGCGCTGGGTGGCCAGATCGAGGTGCCGACCGTTGACGGCAGCGTGACGCGGGTGAAGATCCCGGAGGGGACAGAAACGGGCAAGCAGTTCCGCCTGAAAGGCAAGGGCATGCCTGTGCTGCGCTCGAAGTCCTACGGCGACATGTACATCCAGGTGCGGGTCGAGACGCCCAAGAACCTCACCCGGCGTCAGCGCGAGCTACTCGAGGAGTTCGAGCGAGAAAGCCACAAGGATACGAGCCCGGAGAGTGCTGGCTTCTTCAGCCGGGTAAAAGAATTCTTTGAGGGACGCGGGGCGTAACGCCGGGTTTTCTCGCCGCGTTACGCCAATATCCTCCGAAAATTGAGAGCAACTGAAACGCCTCGGTCTTCGACCAAAACCGCGGGTCGCATTGTCGCCACGTGCCGGGCAAGCTGCCCATCGCCTGTTGGCCCAGGTTTGTTCTAGAATGCCCCGGAAAACGACAAGTGATGGGGCACCCAATGGCACTCTCCCAACAAGAAGCGCAAATCACTGAATGGCTGGCCAATCAGAAGGACGCCATGATCGCGCTGTTGCGCGACGTGGTGAACATCGATTCCGGTAGCTACGACAAGGCGGGCGTCGATGCGGTGGGAGAGCGCTTTGAGCGCTTCTTTGCAGAGCACGGGCTGATTACCCAGCGTGAACCCAACGAACGGTTTGGGGACGCCATTCACATCCGACTCGATGATCGGCTGACCAACGAAAAGCCGGTCTTGCTCCTCGGCCATCGCGATACGGTTTTCTCGAAGGGCGAAGCTGAGCGCCGTCCTTTCCGGATTGAAAATGGCCGCGCCTACGGCCCCGGCGTTTCCGACATGAAGGCGGGTCTCGTCATGAACGCCTTTGTGCTGGCCGCTTTCAAGAGGTTTGGCGCTCCTGTGCCCGTCATCGGTCTCATCACGAGTGACGAGGAGATTGGCTCACCCGCGTGCCGACCAATTATCGAGCGCGCGGCCAAGGAGGCGCGGGCCGTTCTCAACTCGGAACCCGGAAGGCCCACTGGGAACGTCGTCACCGGCCGAAAGGGTGGCGTTTTCATGCGCATGACCATTGAGGGCCGGCCGGCGCATTCGGGCGGGAACTTTGAGAAGGGCATCAGTGCCATTGGAGAGCTCGCCCATAAGATCATCGCTATCCATAAGCTGACGGATCTCGCGAAAGGCACGACGCTCAACGTGGGCATCGTGAAGGGCGGTGAGGCCGTGAACATGGTGGCGCCGTCGGCCGAGGCGCAGATCGACCTGCGTTATATCGATCCGCCGGAGCGCACCAGGGCGGTTGCTGCCATCGAGGAGATCGTGGCGACGAGCTACGTGCCGGGGACCACGGCGAAGCTTGAAATTCTCGGGGAGTTCCTGCCGCTCAATCCCACGCCGGAATCGGAGAAATTGTTCGCGCACTATCAGGCCGCTGCCCGCGATGCGGGGCTCTCAGTGGAAGGCGAGTTCTCCGGCGGCTGCGCCGATTCAGGCTTCACCGCTGCAGTCGGCTGCCCGACGATTTGCGCAGTCGGTCCGGTCGGCGGTGCCGCGCATACGCCGGAGGAATATCTGGAAGTCGACTCGCTGGTGCCGCGGGCACAAGCCATGGCGCTGGCCATCATGAGAATGGCGCCGGCGTAATTCCTCCTGTCAGAATGAATGAAAACCCCGCCGCACGACACGGCGGGGTTTCGTTTGGTCAAAGGTTGTATTGCTCGCGGGCGAATTTGCCGAGTCCCACCGCATCAAGCCGGCTGAGGGGCGCGAGGAAGGTCACCTGAATGACGCCCGGGGCGCGGCCAATTTCGATCGCGCCGTTGATGGTCGCGCGGTTGCGCACTTCAGGCACGCTCATGCCAAGCAGTTTCGCTGCTCGCTGCAGTCCGTTTTCGATGGCAGCGTTCATGTTGGCAGCCGTGCCGATAACTGAGATCGGCGCAAGCTCTTCGAGCGTCTCCATGCCCCAGGATTTCGCGAGACGCTCTGCTCGTGCGCGCTCTTCCGCGGTGAAAGGCTTCGCCAAGGGCGGCAGGTCCTCGACGAGGGGGAAGAGAACCGGCCCGTCGATGGGGTAGTTCTTCACCACCTCCACCTGCAAGGTGACGCTACCAGCAACGTCCATCGTGTGGCCGGCGATTTCGCCATCGCCCTGCCCAGCGTGCATGTCGCCCATGTACACGCCGCCGCCTTTCACCTTCACGGGCGCGACCAGGATGGCGCCAGGCCGGACAGCGTCGATGTCCATGTGCCCGTCGGTCTTGTGTTCTGCGAGCTGCTCGGCCGTGATGCCGTAGGCGTGCGGCGCGCCGACCAGGAATGCGCCGAAATCACCGGCATTGTGCGAGTCGGGCATCGCGATAGACGGCATCGTTCCGAGCTGACCGAGGAACGGCCGCATCCGCACCATCACTGCCGGCATATCGGCTGGCGCGAAGACAAGGATCGGGTGCTGCACGGACTTGTCCGGCAGCGCGGCGTAGTGATGGGCATTACGCGCGATCTCTTCGGCAGCCGCCTTCGGTACGGTGACGCCCACTTGCCGCGTTTCATCGAAAACGACGGTGTAACCGTGCACAATCTCGAACGGCTTAACCGGATTACCGCACTTGTTGCAGATGACGGCGTTCTGGCCGATGCCTTCAAGATGGGTTTCCGGCCAAACCTCATCGCAGGTCGGGCACCGCGCGGCGACGTATGGGTCGCCGAGGCAATAGCCTGAAGGCGAAGTGTCATGTCCGGAAGCCGTCGCGATCGCAGTCACGGTGATGTCGCGAATGCGAATGGCAATGCCGTCGCCGGGCTCAGCACCCTCCACATAGACGGGCTGTGTCACTTCATGCCCGCCGCGCAGGCGCGGCGTAATCATCGGCCCCCAGCAGCCGGGCGCTGTGTTGGCAATAATAGTCCCGCCGTTTTCGACGGGCCCCAGCATCGGCGCGTTCGGGTCAAGAACGCTATTGGTGAAAGTTTCTACGACGACGCTACGGCGCGGGGTGTTGCGAGCTGTCGATCCGTTTCCATCAGGCATGGTGCGGTCCTCCGCTAGGTTTTGAGTGAGCGTAACGGAGGAACGTTGCAGGGCAAATGACTTCAAACAAATGCCGGGCTCAAACCCGGCATTTATCGGCAACAAATCGTCAATGAGAGTTCGGAAGGGCTATTTGCCGCTTTCAATGTGGAGCACTAAGGCTCACAGCCAAGGCCGAGCGGCGGCCATCTTCTCCTCGTAGGCCCGGATAGCGGTCTCCTTTTGCAGCGTCAGGCCGATGTCATCGAGGCCGTTGAGCAGGCAGTGCTTCCGGAAGGGGTCGATATCGAACCTGATGACGCCCCCATCAGGCCGGCGAATCTCCTGCGCCTCGAGATCGACGGTCAGCGTTGCGTTGGAACCGCGGCTTGCGTCGTCGAACAGCTTCTCCAGCTCCTCGGGCGTCACCTTGATGGGCAGGATACCGTTCTTGAAGCAGTTGTTGTAAAAGATGTCCGCGAAGCTCGTGGAGATGATGCAGCGGATGCCAAAGTCCAGCAGCGCCCACGGCGCGTGCTCACGGCTCGAGCCGCAGCCGAAGTTGTCTCCGACCACCAAAATCTGCGCGTTGCGATAAGCGGGTTTATTGAGAACGAAATCCGGGTTCTCGTTCCCGTTTTCGTCATAGCGCAGGTCGTAAAACAGCGACTTACCAAGCCCGGTGCGCTTGATCGTCTTCAGGAACTGCTTGGGGATGATCATATCGGTGTCGATATTGATCATCGGCAGCGGCGCAGCCACGGCGGTTAAAGTCGTGAACTTCTGCATTGGTTTTCCTCAGCCTTGGGCACGACTGTTCTGCTATATGGCCCAGTCCTGTTCATAAACTAGACATATAGCGCGCCCGTCAAGCGCCTCAGCGGACCGTTTGCTCTGCGTAGCATCTGCGCATGGCCTGGCAACGGTGAGAGCCGGCCAGGTGCATGCTCGTGCTCTTGGCAGGGGTAATGAAAGCACAGACCTCTTCGAGCCCCTGGGGGGTCAACCAACCCTCGCGGCGCCCCCGCTGGACGGCAAAGCAATCAGCCGTTTCCTCATCCGGTCCGCGGAATTGGTGAGCGCATTCGTGCGCGTGGATCCAGAGTTTCACCGGGGTCGAAACGCGCGCGAGCAAACGCGGATTGAGAATAAGAAAGCCCGGATAAGCTGCGCCGTAATCGTCGAGTTTCGGATCGAGCACGGTCGGCCGCTTGCCGCAGTAAAGCCTATAGCCATCGATTACCAACTGTCCGGGCGGAACGAGCTTGGCCTCACCGCCCACGTGGGCCAGATATTGCTCCGGTGTCGGCGTTTGCGCTGAAGCCGCGGTCGCAAGAGCAGCCGCAAGTCCGAAAAAAAGGCTGGCTGAAATCCAACGGGCCAGAGCTCCGAAACTCATTCCCACCCTCACGCGATCTGCGCCCCATGCTGAGACGGATCTTACGCGAAACGGCCCTGCTCTCAATCGCGTGGTCGATGTTGTGTGCAATCGAGTGCGATTGGTCGCGGGGAAGCAACAGCAGCGAAAACTCAAGGCTTCGCCGAAGCTTCTATTCTTTCCATGTCCTCGTCGGAAAAGCCGAAATGGTGGCCAATCTCGTGGACCAGAACGTGGGCGACGATGTCGCCCAGCGTATCTTCACTTTCGGTCCAGTAATCGAGAATGGCGCGGCGATAGAGGAAAATCATGTCCGGCTGGCGCGGCAGATCGCTGATGCTGCGTTGATCAAGGCTCACACCCTGGTAAAGGCCCATCAGATCGAAAGGACTTTCGATTCCGAGCTCGTTGAGAACCTCGTCCGTTGCGAAATCCTCGACGCGGATGACGAGGTCGCTGCACATCTCGCGGAAATGCGCTGGCAGCCGCTCCCAGGCTTCAGCAGCCAGTTGCTCGATGTCTTCGAGGCTGGGAGCGCGCGCATCGCGCCAATTGAGGCGATCGGTCATCGACGGGTGGCTAGTTCCACATGAGCGCTTGGCCTGACGCCCAGCCATGTGGCCCGCTGCCCGACAAACGTCAATCTTCGGGCTCGACCACCGCAATGACCTGCCGCACACCGACCGTTGCTCGGAGTGCATGTTCGACGAGCTGCGCGGTGCGCCGATTGACACCCTTGAGGCGAAGGTCGACCGCCACTTCGGAGCCGTCACCGGATTCGCGGGAGGCGTGAACACGAGTAGGCACATGGCCCATTTTTGCCACTGGCTCGATCAAACGCGGCAGCAGACCCGGATCGGCAACGCCGGTCACGTAGAAAAGAGCGCGATAGGAAGTGGGGCGAGAGAGAGAAGACTCCGCTTGAGCGGACGCGGCGGCGTGAGCTGCCATAGCGAGAAATCCTTCACACGAGATCGATTAGGGGAAAGCGCAAGAAGTTACCCGGCGGCCCTTAGGCAGCCGGGGCAGTAATTCGCCCAATGATCGTGTGAAGAGAGGTGTGCATGCGCTTACAATAGCGAGCGCTTCCGAAAACTTCAACCGATTCCGCTTGATTCGGCGAGGCTGGTGAGTTGTGAACTCGCTAAGTGATCAAATCCCGCAATATCGGAATGAGCGGCTCGTCAGCCGGCGGCATGGGGTATTCGGATAACCGGTTGACACGAACCCACTTGATCTCCTGCCCCTCGCGCGCATCGATAACGCCGTCCCACGTCCGGATCTGGTAGAGCGGCATCAGCAGGTGGAAGTTCTCGTATTCGTGGCTGGCGAACGTGAGCGGCGCGAGGCACGTGGGACAGACGTCAATGCTCAGCTCTTCGAACAGCTCGCGAATGAGGGCCTGCTCCGGCGTCTCCCCCTCCTTCACCTTTCCGCCAGGAAACTCCCACAGCCCGGCCATCGGCTTCCCCGGCGGCCGCCGCGTGATGAGGACACGCTTGTCGCGGTCGATCAGCGCGGCAGCGGCGACGAGGAGCAACGGTTTCGCCATGATGGCGGCCTTGGCTCAGCTTCGGTAGTCGGCGTTGATAGAGACGTAGTCGTGCGTCAGGTCGCAGGTCCATACCGTGGCCTGGCCGCTGCCAACGCCGACATCCACGCGGATCGTGATCTCGCGGTTCTTCATGTACTGGGCCACGACCGGTTCGGAGTAGTCGGGCGACCGCTCGCCCTCGCGCGCCACGAGATGCGGCCCGAACCAGATGGCGAGACGATCACGGTCCGCAGCCTCGCCTGATTTGCCGACGGCCATGACGACGCGGCCCCAGTTCGGGTCCTCGCCGGCAATGGCTGTCTTCAGGATCGGCGAATTGGCGATTGCGAAGGCGATGCGCCGCGCAGCCCGGTCATCCTCCGCGCCGAGAACTTCCACCGTTACGAACTTGGAGAGCCCCTCCCCGTCTTTGACGACGGCCAGGGCAAGTTCAAGCATCAGGCTGTGCAGTGCTTCGGCGAAGGGCACGAGCGCTGGGTCCGCGGCATCCTTCACCGGGGCGACGCCGCGCTCAGCTGCCCCTCCGGTCGCAAACAGCAGAACCGTGTCGCTGGTCGAGGTGTCGCCGTCGATGGTGATGCAGTTGAAGGTCTTGTCGGCCGTCGACGAAACAAGCCGCTGCAAGACCGGCTGCGCGATGGGCGCGTCCGTGAACATGAAGCAGAGCATCGTCGCCATGTCAGGCGCGATCATGCCGGCGCCCTTGCAGAAGCCGGCCAACGTCACCTCGCCCGAGCCCATCTTCACGCGGCGCACAGCGAGCTTCGGATAAGTGTCCGTGGTCATGATGGCGCGTGCCGCCTCCTCCCACCGGTCCCCCCGAGCGGAAGCGGCGAGGTCGGTGAGCAGATGGGCGAACCGGGTGGCGTCCATCGGCTCGCCGATCACCCCTGTGGACGCGATGTAGACCTCTTCCGGGCTGCAGCCGGCGGCTTTTGCCGCGGCCTCGGCGGTGACGAGAACGGCTTCGTGGCCCTTCTTCCCCGTGAAGGCGTTCGCGTTGCCGGAGTTGACGACGAGCGCACGGGCGCGACCGTGCTCCAGCTGCTTGCGGCACCAAAGCACCGGCGCTGAGCAAGTCTTCGAGCGGGTCGTCACGCCGGCTACCACCGTTCCCGGCGGCAGGACGGCAAGAAGCAGATCCGTGCGGTTCTTGTAGCGAATGCCGGCCTCGGCGGTGGCGAAACGAATACCAGGAATTTCCGGAACTTCCGGCAAGCTTGTCGGTGCAAACGGGGAAATTTTTGTGGTGCTGCCCAAAGGACCCTCCAGCATCGGCTGGGTGAAAAAACCGCCTCCACGAAACAGATTGTCGGCGGCAAATCAATAGACATAAAAAAGGGCCTGGCCACTGAGACCAAGCCCTCTGTTCTGGAATTCCGTCTGCTTACTGCTTCGGGGCCTCGGCGCCCGGTTGCTTTTCGCGCTCGACCTGCTGCTTGATCTCCGGATCGACGTATTCAATCGTCGCGTCCCCACGCAGCTTGGCGGCAATCTCCTGGGCCTTGCGGTGGATCATCGAGGCGATCAGCCGGTCCTTGATGACATCAAACTCTGGCGGCTTGCGCTGCCGCCGATCCTCGACCTGGATCAGGTGCCACCCGAATTGGGTTTGGACAGGCTCGGAGACGTCACCGGTCTCCAGCTTGAACGCCGCTTCCTCGAACTGCGGGACCATTTGACCGCGGGTGAAGTAGCCAAGTGAGCCGCCATCGTCCTTAGTGCCGGGGTCCTTAGAGTATTGCTTCGCCATCTCGGCGAAGTCGGCGCCATGGGCGATCTTCTCGGCGATCTCTTTTGCCTTTTCCTCGCTCTCGACCAGAATGTGCCGGGCCTTGATTTCCTCCTCCGGCTTCAGCAGCTTGATCTGCTGATCGTAGAGCGCCTTGGCCTGCGCTTCGGTGACGGCGTTCTTCACCGCCGCATCGAAATACGTGTCGCGCAAGGCACGGCGGCGCCAATATTGCATACGACCATCGAACTCGGGAGTAGAGGCCAGCTTTTCGCCTTCGGCTGCTTCGGCGAAGAGCTGGTTCTCGATGAGATATTCCACCAGAACGCGGCGCTTGGTGGCCTCGGGCAAGCTGCCGAGGTCCGAGCCGATCTCGCTTTCGGCGAAACGGACGTCGGCCTCGGTGATCTTCTTTCCGTTCACGACGGCCACCACATCGTCCTGGGCCGAGGCCTGAAACCCGGAAGCGACAATGGCAATGCCGCCCGCGAGCGCGGTGGCCACAAGGCCCAGTCTCACTTTTGAGATCACGGGATCGTTCCTCGCTTGGTCAGTGGCTTTCGCAGCGGATCGGTCTGCCGTGGCGCGCCACAAGGTTAGAGTGACAGCAAAATTCAAACTGGTCTGATGCTTAGCGAGCCTCGATCATAATGCCAAGTTAACTTCGGTTCATGTGGCGGATTTTCGGCGATATGCGGAAAGACGAACTGTCGCCACCGATTGATTGACATTTGCAGGCCCGGCTTCTTATCTCTCCCCCACACGAGTGGCACTTTCCGGCTGCCGGTAGCCCGCTCGCGCCTGTTTGCGCTTCACCCGGTTTAGGCCCGCGTTCACCCCGGCGCGAACACGTGAGACCGGGGCTTGGCGCTCGACCTGCCCTGCAAGGAACGGGAAACATGCTTTCAATCGGCTCGATCGCGGCCAAGATTTTCGGTACAGCCAACGACCGCAAGCTCAAGGCCTACCGCGGCATCGTGGCTGCCATCAATGAGCTTGAGCCTGAGCTCGAGAAGCTGAGCGACGACGAGCTTCGAGCGCGCACCACCGAATTCCGCGAGCAGGTCAAGGCCGGCAGGAGCCTGGACGATCTTCTCGTGCCGGCGTTCGCAACCGTCCGTGAGGCTGCCAAGCGCACGTTGGGCCAGCGGCACTTCGATGTCCAGCTGATGGGCGGTATCGCCCTCCATCAGGGCAAGATCGCCGAGATGAAGACCGGCGAAGGTAAGACGCTGGTCGCGACGCTTCCCGTCTACCTCAATGCGCTTACGGGCCGTGGCGTCCACGTCGTGACGGTCAATGACTACCTGGCCAAGCGCGACGCCGAGTGGATGGGGCAGGTTTACAGGTTTCTTGGCCTCACGGTGGGCTGCATCGTCCATGAGCTCGATGACATGCAGCGGCGGGCCCAGTACGCGTGCGACGTGACATACGGCACGAACAACGAGCTGGGCTTCGACTATCTCCGCGACAACATGAAGATGAGCCGCGAGGAGATGGTGCAGCGGGGCCACTACTACGCCATCGTCGACGAGGTGGACTCGATTCTTATCGATGAGGCGCGCACGCCGCTCATCATCTCTGGTCCCGTCGAGGATCGGGCGGAGCTTTACAATGTGATCGACAGCTTCATCCCACGGCTGTCGAAGGAAGATTACGAGGTAGACGAGAAACAGCGCTCCGTTTCACTCACGGAGTCGGGCAACGAAAAGATCGAGGAGATGCTGCAGGCTGCCGGCCTGCTCAAAGGCACCTCGCTTTACGACATCGAGAACGTCACGGTCGTCCATCACGTCAATCAGGCGCTGAAGGCCCACACGCTCTTCCAGAAGGACCGCGACTACATCGTCAAGAACGGCCAGGTGATTATCATCGATGAGTTCACTGGCCGTATGATGCCGGGCCGGCGCTACTCGGACGGCTTGCATCAGGCGCTGGAAGCCAAGGAGAAGGTGCCGATCCAGCCCGAGAACCAGACGCTGGCCTCGATCACTTTCCAGAACTACTTCCGCCTCTACGAGAAGCTGGCCGGCATGACCGGTACGGCCGCCACAGAGGCCAACGAGTTCATGGAGATCTACGGACTCGACGTCGTCGAGATCCCGACGAACTTGCCCGTCGCACGCCTCGACGAGGACGACGAGATCTACCGGACAGCGAACGAGAAGTGGGACGCCATCATCCGCGAGATCGAGGCGGCTCAGAAGCGCGGGCAGCCTGTGCTTGTCGGCACCGTCTCGATTGAGAAAAGCGAGATGCTGTCCGAGCGCCTGAAGAAAAAGGGCATTCCTCATCAGGTGCTCAACGCGCGCTACCACGAGCAGGAGGCGTACATCATCGCCCAGGCCGGCGTGCCGGGCGCGGTGACGATCGCCACCAACATGGCCGGCCGCGGTACCGACATCCAGCTGGGCGGCAACGCGCAGATGCGCATCCAGCAGGAGACTGCCGGCCTCAGCGAGGAAGAGAAGGCCAAGCGGATCGAGGAGATCAAGGCGGAGATCGCGCGTAACCGCGAGATCGTGC
Organism: Hyphomicrobiaceae bacterium; assembly: GCA_002919265.1. GTDB lineage: Bacteria > Pseudomonadota > Alphaproteobacteria > Rhizobiales > Hyphomicrobiaceae > ZC4RG25. The sequence goes on along the minus strand of PKEY01000018.1, from coordinate 14,350 downwards.
TGAACTCCGGCGAGGTCGTCGAAATCGAGCCGGCCAAGGGCGGCAAGCCGGCCAAGACGATCAAAAAGCCGGGTGGCCTCTACGTCATCGGCACCGAGCGCCACGAGAGCCGGCGCATCGATAACCAGCTGCGCGGCCGCTCTGGCCGTCAGGGTGACCCCGGTCGCTCGAAGTTCTACCTGTCCCTCGAGGACGACCTGATGCGCATCTTCGGGTCGAGTCGGATGGACAGCGTGCTGAAGACGCTGGGGCTTAAGGAAGGCGAAGCCATCATCCATCCCTGGATGAACAAGTCGCTTGAGATGGCTCAGCGGAAGGTCGAGGCGCGCAACTTCGACATCCGCAAGCAAATTCTCAAGTACGACGACGTGATGAATGATCAGCGCAAGGTCATTTATGACCAGCGCAAAGAGATCATGGGGATGGACGACGTCAGCGAGACGGTCACCGCCATGCGGCATGAGGTGATCGACGAGCTGGTGAAGCGGCACATCCCCGAGAATGCCTACGCCGAGCAGTGGGACGCCGAAGGGCTTCAGAACGAGATCAAGAACATCTTTGGCCTCGACCTGCCGATCGTTGAGTGGGCGGCCGAGGAGGGTATCGCCGATCAGGAGATCCGCGAGCGACTGATCGAGGCGGCTGACGCGAAAGCCGCCAAGAAGGCGGCGGACATCGGACCGGACATCTACCGGCAGATCGAGAAGATGGTGCTCCTGCAGACGCTGGATCACCTGTGGCGGGAGCACCTGATCACGCTGGAGCATCTGAGGCAGGTGATCGGCTTCCGTGCGTACGGCCAGCGTGATCCGCTCAACGAGTACAAGGCCGAGGCGTTCGTGCTCTTCCAGTCCATGCTCGCCAAGCTGCGCGAAGCCGTGACCGGCCAGCTGATGCACGTCGAGCTCGCTTCGCCGGAGGATCGGTCACTGCTCGAGCCGGTTGAGCTACCGCCGATGGAGGCGCACCACATCGATCCGACGACCGGCCTCGACGAGTTCGCATTGGCGGATGCGGCACTCGCGGCAGAGGAAACGGCGTACGCCAATGGTCCAGATCGGCGGGCACCCTTGCAGACGCGGCGCAGTGCTGATCAGATGGATCCGCGCGATCCCGCGACGTGGGGCAAAGTTTCTCGAAACGCACCCTGTCCGTGTGGGTCGGGCAAGAAGTACAAACACTGCCACGGGCGGCACCAATAAAAGGCTGAGCCGCTCCTCCAACCTGCTGCCGTTAGTGAGGTCAGGTGCGGATACTCGGACTGGTCAGTGCCACTCACGACAGTGGAGTGGCACTCCTCGAGAATGGCGTTCCAGAACTCGTGCTCGAGGAGGAGCGGCTTGATCGTATCAAGCGGACCAAGCGCTTCCCCAAGGGATCCCTTAGGATAGCCTTGGGGCCAAACCTCGAGCGCCTCAAAGAAGTCGACGTTATCACGACGCCGTGGGATCTTTCGCGTCTGCGGTGGACATTCGCGCGCGCAGTTTTTGGACGACTTCCCTGGAGTTTGAGCTTTCTCCTGCAGTCCTCACACACGACGCAGGAAAACGAGATCGTTTTGCTCAACAACGTCCTTAGGAGGAAGTTCAGACGTCAACTTGGCATCACTGAGCTGCCGCCCATCGTCAATGTTTCCCACCACGATGCCCACGCCGCCATCTTCTTCGTAAGCCCGTTCGAGGAAGCGGCCATTCTTGTGATGGACGGTTTCGGCGACGATGCTTCGACCAGTGCCTATATCGGGCGAGGCAATCGCATAGAGCGGCTTTGGCACACTGGCATCTTCAACTCGCTCGGCATCGTCTACACCTTCGTCACGAAATATTTGGGCTTCAATTTTTCCGACGAAGGGAAAGTGATGGCTCTCGCCGCGTTTGGCGGTGACACCTACGTCAACGCCTTTCGCGAGCTCATCCGCCCGACGCCTGACGGTCGCTATCAGGTCAACTTCGATTACTTCAGCTACGACGCTTTCGGCGAACTTCGACCATTCAAGAGGCGGTTTATTGAAACGTTCGGGCCGCCCCGGCTTCCCGGTGAAGAGCTCACCGATCGCCACCGTGACATTGCCCGGGCATTGCAGGTCGTCACCGAAGAAATCGTGCTCCACATGGCCCGAGATCTGCGCCTCAAGACGAACGCCACCAAACTTTGCATCAGCGGTGGTGTGGCCCTGAATTGCGTCGCAAATGCGCGGGTTCTGGAAGAAGCCGGCTTCGAGCGCGTGTGGGTTCCGCCCTGCGCCTCGGATACGGGGGCCCCGCTCGGCAGCACGCTCTGGCATTACCACCAGACCCTAGGTCGGCCCCGGTGTATGGAGTTGACCCATCCCTATTACGGGCCGACCTACAGCGAGAAGGATATCAGGGATGCCTTGGCCGTCGCTCATCTCACCGGCGAGCGGTTGAGTGAACTGGAGCTGCTGGAGCGGGTCGCGCGGGATCTTGCAGCGGGACGGATTGTCGGGTGGTTCCAGGGCCGTTCGGAAATGGGACCTCGGGCGCTGGGCAATCGCTCCATTCTCGCCGATCCACGGCGCGCGGAGATGAAGGACATCATCAACGCGCGCGTGAAGCACCGGGAGCCGTTCCGCCCCTTTGCGCCCGCCGTGCTTCTGGAACGGGCCTCCGAATTTTTCCATATCGACCAGCCCGATCCGTTCATGACGCTGGCACCGCGCGTGCGGGAGGACAAGAAACATTTGATCCCCGCAGCCGTTCACGTCGACGGAACGGGGAGAATTCAGACAGTCGAGCGGAGCGCCAACCCGCGTTACTACGGTGTCATCGAGACGTTCGGGAGGCTCACCGGCGTCCCGGTGCTGCTCAATACGAGCTTCAATCAGCAGGAGCCAATAGTCGAGACCCCCAGCCACGCGGTGTCGTGCTTCCTGCGGAGCGGCCTCGATGTGCTGGTGCTCGGCAATTACTACGTGACCAGGAATGGCCAGAGCCGCATCGTGTGCGACTTGAATGAGGTGGCCACCTGACGTGCGCTGCCTTCCGATGAAGCGATCCCCGATGGCTCCTAGCGCCCCGCCCGCTGCCCGCTACGGGATCTCGCATTGCGCCTGAGGCTTTTTGCACTAAATTGAGACTGCGCCACCGCTTTGTTCAAAGAAGCATCCAGTTCATGTCCAATCTCGATCTCAGTCACGCTGACCAGCGCGAAGGCCGCATCCGGCTCTACGGACCCGAAGGTTTTGCCGCCATGCGCAAGGCGGGCCAGCTCGCCGCGGCGGCGCTCGATATGCTTGTCCCTTACGTGAAGCCGGGGGTTACGACGGAGCGGCTCGACGAGCTCGTCTTCGAGTTCGCGATGGACCACGGCGCCATTCCGGCGTCGCTGAATTATCGTGGTTTTCCCAAATCGATCTGTACTTCGGTGAACCACGTCGTCTGCCACGGCATTCCGGGGCCGAAGCCCCTGCGCGAGGGCGACATCGTCAACATCGACGTGACGCTGATCGTCGATGGCTGGTATGGCGACACCAGCCGGATGTTCCCGGTGGGCGAAATCAGCCGGCGGGCGCAGCGGCTGATCGATGTCACTTATGAAGCGATGATGCGTGGCATCGCCGCGGTCAAGCCCGGCAACACGACTGGGCACATCGGCGCGGCGATCCAAAGCTACGCGGAGTCTGAGCGCTGCAGTGTTGTTCGCGACTTCTGCGGCCATGGTGTCGGCCAGGTGTTCCACGACAGGCCGAACATCCTGCACTACGGCAACCCGGGCGAAGGCCCCGTACTCAAGCCGGGGATGATTTTCACGATCGAGCCGATGATCAATCTCGGCAAGCCGCACGTGAAAATCCTTTCGGACGGCTGGACGGCTGTCACACGGGACCGGGAGCTTTCGGCTCAGTTCGAGCACTCAGTGGGCGTTACGGAGACTGGGTGCGAAATCTTCACGCTCTCTCCCGCCGGTCTTGATCGACCCGGTCGCTCAAACAGCTGACAGATCATGGGTTTGCTGGAAGGGGGGAGCAAGCCCATGACCAAAACGACGGAGGATCGTCGGACCAGCCCTGCGAAACAGGGCTCGTTTTTTGAAGCGCCCATGCCGAGCTATTTTGGCCATCGCCAACGGCTTCGGGAGCGTTTCAGAACGGCTGGGCCTGACGCCCTTCCCGATTACGAGCTGCTCGAACTGGTTCTTTTCCGCGCCATTCCACGTCGCGATACCAAGGAACTGGCCAAGCGTTTAATCGCGCGTTTCGGCAGCTTCGCCGAGGTGATCAACGCGCCCGAGCATCTGCTCTCCGAAGTGAAAGATGTCGGCGAGGCGGTCATTACCGAGCTCAAATTGGTTCGCGCGGCGGCTCTACGCATGATGCGCGGTGAGATCATGGGGCGCCCAGCCCTATCGTCATGGCGCCAGGTTGTCGATTATTGCCGCGCCGCCATGGGCTTCGAGCCGCGCGAGCAGTTCCGCATCCTGTTTCTGGACAAGCGCAACCAGCTGATCGCTGACGAGGTGCAGCAGCAAGGCACTGTCGACCACACGCCGGTTTATGTGCGGGAAGTGGTGAAACGCGCGCTCGAACTTTCAGCCACGGCGATTGTCCTTTGTCACAATCATCCATCCGGTGATCCGACGCCCTCGCGGGCCGACATAGAGATGACCAGGCAGATCATCGAGGCAGCGAGGCCCTTAGGCGTCACCGTTCACGATCACATCATCGTGGGACGCAACGGCCACGTGAGTCTTCGAAGCCTGAAACTCATATGAAAAGGTGTGTGCTGCCCGCGTCCCCAATGGCTGCACCGGAGCATGGTTGATGTTGAACTGTGTTAGTGAGTTTCCGCTTGCCCGCGAGGGCTACTGACGAAACAGGATCATGAGCTGACCAATGACGACCCCGAAGCACGCAAAGGTTCTCATCCTTGGCTCTGGCCCGGCGGGCTACACAGCTGCCATTTACGCTGCCCGCGCCATGCTGAAGCCGGTCTTGATCCAGGGCATCCAGCCCGGCGGGCAGCTGACGATTACGACGGATGTCGAGAATTACCCGGGGTTTTCCAAACCCATCCAAGGGCCGTGGCTGATGGAGGAGATGAAAGCTCAGGCCGAAAGCTTTGGCACTGAGATCATTATGGACCACATCTCCAAGGTCGATCTGAAGCGGCGGCCATTCTGGCTCGAAGGCGACTCTGGCGACACCTATACCTGCGATGTTCTGATCATCTGCACCGGTGCCCAGGCCAAGTGGTTGGGCTTGCCCAGCGAGGAGAAATTCAAAGGGCACGGCGTTTCCGCCTGCGCGACCTGTGACGGCTTCTTCTACAAGGGCAAGGAAGTGATTGTGGTCGGCGGCGGTAATAGTGCCGTGGAAGAAGCGCTATTTTTGACCAATTTCGCCAAGCGCGTCACGGTCGTCCACCGTCGCGACAGCTTCCGCGCCGAAAAGATCCTGCAGGAGAGGCTCTTCGCCAATCCGAAGATCGAGATCGTTTGGGACACGGTGGTCGAAGAGATCCTCGGCACCGACGATCCCAAGACCGTGACAGGCATTCGGCTGAAAAATGTGAAAACAGGAGAGATTACAGAACGTGCTGTCGATGGCGTTTTCGTCGCCATTGGCCACGCGCCGGCAACCGAGCTGTTCAAAGGCCAGCTCGAAATGAAGCCGTCCGGCTACATTCTTACCAAACCGGATTCCACGGCTACTTCAATTCCAGGGGTCTACGCAGCAGGGGACGTGAAAGATGATACTTTCCGCCAAGCTGTTACTGCGGCAGGCATGGGTTGCATGGCCGCGCTGGAAGCAGAACGCTATCTCGCCGGCCAGCCGGGGACGACCTCCATTGCGGCTTGGTAAAGCATTACTGGAAGAGTTCTCTTGCGTTTGAGTCAGGCCTTTGTTTTTACATCGTTTTAGCTTAAGCTGGTCCCGAAGAAATCAGAAAGCTGTCCGCGCTCTTCGCAAGATCATCCGTCCGCAGAAACAGGAACTGGTGTTATGGGGTCGCTGACCTCAGGTCAGGTTCTGCCGGAACGCGGTCGCGCGGGTACCGGCCGAACAGGTGTCATGGATTGGGATAAGCTCAGAATATTTCATGCCGCGGCCGAAGCTGGCAGCTTCACGCACGCTGGCGACATTCTCCGTATGAGCCAGTCGGCTGTCAGCCGACAGGTTTCTGCATTGGAACGCGAGCTGGGCGTCGCCCTCTTCCACCGACATGCCCGCGGTCTTGTTCTGACCGAGCAGGGCGAGATGCTTTATCGCACCGCGACCGAGGTCATGAACAAGCTGCAGACGGCAGAGATGCTGCTGTCTGACACTACAACAAAACCGAGCGGAGAGCTGCGCATCACCGCGCCGGTCGGCCTGGGGACGGTCTGGGTAACCCAGAAGCTCAAGGAATTCATGGAGCTCTACCCGGACATTCGAGTCGAGCTCGTCCTCAATGACGACCAAATCGATATTTCGATGCGCGAGGCGGACGTCGCCATTTGGACGCGCGAGCCGGATCAAGCCGATCTCATTCGGCGGCCGCTTTTCAGCATGCACGTACGCGCCTACGCTTCGACCCAATACGTGCGCAAATACGGCGTGCCGCAAACGCTGGAGGAGCTGGAGCGCAGCCACCGTTTCGTTTCCTATAGCGGTACACCGGCAATGCATCTTTCGGCCATTCGTGCACTGGAAACGATTGGCCGGGAAGGAAAAGAGCCGCGCGTTCCTGTTTTTACCGCGAATAGCATCGTTGCGCTGAAATACGCCATTCGCGCAGGAATAGGCATCGGACTTATTCCGGATTACCTAACGGAGGAGGAAGGAGACCTCGTTACCGTTCTTTCAGACGTTCAATTTCCGAAGATTCCGATCCTCTTCGTATATCCCGAAGAATTGCGGACTTCGAAGAAAGTTCAGGTTTTGCGGGACTTCCTCGTCGCCAGCTCCAGGCAAGCCAAAAGCTAGGAGTTTCAACGGGCTAAAGTCATGCGGGCCTCGCATGGCAAACATGCGGCCCGCCAGCTTGCTCAAATCCAGAGCGCGCTGCTTATATTATGCGCAGCTGTGACGGACAGCTGATGAAGGCCGTACCCTCCCTTTGACGCCTTCACGCATCCTTCGGGATGCGGTTCGACTTTCAACCGGGCCTTCGGGCCCGGTTTTTTTTTATCCTGTGCGAAGCGACCACACGCGCGCGGGGTTTTCAGATCGACAGCAAACGGCTATCACCATGCCAGCGGAGTTGGGAGGCAAGGGAATGGCGCGCACCCTCTACGACAAAATTTTCGACGATCACGTTATTGAGCGTCAGCCGGACGGGACCTGCCTGATTTATATCGATCGGCATCTCGTGCACGAGGTGACGTCTCCGCAGGCCTTCGAGGGATTGCGACTTGCCGGCCGCAAGGTCCGTGCGCCGGAAAAGACGCTGGCGGTTGTCGATCATAACGTACCGACGTCCGATCGCCGGAACGGGATCGACGATCCCGAGAGCCGCTTGCAGGTTGAGACGCTGGCGCAAAACGCCAAGGATTTCGGCATCGAATACTACAACGAGCTCGACGTCCGGCAGGGCATCGTGCACGTCATCGGCCCTGAGCAGGGCTTCACGCTGCCAGGCACGACGATCGTCTGCGGCGACAGCCATACCTCGACGCACGGCGCTTTCGGCGCGTTGGCTCACGGCATCGGTACGTCCGAGGTCGAGCATGTGCTCGCCACGCAGACGCTCATTCAGCGCAAAGCGAAGAACATGCGCGTTATCGTCGACGGCAAGCTGCCGGAGGGCGTAACGGCGAAGGACATCATCCTGGCCATCATTGGCGAGATCGGCACTGCCGGCGGCACCGGCCACGTCATCGAGTACGCTGGCGAGGCCATCCGCTCGCTGTCGATGGAAGGCCGCATGACGGTCTGCAACATGTCCATCGAGGCGGGCGCTCGCGCAGGTTTGATTGCGCCAGACGAGAAGACGTTCGAATACCTCAAGGGCAGGCCCAAGGCGCCGAAGGGCGCTGCTTGGGACATGGCCATGCGGTACTGGGAGACGCTGTACTCCGACGAAGGTGCGCATTTTGACACCGAGGTTCGGCTGGACGCCACGAACCTGCCGCCGATCGTTACGTGGGGCACCAGCCCTGAAGACGTGGTGTCCGTCACCGGCGTCGTTCCCGATCCGGAAAAGGTCGAGGACGAGGCGAAGCGGGCGGCCATGAAGCGCGCGCTCGACTACATGGGCCTGACGCCGGGGACCAAGATCACCGATATCAAGATCGATCGCGTGTTCATCGGCTCGTGCACGAACGGCCGCATTGAGGACCTGCGTGAGGTAGCCCGCATCGCGAAGGGCAAGAAGGTGGCGCCAAATGTTTACGCGATGGTCGTTCCGGGCTCGGGCTTGGTGAAGCAACAGGCTGAGGCCGAAGGGATCGACAAGATCCTCAAGGAAGCCGGCTTCGACTGGCGCGAGGCAGGCTGCTCTATGTGCCTCGGGATGAACCCGGACCAGCTGAAGCCGCGCGAGCGCTGCGCCTCGACCTCGAACCGGAACTTCGAGGGCCGCCAAGGTCGCCTTGGCCGTACGCACCTGGTGTCGCCAGCCATGGCGGCAGCGGCAGCCATTGCCGGGCACTTCGTCGACGTGCGCACCTGGCACTGACGCTTTTGAGCGCGCCCGGCTGTGAAGTCGGGCGCGCATCCAACCTTCGTTCAGGTGGCGCGGCGATGTCAGAGACGAAATCGCTCGTTCAGAAGCAGTTCGGCGCTCACGCCGCGGGTTACGCCACCTCCCCTGTTCACGCCAAAGGCGCCAGTCTTCAACGTCTGATCGATCTGGTGCGGCCAGAGAAGCACTGGCGCGTGCTCGACGTTGCCACGGGTGCAGGGCATACGGCGCTTGCGTTTGCCCCTCATGTGGCGGAAGTGATCGCCAGCGACATCACGGACGAGATGCTGGCCGAGGCGGAGAAGCTGGCCAAATCGCGGGGTCTCGAGAACGTCATCTTCGAGAAAGCCGATGCAATGGCGCTGCCCTACGACGATGGCAGCTTTGATCTCGTCACCTGCCGTATCGCGCCTCACCACTTTCCCGATATTCCGAAATTCGTCGCCGAATCCTACCGGGTGCTGAAGCCCGGCGGTACGTTCGCGCTGGTCGACAACATCTCGCCGGATGAGGGTTCGACGCCGGGTTTCACTAAGGACGAGTTGCACGAAGCAGCGAAGGCCCACAATGCCTTCGAAAAACTGCGCGACCCTAGCCACGGCCGTTGTTTGACGATCGAAGAATGGCGGACGGCGATTTCCGAGGCAGGGTTTTCGATTTCTGCGGTCGAGATTCTGCCGAAGGAAATCGAGTTCATTCCTTGGGCTGAGCGCATGGGCGCAGACAAGGCCACGATCGCCCAACTTGAAGCCGTAGTTATGGGCTCTTCCGGTGCCCTCCGCGCATTTTTCCGTCCGCGCCAGCAAGGCGGAAAACTCTATTTCTCGCTCGATGAAGGGCTGGTCATCGCACGGAAGTAGCTGCGAAGGCCACGCCTCGATCGATCACTCTTCTCGCTTCGGCGGCAACGGTCCGGCTTTCTCTCCGGCCGAAATCTCGCGTGTACGGAGCACGTCTGCGAGACGGACTTGTGCCGAGCCTGGCTTGAGCGGTTTTTGCTGGCTTTCGTGTGGTGCCCAGCCCGTCAAGGTGATGATTTCGAAAGTCGCAGGAATGCGGCCGTCAGGTCTTGCGTACCGTTCGACGTAAATCTCGCACGCACGCATCAAGGTGCTCCGCCGTAGTGGCGTACGGCGACGGCTGATGAGGGTGTTGGTTGCGCCCATTCCGCGAAGCTCCTGCATCAGGGCGAGCGGTGAGCTGTACGTTACGGTTACGACATCCGAGTCCGTTACCGGCAACGCGAAGCCGGCGCGCTGCAAAAGGCTTCCGTATGTGCGAACGTCGGCGAATGGCGCGACATGCGGGCTAACGCCACCCTCGAGCTCCGATTCTGCGAGAAGGAACGATTCACGCAGTTCCCTGAGCGTTTCGCCGCCCAGAACGGCTGCGAGCAGCAGGCCATCTGGCTTCAACGCGCGTCGAATTTGGATGAGCGTGCCCGGAAGGTCATTGACGAGGTGAAGCGTCAGGCCGGAAACGACGAGATCCAGTGACTCGTCGGCGAACGGAAGCACCTCGAAGTCGACCAGCACACGCGGCGAGGGGCAAAGGCTCAGCATTCGCCGCGAGCAGTCGGCACTCACGACAAGTAGGACGCCTGGTATGTCAGCAACTGTGCGAGCCAAGACGCCGTGGTATGCGCCGAGATCGACTGCGATTGGGAATTGCCGCTGCACGGCGCTAAGGCGTACGGCAAAGTCCTCCGCTACGCGTTGCAGAAGGAAATCGTGCGCAAAGATATTTGAGGCCGCGCGGTCCCGCCGCTGCTTCAGCAGCTGAAGGTCAAAGATCTGGCTGTCATCACTCATGATCGTTTAACGCGCCATTCGAGGATGTGTTTTTCCGCGCGGGAAGTGCCCAGGTTCGACACTCGGCGCTAGGATACGGCCCGTGGTCCGAGTTGCGTCATGAGTATCGTCTGTTCCATCCGCGATCACGCGAAATCGGCAGCGGCTACCCTAGCCGACCTCGTCGTACCGCCAACTTGTCTTTACTGCCGTAAGCCGCTGGCCGTGCACGATGCCTTATGCGCGCAGTGTTGGCGGAGCATCAAGTTCATTCGCCCGCCCATTTGCGATCGGCTCGGGATTCCTCTGCCCTACGATATCGGCGGCCGGGCGATCTCAGCTCAGGCAGAGGCTGATCCGCCGATCTATGATCGGGCCCGGGCCGTGGCTCATTTCGACGGCGTCCTGCGCGACCTCGTTCATCAGCTGAAGTACGGCGACAGCCACATCGCCCGTCGACTCTTCGGCCGCTGGCTCGTTCAGGCCGGTGAAGAACTGCTGCAGGATGCTGACCTGATTGTGCCGGTGCCGCTCGATCGCTGGCGATTGCTCAAGCGGCGCTTCAATCAGGCGGCCATTCTCTCCAAAGAAGTCCACAAGCTGACAGGCATTGCTTGGGATCCGTTCATTCTGTTGCGGACAAAGCGGACGACCAGTCAGGTTGGGCTTACGAGAGATCAGCGGCGGCGCAACGTGCAGGGCGCATTTGCGGTCCATCCCAAACGCGCCGCGTCGGTCGAGGGGCGCGCCATCGTCCTCATTGACGATGTCATCACGACAGGGGCCACGGTGGAAGGTTGTGCCCGGGTGCTGAAACGGGCTGGCGCATCGCGCGTGGACGTTCTCGCGCTGGGCCTTGTGACCAGTGATAGCCTGATCACCCCATGAGTGCGGCGATGGAACCTTCACAACCGCCTTCCTTCATGCGGATGCGCAGCCTAGATGTTCAGCGCACACTCCCGAGTATTTAGAAAATGGCAAAGGTCACCATTTACACAACAAGGTTCTGCCCTTATTGCCTCATGGCGAAGCAGCTGCTCAATCGGAAGGGTATCGCCTTCGACGAGATCGACGTCACTGGCAACCCTGCCCTGCGGGAAGAGATAACGGTGAAAGCGGGTGGGCGTAGCACTGTCCCGCAGATCTGGATTGGAGAGACGCACGTCGGCGGCTGCGACGATCTTTACGAGCTTGACCGCACAGGGCAGCTTGACCGGATGCTGGCGGTCTAGCAGCGACAGCGGGGGGTCTTAAGAGTGCCCACTGCAACACAAGAACGGCGGTTTCGTGCAGCGCTCGTGCAGATGTGCACCGGACGCGACGTGGCTCGTAATCTGGTCGAGATGACCAAGCTCATCCGCGAGGCTGCCGCCGGTGGCGCTCAATACGTGCAGACCCCCGAGGTTTCCGTGTTGATGGAGCGGGACCGCGCCCGCCTGTTCGTTGAAACGCGGCCTGAGGAAGGCAACCCGGCTATCGCCCATTGTCAGGCCTTGGCGCGGGAGCTTGGCATCTGGCTCCATCTCGGGTCGATGGGCGTTCTGGTCAAGCCCGATAAGATTGCCAATCGGTCCTTCCTATTCTCGCCCGAGGGGAGGATTGCGGCGCGCTATGACAAAATCCATATGTTTGATGTCGAGCTGCCGGGCGGGGAAAGTTATCGTGAGAGTCGCAACTTTGAGCCCGGCCGCAAGGCCGTACTTGCCGACTTGCCGTGGGGATCTCTCGGATTGACGATCTGCTACGACATGCGCTTCCCAACGCTCTACCGGGCCCTTGCCAAAAGCGGTGCTGAGCTGATTGCCGTACCATCGGCCTTTACGGTGCCGACCGGCCAGGCTCATTGGCATGTCCTGTTGAGAGCTCGCGCGATCGAAACGCAGTGCTTCGTACTCGCCGCCGCGCAGGTGGGAGCGCATGAGTGCGGCCGCAGTACCTATGGTCACAGCATGATCGTCTCGCCGTGGGGCGAGGTCTTGGCCGAAGCCGACGGCGAGAAATCGACGGTTATTTTCGCGGACATCGACATGCAGGCGGTCGAGGAGGCCCGGAAGCGGATCCCCTCCTTAAGGCATGACAGACCGTTCGAGGTCACACATGCTTAAGCCTGCAGCGCATTCGGAAAGGGCTCCATGATCCGGTATAGCTTACAGTGCGATCATAGCCACGAGTTCGAGGCCTGGTTCAAGAGCAGCGAGGACTTCGACAAACAGGCTGCGCGCAGGCTTGTGAGCTGTCCTCTTTGCGGCTCGACCAATGTCTCCAAAGCCATCATGGCGCCCAACATCTCCGTTGGCCGGTCGAAGGAGCAGGAGGTGAGGGTGGCCAACGAAGCGGCCATGGCTGAGAAGCGGCGGGAGTTTCTGGCGTTAATGCGCCGCTTGCGAGCTGAGGTCGAGAAGAATGCCGAGTACGTCGGGCCGCGGTTCGCCGAGGAGGCCCGTAAGATGCACTACGACGAGGTCGAGAAGCGGGGCATCTACGGCGAGGCCACGCTGGAGGAGGCTCGCGAGCTTCAGGAGGAAGGGATCGAGTTCTTCCCGCTGCCACGATTGCCGGAAGACCACAACTGACTTTCCCTAAGCTGACTACCAGGTCGCGCAAACGCGAAGGGTGCTGTCGGAGGCTGCAATAGGCCTCCGATAGCTGTCTCGGAACTTCGTTCCACCCCTCTCCCTACGCAGCTTTGGGCTTTTGAGTCCGTCTGACAAGCTGATGGCAGAGATTTCGTTTGCGGATCGACTGCGGAATCGCCCGATTTGGCAAGTTGAGCGCGTTATTTTTGGCACGCTGTATTGATTCCTGGTGCAAATCGTCTATTCGAGCGTGGGGCCGAACAGGTGGTCGGCCTGTTTCCTGATGAGAGAAGCTAGTCATGGGCTACAGAGTCGCTGTTGTCGGTGCCACGGGCAACGTGGGCCGCGAGATGCTGAATGTTCTGGCGGAGCGGCAATTTCCTGCGGACGAGGTCTACGCGATCGCGTCGCGGCGCTCCCTTGGCACGGAAGTCAGCTATGGCGACAAAACGCTCAAATGCCATGACATAGAACAGTTCGATTTCTCGCGGGTCGACATCTGCCTGATGTCTGCGGGCGGGTCTGTCTCGAAGGAGTGGTCCCCCCGAATCGCGGCGAAGGGTTGCGTCGTCATCGATAACTCATCGGCCTGGCGCTACGACCAGGATGTCCCGCTCATCGTGCCGGAGGTCAACGCCGAGGCCGTTCGCGGCTTCCAGAAAAAGAACATCATCGCCAATCCGAACTGCTCGACGGCGCAGATGGTCGTCGTGCTGAAGCCGTTGCATGATTATGCAACGATCAAGCGCGTGGTAGTATCGACCTACCAGTCTGTGTCGGGCGCCGGAAAAGAGGCGATGGACGAGCTGTGGTACCAGACCAAGGGCAAGTACGTTCCGGGTCAGGAGGTCGAACCGCAGAAATTCCCGAAGCAGATCGCCTTCAACGTCATTCCTCACATCGACGTCTTCATGGAAGACGGCTACACGAAAGAGGAATGGAAGATGTTGGCTGAGACCAAGAAGATCCTCGATCCGAAGATCAAGGTCACAGCTACGTGCGTGCGCGTTCCGGTGTTCGTCGGTCACTCCGAGGCGGTGAACATCGAGTTCGAAAAGCCGATCACGGCGGAAGAGGCGCGCAACATCCTGCGCGAGGCGCCGGGTGTACTGGTCGTCGACAAGCGCGAGCCGGGCGGGTATGTGACCCCGGTCGACGCCGCGGGCGAGTTTGCCACTTTCGTCAGCCGTATCCGCGAAGATCCGACGGTCGAGAACGGATTGGCCATGTGGATCGTGGCGGACAACCTGCTCAAAGGTGCCGCGCTCAACGCGGTCCAGATCGCTGAGACACTGATCAACCGCAATCTGCTGGCGAAGGCGGCCTGATCAAATAGCAGTATCGGAAAGCACGAAGAAGG